>NZ_JAUSZL010000002.1:3050548-3355603 GCF_030817535.1 Streptomyces sp. V3I8 | reverse complement strand
GCGCGTCACGCTGGTCTCCAGCCGCGACCGCGTGCTGCCGGGCGAGGACCCGGACGCGGCGGCCGTCCTGGAGGACGTGTTCCGGCGGCGCGGCATGAACGTCATGGCCCGCTCGCGCGCCGAGTCCGCCAAGCGGGTCGGGGACCGGGTCGAGGTGACGCTCGCCGACGGCCGCGTCATCACCGGCTCGCACTGCCTGATGGCCGTCGGCGCCATCCCGAACAGCGACGGCATGGGCCTGGAGGAGGCCGGGGTCAAGGTCCGGGAGTCCGGGCACATCTGGACCGACAAGGTCTCCAGGACCACCGCCCCCGGCGTGTACGCCGCCGGAGACGTCACCGGGGTCTTCGCGCTCGCCTCGGTGGCCGCGATGCAGGGCCGCATCGCCATGTACCACTTCCTCGGCGACGCGGTCGCCCCGCTCAACCTGAAGGCGGTGTCGTCGAACGTCTTCACCGACCCCGAGATCGCCACGGTGGGTTACACGCAGTCGGACGTCGACGGCGGTGTCATCGACGCGAAGGTCGTGAAACTGCCCCTGCTGCGCAACCCGCGCGCGAAGATGCAGGGCATCCGGGACGGCTTCGTGAAGATCCTCTGCCGTCCGGGCACCGGGATCGTCGTCGGCGGTGTGGTCGTCGCACCGCGCGCCTCGGAGCTCATCCACCCCATCTCGCTCGCGGTCGACAACAACCTGACCGTCGAGCAGATCGCCAACGCCTTCACCGTGTACCCGTCCCTGTCGGGCTCGATCGCCGAGGTGGCGCGGCAGCTGCACACCAGGAAGACCGCGGGCGAGGTCTGAGACGGCGGCGGTTCCCCCGCGGGGCGCGCAGACCGCCGTCCCCGCGGTAACGGCTGACGGCTGCTGACGACTGCTGGCGACTGCTGCTCACGACTGATAACGGCTGGTGAAGGCTTCGGCCGCGGCTCCCGGCGGGGCCGCGGCCACGGAGGGCGTCGACCATTCGCGCGGCATAGTCGGGGTGATTAGGCCCGTATACCACTCCGCAACCGGCCACGCGAACAACTTCTGCTATTCGGCGCAAACTGCTGAAAGCAGATGGTCGTTGGGGTTACTGTCAGTTTCGTGTTCGCTGCAGAACGTCGCCAATTGATCCTCGAAATGGTGCGAGCAAATGGAGCCGTGTCGCTCCGTGAGCTCGCCCGCGTCGTCCAGACCTCCGAAGTGACCGTACGGCGGGACGTGCGCGCACTGGAGGCAGAAGGACTCCTCGACCGCCGGCACGGCGGTGCGGTATTGCCGGGCGGGTTCACGCGGGAGTCCGGCTTTCCGCAGAAATCCCATCTCGCGACCGCCGAGAAGACAGCCATCGCCGACCTCGCCGCGGGTCTCGTCGAAGAGGGCGAGGCCGTCGTGGTGGGGGCGGGAACCACCACGCAGGAGCTGGCCCGCCGGCTCGCGCGGGTGCCGGGGCTGACCGTCGTCACCAACTCCCTCCTGGTGGCCCAGGCACTGGCCCATGCCAACCGGGTGGAAGTCGTGATGACGGGCGGTACCCTCCGTGGTTCCAACTACGCCCTGGTGGGCAGCGGGGCCGAGCAGTCCCTCCAGGGGCTGCGCGTCTCCCGGGCCTTCCTGTCGGGGAGCGGGCTGACCGCCGAGCGCGGCCTGTCCACCTCCAACATGCTGTCGGCTTCCGTGGACCGGGCGCTCGTCCAGGCGGCCGCCGAGGTCGTCGTCCTGGCCGACCACACCAAGCTCGGTACCGACACGATGTTCCAGACGGTGCCGACCGATGTGATCACCCGTCTGGTCACCGACGAACCGCCGGCCCAGGACGACCGCGCGGCCACCGAACTGCAGGCCCTGGCCGACCAGGGCGTACAGATCGCGGTGGCCGGAGCCGGTGGTTCCGGCGGGGATACGGTCCCGGCGGGGCGCCAGCCGTCACGCCGGGACGTACCGCTTCCCGGGCCCCGGCGCGGACAGGCGCCCGGTGCGGGACCGCAGTTGCGCAGTGCCGCGGCGGTTCTGGGGGAACAGCCCCAGAGCGAGCGGGCGCGCGTCGCCGACCTGCGCAGACGCTGACGCGACGACCTGCGGGTCCGCAGGCGCTCAGGCCTTCAGGTCCTCAGGCCTTCAGGCCGCGCACGGTCAGCGTCAGCATGCGGTCGGCCAGCTCCGGGTCACCCGGGGTCTCTTCGGCGGCCAGCGCGATCGCGTTGGTCAGCTGGAGCAGGTCGCCGATCGAGACGCCGGGGCGTACGGCGCCGGCCTCCTGCGCGCGCGTGAGGAGGGCGCTGCCCGCCTCGCGCATCGGGCCGCTGCACCGCGCGAGCGCCGAGGCGTCGTCGTGCGAGGCCGACATGAGCGCGCGTGCCAGCCCGCGGTACTCACTCGCATGAGTGATGACGGCGCGCAGCCACGTCACGAGCGCCGTGCAGGGGCGGGGATCGTCGAGCAGTTCGCGCGAGCGGACGAGCAGGTCGCTCACCGCGTCCGCGAAGACCGCGCTCAGCAGCGCGTGGCGGTTGGGGAAGTGACGGTAGAGGGTGCCGATGCCCACGCCCGCGCGTTTCGCGACGTCCTCCAGGGAGGCGTCGGCCCCGTTCCTCGCGAACGCCGTCCGTGCCTCTGTGACCAGGCGGTCCCGGTTGCGGCGGGCGTCGGCACGCATCCCTGCCGGGGGAGCGGGCATGGTGTGCCTCCCGTCTGCCGTGCGACCGCGGGCCGGTGGGGGCTGATCGCACAGTTCCCCCCGCCCCTGACGGGACGCATGTGACAAAGCGTGTGTGAGAAGGCGTGTGTGACACGGCGCGTGTGACACGGCGCGTGTGACACGGCGCGTGTGAAGGGGCGTGCCTCCGAGAGGCACGCCCCTTCACACGACGGCCGGTGTCAGTCCTTGATCTCGCAGATGACCGCGCCGGACGTGAGCGAGGCGCCCACCTCGACGGCCAGGGCCTTGACGGTGCCCGAGCGGTGCGCGTTGAGGGGCTGTTCCATCTTCATGGCCTCCAGGACGACGATCAGATCGCCCTCCTTGACCTCCTGCCCCTCCTCGACGGCCACCTTCACGATGGTGCCCTGCATGGGTGAGGCGAGGGTGTCGCCGGAGGCGGCCGGGCCGGACTTCTTGGCCGCGCGGCGCTTGGGCCTGGCGCCCGCGGCCAGTCCGGTGCGGGCCAGGGACATGCCCAGCGAGGACGGCAGGGAGACCTCGAGGCGCTTGCCGCCGACCTCGACGACGACCGTCTCGCGGCCCGGCTCGTCGTCCGTGTCGGTGTCCGCGGGAGCGGTGAACGCGGGGATCTCGTTGACGAACTCGGTCTCGATCCAGCGGGTGTGCACCGTGAACGGATCGGTGGAGCCGGTCAGTTCGGGTGCGAAGGCGGGGTCGACGACCACGGCGCGGTGGAAGGGGACGGCGGTCGCCATGCCCTCGACGGTGAACTCCTCCAGCGCGCGGGCGGCCCGCTGCAGCGCCTGCTCGCGGGTGGCGCCGGTGACGATCAGTTTGGCGAGCAGCGAGTCCCAGGCCGGGCCGATCACGCTGCCGCTCTCCACGCCCGCGTCCAGGCGCACCCCCGGTCCCGACGGCGGGGCGAACGTGGTCACGGTGCCGGGGGCGGGCAGGAAGCCGCGGCCCGGGTCCTCGCCGTTGATGCGGAACTCGAAGGAGTGGCCGCGCAGCGGCGGGTCGTCGTACCCCAGTTCCTCGCCGTCGGCGATACGGAACATCTCGCGCACCAGGTCGATGCCGGAGACCTCCTCGGTGACCGGGTGTTCGACCTGCAGGCGGGTGTTGACCTCCAGGAAGGAGATCGTGCCGTCCACGCCGACCAGGAACTCGACCGTGCCCGCGCCGACGTACCCGGCCTCCTTGAGGATCGCTTTGGAGGACGCGTACAGCTCGGCGACCTGCGCGTCGGAGAGGAACGGCGCGGGCGCCTCCTCGACCAGCTTCTGGTGGCGGCGCTGCAGGGAGCAGTCACGGGTGGAGACGACCACCACGTTGCCGTGGCGGTCGGCCAGGCACTGCGTCTCCACGTGGCGGGGCTTGTCGAGGTAGCGCTCCACGAAGCACTCGCCGCGGCCGAAGGCGGCCACCGCCTCGCGCACCGCGGAGTCGAACAGCTCGGGCACCTCTTCGAGGGTGCGGGCCACCTTCAGACCGCGGCCGCCGCCACCGAAGGCGGCCTTGATCGCGATGGGCAGGCCGTGCTCGCGGGCGAAGGCGACGACCTCCTCGGCACCGGCCACCGGGTCCGGCGTACCGGCGACCAGCGGCGCGCCGGCGCGCTGGGCGATGTGACGGGCCGCCACCTTGTCGCCGAGGTCGCGGATCGCCTGCGGCGGCGGACCGATCCAGGTCAGGTCCGCGTCGAGGACGGCCTGGGCGAAGTCGGCGTTCTCGGACAGGAAGCCGTACCCGGGGTGGATCGCGTCCGCTCCGGAGTCCTTGGCGGCCTGGAGCACCTTGGCGATGTCGAGGTAACTGCTCGCGGGGGTGTCACCACCCAGCGCGAACGCCTCGTCGGCGGCGCGCACATGCAGCGCGTCCCGGTCCGGCTCGGCGTACACCGCCACGCTCGCGATGCCCGCGTCCCGGCACGCCCGGGCGACACGGACAGCGATTTCGCCACGATTGGCGATCAACACCTTGCGCACGTTGGCTCCCTCTCCTTGAAACAAGCCGAGTTTAGGGACTGCCGACACGTCGTTTCGACCCGTCCCCGGTGGTGAGCTTGCCCACACGGAGCGTGATACAAGGCCTGCTCGCCCGTGAAATCCCTTGCGGCACCTCGGTACGCAGGGGCCTTGCCATGAACCCTAGCTCTCCGATGTGGGCAAGGTCTCTGTAAGACCGTGCTGCGCGCCACTCCGTTTCTTTGTGGAGACCCTACGAATGGCCCAACGATTCTTTGCCTTACACAGATCCCTTGTCCCAGGCTTTACTCGTTAGTAGCGTGCTGACCGACGTGAACGTACTTGGGGTAACAGCCCTTGCTCGGGTGGCAGTCGAAAGTGGGTGGGGGCCGGTGGTCCGCAGACCGGTGGCATGGGTGACCGCGATCGTGCTCTTCGCCGAGGCGGTGGGCATCGCGTCGGTCAACTGGTTCATGGGGGTCGTGGTCGACCGGCAGGACATGTCCCTGGCGGGGCTCGACCCGGACGTGATGTCCACGTCGTCGAAGGTCGCGGGGCTGGTCTTCGGCCTCTACTTCGCGCTCTGCGGCTTCACCGCCCTGCGCGTCGCCGTGCGCGACCGGGCGCCCGCCGGCCTCGGCCGCATCCTGCTGATCAGCGCGGCGGTGGTGCACGCCCTGCTCGGCGCGTTCACGGTCGGGCTGGTGGGCTGGGGGGCGTTCGCCTTCATGATGGTCGTGCTCGGGCTGATCGTGCTCATCTTCATGACGTACGACCGCCGGGAGGCGGCCCTGTCCGACGCGACGCGGGACGGGGGGCCCGGGTCCGGAGGACCCGGGAATCCCGAGGGGCCCACGGGTCCCGAGGACGCCGCCGGGGGTCCCGGGGGCGGTGTCGCGCCTCCGACCACCGCACCCTCGGCCTCCTGACGCGCACCCTCGGCCTCCTGGCCCGCACCTGATGCGTACCTGACCCGCGGCTGATCCGGCCCGACCCGGCCCGGCCCGGCGGCCGGCTCCCGCGTCACTTCTCGGGCGGGGCCCACAACCCGGTGATGCCAACGCCCAGTTCGGCCAGCAGGCGGCGTAGCAGCGGCAGCGAGAGGCCGATGACGTTGCCGTGGTCGCCGTCGATGCCGTCGACGAACGGGGCCGAGCGGCCGTCCAGCGTGAACGCCCCCGCGACGTGCAGCGGCTCGCCCGTGGCGACGTACGCGGCGATCTCGGCGTCGGTCGGCTCGCCGAAGCGGACCACGGTGGACGCGACCGCCGACGTGTGGCGGCCGGTCGCCGTGTCCCGCACGCAGTGGCCGGTCTGCAGGACGCCCGCCCGGCCGCGCATCGACTTCCAGCGCGCGGTCGCCTCCTCGGCGTCGGCCGGCTTGCCGTACGCCACGCCGTCCAGTTCCAGCACCGAGTCGCAGCCGATCACCAGGGCGCCGGCGACCTCGGGCCGCGCCGCCACCACGGACGCCTTCGCCTCGGCGAGGGCGAGCGCCAGTTCGGCGGGGGTCGGGGCGGTCACGGCGTCCTCGTCGAACCCGCTGACGACGACCTCGGGGTCGAATCCGGCCTGCCGCAGCAGTCCGAGCCGGGCGGGGGACCGGGAGGCGAGAACGAGCCGACGGCGTGGCTGATCAGTCATGCGCCCAGCGTATCGGCGGGGCCGGGGCGGCTCACATCAGGCCGAGGATGACCATGGCGAACACCACGGCCAGCGCGATGAGGACGCCGAGCCGCCGCAACATGTCCTGCATGTCGCGCAGCTCCTTCGGCGGCTCGTTCTCCGGGTCGGACCACAGCATGCTTCCGATCGTGGCTCCGGCACGGCTCCGGACGCCTGAGTACGCGTACTCATCTTGCCGGTCCCGGCCGCGGAGGAACGATCGGAGACGAACGATCGGAGACGAACGATCGCAGACGAACGGCCGGACTGGCCCTGTCGTCCCGTCCGCCGTCCCCGTCAGGATGGGGCGACTGTCCGGTACGAGACCGTCGACGCCCCCGGAGGGCCCATGAGACGCTCGCGCACACCTCTGGCGATCCGCGCCGCGGCCGTGATGGCCGTGGTCACCCCGCTGTGCGGCCCGGCCCCGGCGACCGCAGCCCCTCGCGTGCCCACGGTCCTCGGCGGCACCGTCCTCCACGGTTCCAACGGGGCGCAGTGCGTCGTGGGCTTCAACACCACCGGAGGCGCGGGCCGTCACGCGGTGACGCTGGGGCACTGCGCGGGCACCCCGACCACCCCGACCACCCCCACCACGTGGTTCGCCGACAGCTCACGCACCGTCCAGGTCGGCGTCTCCGCGGGCGGCTCCTTCCCCGTCGACGACTACGGAGTGGTCCGCTACACCACGTCGGCCCTGGTCCTTCCCGGCGAAGTGACCCTGGGCGGGGGAGCCGTCCAGGACGTGACCGGCTCCACGAGTCCCGCCGTCGGGCAGCGGGTCTGTCATGTCGGCCGGACGAGCGGCCTCCGCTGCGGGACGGTGACCGCGGTCAACGCCACGGTCAACTTCGCCGAGGGCGCGGTGCACGGCCTCTTCCGCTCCACCGCCTGCACCGAGGCCGGTGACTCCGGAGGACCGGCGTTCTCCGGCACCCTGGCTGTCGGTCTCGTCGTGGGAGGCAGTGGCAGCTGCGCCTCCGGCGGCGTCACGTACTACCAGCCCGTCGCGGAGGTGCTCGCGCGGTTCGGCCTGAGCGTGTACTGAACCGCCCGGGGGCGGGGCGGGCACCTGCCCGCCCCGCCCGGCTACGCCGGCCAGAAGCTGCGGGTCCAGGCGGTGGGCCCCGGGGCCGGCAGGTGCCTGCCCGCCACCCGGGACGGGTCCGACCAGGCGTCCCCCTCACGGTCCGCGCCGGGCGGGGGCGCTGCCGCCGCCGCGGCGCGGGCCCGGACCACCGCCAGGGCGGCGGCCAGTTCCTCGGGGGTCGGGTTGCCCCGTACAACCTTGATGTTCATGACCGCTCCCGTTCTCGACCGGCGTGCTAGAGGGGGATGTTGCCGTGCTTCTTCGGCGGCAGGGACTCCCGCTTGGTGCGCAGCGCCCGCAGACCGCGTACGACGTGCGAGCGGGTGTCGGACGGCAGGATCACGCCGTCGACGTAGCCGCGCTCGGCCGCCGTGTAGGGGTTGAGGAGCGTGTCCTCGTACTCCTGGATCAGACGGGCCCGGGCGGCTTCCCGCTCGCTCTCGGGGATGGCGGCGATGGTGCGCCGGTGCAGGATGTTCACCGCGCCCTGCGCGCCCATCACGGCGATCTGCGCGGTCGGCCAGGCGAGGTTGAGGTCCGCGCCCAGGTGCTTGGAGCCCATGACGTCGTACGCGCCGCCGAAGGCCTTGCGGGTGATGACCGTGATCAGGGGGACGGTCGCCTCGGCGTACGCGTAGATCAGCTTGGCGCCGCGGCGGATGATGCCGCTGTGCTCCTGGCCGACGCCCGGCAGGAAGCCCGGCACGTCCACGAAGGTGAGGACCGGGACGTTGAAGGCGTCGCAGGTGCGCACGAAGCGCGCGGCCTTCTCGGAGGCGTCGATGTCCAGGCAGCCCGCGAACTGCATCGGCTGGTTGGCGACGACGCCCACCGGACGCCCCTCGATGCGGCCGAAGCCGGTGAGGATGTTCGGCGCGAACAGCGGCTGCGTCTCGAAGAACTCGGCGTCGTCCAGGACGTGTTCGATCACCGTGTGCATGTCGTACGGCTGGTTCGCGCTGTCCGGGATGAGCGTGTCCAGCTCGCGGTCCTCGTCCGTCGGCGTCAGGTCCGCCTCCTCGGGGAAGGCGGGCGGCTCGCTCAGGTTGTTCGACGGGAGGTAGGAGAGAAGCGACTTGACGTACTCGATCGCGTCCTTCTCGTCCCCGGCCATGTGGTGGGCCACGCCGGAGACCGCGTTGTGGGTGCGCGCGCCGCCCAGCTCCTCGAAGCCGACGTCCTCGCCGGTGACCGTCTTGATGACGTCGGGCCCGGTGATGAACATGTGCGAGGTCTGGTCGACCATGACCGTGAAGTCGGTGATGGCGGGGGAGTAGACCGCGCCACCGGCGCACGGGCCGACGACCAGGCTGATCTGCGGGATCACGCCCGAGGCGTGCGTGTTGCGGCGGAAGATCTCGCCGTACATGCCGAGCGCCGCGACGCCCTCCTGGATGCGGGCGCCGCCCGAGTCGTTGATGCCGATGACCGGACAGCCGGTCTTCAGCGCGAAGTCCATCGCCTTCATGATCTTCTGCCCGAAGACCTCGCCGAGCGCGCCGCCGAAGACCGTGAAGTCCTGTGAGAACACGGCGACCGGACGGCCGTCCACCGTGCCGTAGCCGGTCACCACCCCGTCCCCGTACGGGCGGTTGTCCTCCAGCCCGAAGTCCGTCGAGCGGTGCTGCGCGAACTCGTCGAACTCGACGAAGGACCCCTCGTCCATCAGCAGCTCGATCCGCTCACGGGCCGTCAACTTGCCCTTGGCGTGCTGCTTCTCGACGGCGCGTGCCGAGCCGGCGTGCGTCGCCTCGTCGATGCGGCGCCGCAGGTCCGCGAGCTTGCCCGCGGTGGTGTGGATGTCGGTCTCGTGCTGCTGTTCCGGCTCGGACATCGGGATGCGGCTCCCTGCCTGCTCAGTGGGGACGTGAAAGGGGGTGCTCGGAGTGGGGTGCTCGGAGCGGGGCTCGGAGATCGGGTGCTCAGAAGGGGGGATGGCTACTCATCCGTAGCGTAGTGGGGTGCCTACCGTTCGGCAGTGCGGCGTTTACCACACCTAGGGTGGGTTGCATGACGCCGCGAGACGACTCAGACGCGAACAGCAATCGGTGGTCCGACCTGGACCGTCCGCCGCTCAACGGCATGGCGCTGCGCCGCGCGCTCGTGCGGGACGGCGGGCTCTGGTCCGACGTCCAGGTGGTGGCCCGCACCGGTTCCACCAACTCCGACCTCGTCCGCCTCGCCACGGACGGCAAGGCGGAGGAGGGCGCGGTCCTGGTGGCCGAGGAGCAGGACGCCGGACGGGGACGCCTCGACCGGCGGTGGACGGCGCCCGCCCGCTCGGGCCTGTTCTTCTCCGTCCTGCTCAAGCCCGCCGGGGTCCCCGTCGAGCGCTGGGGCTGGCTGCCGCTGCTCACCGGGGTCGCGGTGGCCACGGGGCTGTCGCGCTCGGCCGGAGTGGACACCGCGCTGAAGTGGCCGAACGACCTGCTGGTCACGGTGGAGGGCGCGGAGCGCAAGGCGGGCGGCATCCTCGCCGAGCGCGCCGGGGCCGACGCCGTCGTCGTGGGCGTCGGCATCAACGTCACGCTCCGCGCGGACGAACTGCCCGTGCCGGGCGCCGGGTCGCTCGCCCTCGCGGGAGCGGTGACGACGGACCGCGACACGATCCTGCGCTCCGTCCTGCGTTCACTCGAACAAGAGTTCGTGAAGTGGCGCGACATGCGGGGCGATCCCGCCGCGTCCGGCCTCCAGGACACCTACGCGGCGGGCTGCGCGACGCTCGGGCGCCGGGTGCGGGCGGAGCTGCCCGGCGACAGGTCGATCACCGGGGAGGCGGTGGCCGTCGACGGCGACGGGCGGCTGGTGCTGGCCACCGAGGAGGGTGTGCAGCAGCCGGTGGGGGCGGGCGACATCGTGCACCTGCGCCCGGCGGACGCCTCGCCGGATGCCCCGGCGGACTCTCCGGCGGACTCCCCGGACGGCGAGTGACGGACACCGGGCGGGTGACGGGCGGGTGACGGGCGGGCCCGGCCGGGAGAACCGGGCGCAAAGTGACGGAAGGGCCCAGCGGGGTACGTGGGGGAGGCGTGCCTGTTCGCGCTGGTGGTGAGCGCGGGACGTACCCGGGCCGTACGTCAGGGTGCGGTCCGCCGGAGGCGGGTGTACGGCAGGGGGCCACGGGCCGTCCGGCCCCGGCAGTCGGGAGTGAGCCACAGCACACCTGCCGTAGAGTTGAGCCCGGTCGATACCTGACCGCGGCAGATCGGAAGGGCAGCAGGCGTGACGGTCGACGACAGCGGTTCGGGCACGGGTGACCCCGCCTCCGACGGTGAGCCGGGGCGTACCTCCGGGTCTGTCGCCGACACGGCGGCCGCACGGGTCGACCGGCCCGAAGCACGCGCGCGCGTGGAGCGCGTGGAGAAAGAGGAACAGCACCCAGTGGACGCGCAGGACGGCCGCCCCGACAGTCCCCCCGAGGGCCGTACCGACAGCCGCACGGACGGTCGTACCGACAGCCGCACCGATCAGGCCGGCGCCGAGTCCGACGAGGACGACCCGCTGGCGCTCCGGCTCGAACAGCTGATCCTCGGCGCCGAGCGGCGCTACACCCCCTTCCAGGCGGCCCGCAGCGCCGGCGTCTCCATGGAGCTGGCCTCCCGTTTCTGGCGGGCCATGGGCTTCGCCGACATCGGCCAGGCCAAGGCGCTCACCGAGGCCGACGTGCTGGCCCTGCGGCGGCTGGCCGGTCTGGTGGAGGCCGGGCTGCTCAGCGAGGCGATGGCGGTCCAGGTGGCCCGTTCCACCGGCCAGACCACCGCCCGGCTGGCCGAGTGGCAGATCGACTCGTTCCTGGAGGGCCTCACCGAGCCGCCCGAGCCGGGCATGACGCGCACCGAGGTCACGTATCCCCTCATCGAGCTGCTGCTGCCCGAGCTGGAGGAGTTCCTGATCTACGTCTGGCGGCGCCAGCTCGCCGCCGCGACCGGCCGTGTCGTGCAGGCCGCGGACGACGAGGAGATGGTGGACCGGCGCCTCGCCGTCGGCTTCGCCGACCTCGTCGGTTTCACGCGCCTGACCCGGCGCATGGAGGAGGAGGAGCTCGGCGAGCTCGTCGAGGCCTTCGAGACCACCGCCGCCGACCTGGTCGCCGCGCACGGGGGGCGCCTCATCAAGACTCTCGGCGACGAGGTGCTGTACGCGGCCGACGACGCGAGTGTCGCCGCCGAGATCGCGCTGCGTCTCATCGAGACCATGGCCAACGACGAGACGATGCCCGAA
The DNA here is from genome assembly GCF_030817535.1 of Streptomyces sp. V3I8. Classification (NCBI taxonomy): domain Bacteria; kingdom Bacillati; phylum Actinomycetota; class Actinomycetes; order Kitasatosporales; family Streptomycetaceae; genus Streptomyces; species Streptomyces sp. V3I8. Next base: position 3,344,012 of record NZ_JAUSZL010000002.1, on the reverse strand, counting down.
CTGCGGGTCGGCATCGCCTTCGGCACGGTCACCACGCGCATGGGTGACGTGTTCGGTACGACCGTGAACCTCGCGTCGCGGCTCACGTCGATAGCGCCGAAGGACGCCGTCCTGGTCGACGGGGCGTTCGCGGAGGAACTGATCCGGACGCAGGACGCGCCCGCGTCCGAGGCCGTGGCGGTCGAGGAGGCCGTCGCGGCGGAGAAGGAGGGCGAGGAGCCGCCGGTGTACCGCTTCGGCCTCCAGCCGATGTGGCAACGGGCGGTCCGCGGCCTGGGCGTGGTCGAACCGTGGCTGATGAGCCGGCGGGGCTGAGCCGGGCGCTCGGCGGGGACCGGCGAGGACCGGTGCGCGGCTGTGGGCCGCCCGTGGCCGGCCGCGCGGTTCCCCGCGCCCCTGAGAAGCGGGGCTGCGCCCCGGCTTTCCGTCCGGGCCGCAGCTCCGCTTCTCAGGGGCGGGAAACTACTCCCCGGGCCACTGCGGCCGCCGCTTCTCGTTGAACGCCGCGACCCCCTCCGCCCGGTCCCCCGAGAACGCCACCGACCGCCACGCCGCGTCCTCGACCTCTAGCCCCGCCCGCAGGTCGAGCCCGTGCCCGAGCCGCAGCGCCCGCTTCGCGGCCCGGAGCCCCACGGGCGAGTTCCCGGCGATGCGCGAGGCGAGCGCGAGCGCGGCCGCCCGGTCCTGGCCGTCGGAGACCAGTTCGTCCACCAGCCCCAGCTCACGCGCCTCCACCGCCCCCACCCGCCGCGCCGAGAAGATCAGCTCGGCGGCCCGCGCCGCCCCCACCCGCCGCGGCAGCAGCTGGGTACCGCCGCCCCCGGGGATGACGCCGACCGACACCTCGGGCAGACCCACCACGGCCGTGCCGTCCGCCACGATCAGGTCGCAGGCGAGGGCCAGCTCGAACCCGCCCCCGAGCGCGAACCCGTGCACGGCGGCCACGGTGGGCATCGCGAGCTCCAGCACGCCGGTGTACGCGGCCCGCGCGACCGGCCGCTGGCGGACCAGCTCGGCGTCCGTGAGGGAGTTGCGCTCCTTGAGGTCGGCGCCGACGCAGAAGGCCCGCTCATGGGTCGAGGTCAGCACCACCACGCGTACGTCCCGGTCGGCGGCCAGCGCCTCGCACGCGGCGGCGATCGAGCGGGCCATCGCGGACGACACGGCGTTCATGGCCTTCGGCCGGTCCAGGGAGAGCTCCGCGACGTACGGGGCGGGGCGCCGCACGGCCACGTACTCGCCGAACCGCCGCTCGGCGCCCGGCCCGCCCTGCCCGTCCGGCCCGCCCTGCTCCTCCGGGCCGTCCGGCCCGCCCTGCTGCGTCATGGCACTCTCCCGGTCCGGTTAACGTGGGTTAACTTCCGGGCCCGATCATTCCAGCCGGCCGTCGCCGGGGGAAGGCCCGCCCTCTGCTCGACGTCTCAAAGTCGTACAAAACTACCTAGCATAGTGTGATGGGTGGTGACGATGTGCGGCTGAGGGCCGTGGTGGCGCTGGCGCAGGGCATGGCCGCCGCGCACGCCCCGCACGAGTCGTGGCGCGCGGCGGCGGACGGCGCCTGCCGGGCGCTGGGCGGGAGCTTCGCCGCGCTGTCCGTGTGGGAGCGGCAGCTGGGGCGGCTGCGGGTCCTGGTGAACACGGGGGAGCGGGCCCCGGGCGAGGAGGAGTTCCCGGAGTCCGAGACGTACCCCGTGCACCGGTTCCCCGAGATCACCGAGTTCCTGCACGAGCGCTGGGTGGGCGGCGGCGAGCCCAACGCCTGGGTCGAGACGGCGGACGGCCCCACCGCGGGACGCGCCGAGTACTGCCACCAGAGGGTGGCCGCGCTCAGACGGCGCGGGCGCGGCTGCTGCGTCGTCGCGCCGATCGTCCTGCACGGCCGCGCCTGGGGGGAGCTGTACGTCGCCCGCCCGGCCGGCGCCCCCGTCTTCGGCCGGGCGGACTCCGACTTCGCGACCGTCCTCGCCTCCGTGGTCGCCGCCGGGATCGCGCAGACCGAACGCCTGGAGGAGGCCCGCCGGCTGGCCTTCACCGACGCGCTCACCGGCCTCGCCAACCGCCGGGCCGTGGACGTGCGGCTGGAGGAGGCCGTCGAGTGCCACCGCGCCCGGGGGGCGGTCGTCAGCCTCGTCGTGTGCGACCTGAACGGGCTCAAGCGCGTCAACGACACCCAGGGGCACGCCGTCGGCGACCGGCTCCTGGAACGCTTCGGGTCGGTGCTGTCCCTGTGCGGCGCCATGCTGCCCGGCACGCTCGCCGCCCGCCTCGGCGGCGACGAGTTCTGCCTGCTGGCGGTGGGCCCCGCCGCCGACGAGGTGGTCCGCGTCGCCGACGAACTGTGCCGCCGCGCCGCCGAGCTGGAACTCGGCGAGGGCGTCGCGTGCGGGGTCGCCTCCACCGGGGACCCGCTCGGGCCCGTCCGCTCGGCCCGCCGCCTCTTCCGCCTCGCCGACGCGGCCCAGTACCGCGCCAAGGCCGTACGCGCCACGAAGCCCGTGGTCGCCGGCCGCGAGGGCCCCGACGACCCCGTCGTACGCCTCGCCGACGCGCCCCCGCCCGCGGCGGCCGACCGCCGGAGGTTTCGCGGTCGGCGGTAAGGGCCCCACCCGGCATTCGCTAGTGACATCGCCGCATTCACTGCGTACGCTCCTGAATATGGATATGCACACTGTGGTGGTGGGGACGGCCGGGGTCACCGCGTCCGACGTGCTGGCCGTGGCGCGCGGGGGCGCCCGGGTCGAGCTCTCCGGCGAGGCGCTGGCGGCGCTCGCCGCGGCCCGCGAGATCGTGGAGGCCCTGGCGGCCAAACCGGAGCCCGTCTACGGCGTCTCCACCGGCTTCGGAGCCCTCGCGACCCGGCACATCAGCCCGGAGCTGCGGGCCCAGCTGCAGCGCAACATCGTGCGCTCGCACGCCGCCGGGATGGGACCGCGCGTCGAGCGCGAGGTCGTCCGGGCCCTGATGTTCCTGCGGCTGAAGACCGTCTGCTCCGGCCGCACCGGCGTACGGCCGTCCGTCGCGCAGGCCATGGCCGACGTCCTCAACGCCGGCATCACCCCGGTCGTCCACGAGTTCGGCTCGCTCGGCTGCTCCGGCGACCTCGCGCCGCTCTCGCACTGCGCCCTGACCCTGATGGGTGAGGGGGACGCCGAGGGCCCGGACGGCGAGGTCCGCCCGGCCGGCGAACTGCTCGCCGCGCACGGCATCGAGCCCGTCGAACTGCGCGAGAAGGAGGGCCTGGCCCTCCTCAACGGCACCGACGGCATGCTCGGCATGCTGCTCATGGCCCTCGCCGACCTCGACACCCTCTACAAGTCCGCCGACATCACGGCCGCCCTCAGCCTGGAGGCGCTCCTCGGGACCGACCGGGTCCTCGCGCCCGAACTGCACGCCATCCGGCCGCACCCCGGCCAGAGCGCCAGCGCCGCCAACATGCTGGCCGTGCTCAAGGGCTCGGAGCTCACCGGTCATCATCAGGACGACGCCCCGCGCGTCCAGGACGCGTACTCGGTGCGCTGCGCCCCGCAGGTCGCGGGGGCCGGCCGCGACACCATGGCCCATGCCCGGCTGGTCGCCGACCGCGAGCTGGCCGCCGCCGTCGACAACCCGGTCGTGCTGCCCGACGGCCGGGTCGAGTCGAACGGCAACTTCCACGGCGCCCCGGTCGCGTACGTGCTGGACTTCCTCGCCGTCGCCGCGGCCGACCTCGCCTCGATCGCGGAGCGCCGCACCGACCGGCTCCTCGACAAGAACCGCTCGCACGGCCTGCCGCCCTTCCTCGCGGACGACGCGGGCGTCGACTCCGGCCTGATGATCGCCCAGTACACGCAGGCCGCCCTGGTCAGCGAGATGAAGCGGCTCGCGGTGCCGGCCTCCGCCGACTCCATCCCGTCCTCCGCGATGCAGGAGGACCACGTCTCGATGGGCTGGTCGGCCGCCCGCAAGCTCCGTACGGCCGTCGACAACCTGGCCCGGGTCATCGCCATCGAGCTGTACGCCGCCTCCCGCGCCGTCGAACTGCGCGCCGGCCTCACCCCGGCGCCGGCCTCGCAGGCCGCCATCGGCGCGGCCCGGGAGGCCGGAGTGGCGGGCCCGGGCCCGGACCGCTTCCTCGCCCCGGACCTCGCCGCCGCGGACGCCTTCGTGCGCGGCGGCCACCTCGTCGCGGCCGTGGAACCCGTGACGGGTCCGCTGGCCTGACGGGAATTCGCTTCGTACGGGCGGGGCTGTCGTGTCTGTCACAGCAGCCCCGCCACATCGTGTGCTAGGGTTCATAGCGAAACGTTTTTGGTACCCATTAACTTGTGCGCCTGAAAGGATTCTCTCTCAGGCGCGTTTTGTTTTTCCGGTCATTTCCGGATGGGAGCCACACCTATCCAAGGAGAAATGACATGGCTACTGGCACCGTGAAGTGGTTCAACAGCGAAAAGGGCTTCGGCTTCATCGAGCAGGACGGCGGCGGCGCCGACGTCTTCGCCCACTACTCCAACATCGCGAGCTCGGGCTTCCGTGAGCTGCAGGAGGGCCAGAAGGTCTCCTTCGACGTCACGCAGGGTCAGAAGGGCCCGCAGGCGGAGAACATCGTCCCCGCCTAATTCAGGGACGCGCAGTACGCGAGCCGGGGCTCGCACCTTCGGGTGCGGGCCCCGGCTTGTGCTGTCCGTGTGTCCCGAGCACGGGGGACCGTGGGAACACGGAAACCGTGAAAGCACGGGGAACCGTGCGGCCCAGGAAGGAATTCCAGATCCAGCATGACTCGATCCGAACGTCCTGAACGACCCTCCGGCGGGCGACCGGTGAATTCCCGGGGTTCCCGCGGCTCTCGTGGCACACGCGGCGCGGGCCCGGCGGCCCCCGCCAACGGCGGCGGCAGGAACGCACGCAAGAAGCCCGTCGCGCAGGCCGCCCCGCCGCGCGAGTTCACCCTGCCGCAGACGCTCACGCCCGCGCTGCCCTCCGTCGAGTCCTTCGACGCGCTGGACATGCCGGCCGCGCTCGGCAAGACCCTCAGCGCCCAGGGCGTCACCGACCCCTTCCCGATCCAGGGCGCGACGCTGCCCAACTCCCTCGCCGGGCGGGACATCCTCGGCCGGGGCCGCACCGGCTCGGGCAAGACCCTCGCGTTCGGCCTCGCGCTGCTCGCCCGCACGGCCGGCCGGCGCGCCGAGCCCAAGGCGCCGCTCGCGCTGGTCCTGGTGCCCACGCGTGAACTCGCGCAGCAGGTCACCGACGCGCTCACGCCGTACGCCACCGCCGTGAACCTGCGGCTCGCGACGGTCGTCGGCGGGCTCTCCATCGGCAAGCAGTCCGCCCTGCTGCGGCGCGGCGCCGAGGTGCTCGTCGCCACGCCCGGACGGCTCAAGGACCTGATAGACCGGGGCGACTGCACCCTCGCGCAGGTCGGGATCACCGTCCTCGACGAGGCCGACCAGATGGCCGACATGGGCTTCATGCCCCAGGTCACGGCGCTCCTCAACCAGGTCGAGCCGGGCGGCCAGCGCATGCTGTTCTCGGCGACCCTGGACAAGAACATCGACAAGCTCGTACGGATGTACCTCACGGACCCCGTCGTGCACTCCGTCGACCCCTCCGCGGGCACGGTGACGACCATGGAGCACCACGTGCTGCACGTCGCCGACGAGACCGACAAGAAGGCCGTCGCGATGCGGATCGCCGCCCGCGACGGACGCGTGATCCTCTTCGTCGACACCAAGCGCTCGGCGGACCGCTTCACCAAGCGGCTGCTCGCCAGCGGCGTACGCGCCTCCGCCCTGCACGGCGGACGCTCCCAGCCGCAGCGCACCCGCACGCTCGACCAGTTCAAGACCGGCCTGGTGACCGCCCTCGTCGCGACCAACGTGGCGGCGCGCGGGATCCACGTCGACGACCTCGACCTCGTCGTGAACGTCGACCCGCCCACCGACCACAAGGACTACCTGCACCGCGGCGGCCGTACCGCCCGCGCGGGGGAGTCCGGCAGCGTGGTCACGCTGGTCCTGCCGGAGCAGAAGCGGGAGATGACCCAGCTGATGGTCAACGCGGGGATCAGCCCGCACACGGCCCGCATCAGGTCCGGCGACGACGAGCTGGTACGGATCACGGGGGCGCGGGAGCCGTCCGGGGTCCCGGTCGTCATCCCGGTCCCGGAACAGGCCGCCGCCCAGCCGTCCCAGGGGAAGCCGCGGGCGCGGCGCGGTGGCGGTGGCGGTGGCCGCGGTGCGGCCACCGGCGGCACGCGGTCCGCGACCGGTACGCGGTCCGCCGGCGGTACCGGCGGGGGCACGCGTGGCCGCGGCGGTGCGGGTGCGGGAACGCGTGCCGGCAGCGCCGGCAACCGCGGGACGCGGGGCGGACAGGGCGGCGGCGGTCGAAGGTCGGCCTAGGAGAGCACCGTCGCCTCGATCGAGAGATCGTCGGTGACGGTGACGGTGACGGTGAAGAGGAAGCGGACCCGCACCGGCCGCACCGCCGGCCGCACCGGGTCCTGCGCCGCGGTCCTCGGCGCTCGGGCGGGGCGGACGAACAGCTCCCGCAGGAACCTGTCCGCACCCTTCGGAGGCGGCCGGCAGGGCGTTCGGTGCTTCAGTACCCGGCCATGCGCTCCCGGCGGATCGAGAACACCACGAACCCCGCCCCCAGGCCCAGGAACAGCGTGCCGCCCGCCACGTACGGGGTCGTGTCGAAGCTTCCCGTGTCGGCCAGTCCGGTGTGCCGGCCGGCCGGGGTGCTGTCGGTCTCGGTCGTGGTCGTGCCGGTGGCGGACCGTGCCGACGCCTGTGACACCTCCGACGTGCCGGACGACGTGTGTGCCGCGGTGCGGACCACCGTGGTCGTCGCCGTCCGTGTTCTGTGCTGCGCGGGCAGGTCGTCCGTCGCCTTGGCGGACGGGACGAACCACAGGGCACCCAGGAGGGTCCCCGCGGCGGTGGCGGTCAGCAACGATCGACGTGCGGACACGGAATATCGATCCCCTTGTGACGCTGGCGAATTGGCCGTGTGGGGTGATGTTAGTGAAAGGTGCGGGTCACGGGAAAGTCACGGCGGCCATGAGTCGTACGATCCGGGGTATGAGCACACCTGAGACAGCACGTTTTGTGCGGTTGAACGTCGAATTGGTCATCGAGATCGACGACGAGAACGCCCTCACCAAGGCCGCACTGGAGCGTATGGCCGGGGACTCCGAGATCCCGGCCGAGGAGCGGGCCGACGCCGAGCGTACGGTGACGGAGGACACGGCCGAGGCGCTCGCGTACCTCGTCGACCCGTTCGACCTGATCGGCGACGTGCCCGGGGTCGAGCTCGCGCAGGCCTCGTGGAGCAGCGAGGAGATCGACTACGACCCCGATTCGCCGGACTGGGACCTGGACGAGGATGATGACGCCTCGGACGGGGAAGTGACGACCGGCTGACACCGCTGGGAAAATCGTGACCCCGGGCGGCAACCGCCACCCGGGGTTCCGTCGTCTCACGGGACGCAGTGACCGACACCCGCACCGGACGTGTCCCCGCGGAGCGACGTGGTGTGCCCCACACCTGTGAAGGATGTGGAACGGGACGAAGCGGTCGTAGCGTTTGAAGGTGTTACGGGGACTCTCGTGTTTTCGGGGATTCGGCAACGATGGAGAAGCGTGTGATGACGGACAGTAAGCGGCGCAGGGGCCTGACGGTCGCGTCCGCACTGCTCGGCGGGGTGCTGGTGCTCTCTGCGTGCAGCGGAGGGAGCGACGAGAACCCCAAGGGCGAAAGCGAAGGTGACGGCTCCTCGCAGTCCAAGGTCGACGAGGCGGCGGCCAAGGAGACCTCCGAGGCCCAGATCAAGATCACGCCCAAGGACGGCTCCGACAACGCCTCCATCAACAGCGCCGCCGCGGTCACCGTGACCAAGGGCACGCTGAGTGAAGTGACCATGAAGACGGCGGCCGGTGCCGCCGTCGCGGGCGAGATATCCGCGGACAAGAAGAGCTGGAAGCCCAGCGGCCAGCTGGAGCGTGCCACCGCCTACAAGATCGCCGCGACGGCCAAGGACTCGGACGGCCGCGCCGCCCACGAGAACGCGTCGTTCACGACGGTCTCCCCGGCCAACAGCTTCATCGGCAACTTCACGCCCGAGGACGGCTCCACCGTCGGCGTCGGCATGCCGGTCTCGATCAACTTCGACAAGGCGATCACGAACAAGGCGGACGTCCAGAAGGCGATCACCGTCTCCTCCACCAGCGGCCAGGAGGTCGTCGGCCACTGGTTCGGCGCCAACCGCCTGGACTTCCGCCCCGAGGAGTACTGGAAGGGCAACTCCACCGTCACCCTGAAGCTGAACCTCGACGGTGTCGAAGGTGCCTCCGGTGTCTACGGCGTGCAGCAGAAGACGGTCACCTTCAAGATCGGCCGCAACCAGGTCTCGATCGTCGACGCCAAGACGAAGACGATGAAGGTCACGCAGGACGGCAAGACCATCAGGACCATCCCGATCTCCGCGGGCGCTCCGGAGAACAAGACGTACGAAGGCCGGATGGTGATCTCCGAGAAGTTCAAGGAGACCCGGATGGACGGCTCGACGGTCGGCTTCACCAAGGAAGACGGCAAGGGCGAGTACGACATCAAGGACGTCCCGCACGCGATGCGCCTGTCGACCTCCGGCACGTTCATCCACGGCAACTACTGGGGCGCCAAGTCCATCTTCGGCAGCGTCAACACCAGCCACGGCTGCGTGGGCCTGTCGGACACCAAGGGTGCCAACGACACGAACTCCCCGGGCGGCTGGTTCTACAGCCACTCGATCGTCGGTGACGTGGTCGACGTGCGGAACACCGGTGACGAGACCATCGCCCCGGACAACGGCCTCAACGGCTGGAACCTGGACTGGGCGGCGTGGAAGGCCGGTTCGGCCGTCTGATCCGAACCCCCGTACGCAGGAGGGCGGTTGCTCGTACCGAGCGGCCGCCCTCCGGCGTTCCCACAGCGTGCTGAGAGCCCGCTTCCGGGGTCCGCACAGCCTTCTCATCCTTCTCTTATGCGGGGCTTATCCCGTCATCACACGCCGTCCCTACCTTGCGGCCATGTTCTTCACCTATCTCAGGCGCGAACTGCGCCGCCGCAGAAAGGCGGCGCTCGTCGTCGCCTCCGGACTCGCCCTGGGCATCGCCCTGGTCATCGTGGTCAGCTCCGTGTCGTCCGGCATGGAGAAGGCGCAGGGCAAGGTCCTCCAGTCGCTGTACGGGCTGGGCACGGACATGACGGTCACCAAGGCGGCCCAGGCACAGTCGGGCACGGGTGAGCGCCCGCGCTTCCAGTTCGACGCCCGGGGCAGCGACTCCGACGAGGAACAGAGCAGCGACCGGGTCATGGTGCAGGGCTTCCAGACCCTGGCGTCCAGCACGGTCTCGAAGGTCGGCACGCAGCAGGGCGTCTCGGACGCCGTCGGCGGGCTCAGCCTCCAGGTCATCAAGGTCAGCGGCCAGTTCCGGCGCGGCGAGTTCCAGCAGGACCAGCAGCAGGGCGGCGGGGGCGGCAACCAGGGCGGCCCCGGTGCCGAGACAGCAGGCCCCGCAGGGCCGGGTCGAGGGCGGCGGCGCCGACTTCGACGTCAACAACTACTCGGTCTACGGCACGGACGTCACCAAGCCCGGCCTGGGCCCGCTGACCTCCTCGAAGATCACCAGCGGCCGTGCCTTCAAGACCTCCGAGACCGACGCGAAGGTCGTCGTCGCCGACAAGTCGTACGCCAAGGAGAAGAAATACACCGTCGGTGACACCGTCACCGTCAAGGGCGTCAAGTACAAGGTCATCGGCATTGCGACGCCCGACAGCGGCGACGCGGCGGCCGACCTCTACCTCCCGCTCAAGCAGGCGCAGACGCTCAGCGACTCCAAGAACAAGGTCACCACGATCTACGTCAAGGCGTCCGACTCGCAGCAGATCGACGCCGTCAAGTCGACCATCCAGAAGAACATCGACGGTACGACGGTGACGACCTCCGCCGACCTCGCGGACACGGTGTCCGGTTCCCTGTCCACCGCTTCCGACCTCGCCTCGAACGTGGGCAAGTGGCTGTCGATCGCGGTGCTCGTGGCCGCGTTCCTGGTCGCGGGTCTGCTCACCTCTTCGGCCGTCTCCCGCCGGGTGCGGGAGTTCGGCACGCTCAAGGCGCTCGGCTGGAAGTCCGGCCGCGTCACCCGGCAGGTCGTCGGGGAGGCCGTCGTCAACGGCCTCGTGGGCGGCGTCCTCGGTATCGCCCTCGGCCTCGGCGGCGCGTACGCCGTCACCGCGATCAGCCCGACGCTCCAGGCCGAACTCGGCTCCGCGGGCGGGGGCACGGGCGGCCCGGGAGGCGGCGGAGGTCCCGGCGGCGGCGGTATGGGCGGCCCGGCCCGCCAGACGGCGTCCAAGGCCCTCGACGTGGCACTCACCGCGCCGGTCGCCCTCGGCACGATCGTCACGGCGGTGGGCCTCGCGGTGGCCGGCGGCCTCATCGCGGGCGCCTTCGGCGGCTGGCGGGCCTCCCGCCTCCGCCCGGCGGACGCGTTGCGCCGGGTCGAGTAGCCGAAACACCCCGCACCCCCCCCGCCCCTTCAGGGGCGCGGGGAACCCGCACTTCCCGCACGGCGCCGACCACCGCGCCCCTGAAGGGGCGCGGGGAACTGCGCGACCAGCCACAGCCGGCCCGCACCCTCCTCACCGCCCGGCAGAGTCGAACCGCGGAGCCAGACCCCAGGAGTCACACCATGTACGAGCTAAAAGGCATCACCAAGCAGTACCGGCGCGGCAAAGAGACCGTGGACGCCCTCGCCGGCATCGACCTGACCATCGCCGACGGCGACCGCCTGGTCATCCAGGGCCCGACGGGCGGCGGCAAATCCACGCTCCTCCAGATGCTCGGCTGCCTGGACCGGCCCACCGCCGGAAGCATCGAACTCGACGGAACGGATCTCGCCGGACTGTCCGAGACGCGGCTCACCAAGGTGCGCAGCGAGAACATCGGGTTCGTCTTCCAGAGCTTCAACCTCATCCCCACCCTCACCGCCCAGGAGAACGTGGAGACCGCCCTCGTCCCCCTGAAGGTGAAGGTGAAGGAACGCCGGGAAAGGGCCGCCGCCGCACTGGAGTCCGTCGGGCTCGCCGAGCGGTTCGGCCACCTGCCGGCCGAACTGTCCGGCGGTCAGCAGCAGCGCGTGGCCATCGCCCGCGCCCTGGTGAAGCAGCCGAAGGTCCTGCTCGCCGACGAACCGACCGGAAACCTCGACGAGTCCATGCGCGACGAGATCATGGACGTACTCGAAACCATGTGGAAGGAGCACGGGCTCACTTTCGTCATGGTCACCCACGATTCCTCGATCGCCAGGAAGGCCCCGCGGGTCGCCACGATCCGCAAGGGGCGGATCACGGTCAAGGAGAACGCCAACTGCTAGGCCAGGCAGCCCTATTGAGCACCTGATCACCCCCCGGCATACTGAGTGTTCCGGGGGGACGCGCACGACCATGCGTACGGGATGACCCCCGGTCGGACGGACCCGGATGGACCCGGACGAACGGGGATTCATCCCGGACCTGCTCTCCAGGGGGAGACTTGCGCAGACAAGTGAAAAGAGCGTGCGCGGCCACGATCGCCACGGCGGCAGCCGTGGCCCTGACGGCGGGCATGACCGGCCCGGCGTCGGCGGAGGCGGAGCGCACGGCGGCGGACCGGACCGGAGGGCTGGCCGCCGGGCCGGCCGGTGGACCGGCCGCGCAGACCGCGCCGAGGCACCGCGTCACCCTGATCACCGGTGACCGGGTGGTCGTCGACGCCAAGGGCCGCGTCATGGCCCTGGAGCGGGCCGAGGGCCGCGAAGGGATACCCGTCCAGATCCGCAAGGCCGACGGGCACACCCTCGTCGTGCCGGCCGACGCCGCCCGGCTCGTCGCCAGCGGCAGGCTGGACCAGCGGCTCTTCGACGTCACCGAGCTGAACCGGGCCGCCAACCGCAAGGCCCAGAAGCAGGGCCTCAAGCTGATCGTCGGCTACAGCGGCACGGCTGCGGCGGCGAAGGCGGACGTCCGGGACGCCGGCGGCACCAAGGTCCGCCGCACCCTCAGGACCCTCAACGCGGACGCCGTCCTGACGCCCAAGGGCGACGCGCCCGACCTGTGGGCCGCCGTCACCGACACGCGCGCCGGCGGCGCGCGGACGGCCTCCGGCATCGCCCACGTGTGGCTCGACGGAATCCGCCGGGCCAGCCTCGACAAGTCCGTCCGGCAGATCGGCGCCGACAAGGCGTGGGCCGCCGGGTTCGACGGCAAGGGCGTCAAGATCGCCGTCCTGGACACCGGTGTCGACGCGACCCACCCCGACCTCAAGGGCCAGGTCGTCGCCGAGAAGAACTTCTCCACCGCCGCCGACGCGACCGACAAGTACGGCCACGGCACGCACGTCGCGTCCACGGCCGCCGGTACCGGCGCGAAGTCCGCCGGCGCGTACAAGGGCGTCGCGCCCGGCGCCGAACTGCTCAACGGCAAGGTCCTCGACGACGACGGCTACGGCGACGACTCCGGCATCCTGGCCGGCATGGACTGGGCGGCCGAGCAGGGCGCCGACATCGTGAACCTCAGCCTCGGCGGCGGGGACACCCCCGCCATCGACCCGCTGGAGGCGCAGGTCAACAGGCTGTCGAAGGAGAAGGGCATCCTCTTCGCGATCGCCGCGGGCAACAGCGGCGAGTTCGGCGAGCAGACGATCGGCTCCCCGGGCAGCGCGGAGGCCGCGCTCACCGTGGGCGCCGTCGACGACAAGGACGAGCTGGCCTCGTTCTCCAGCACCGGCCCCGGCCTCGACGGGCAGATCAAGCCCGACGTGACCGCGCCCGGCGTGGACATCACGGCCGCCTCGGCCCCGGGCAGCGTGCTGGCCCAGGAGGTCGGCGAGAAGCCGGCCGGCTACCTCACCATCTCGGGTACGTCGATGGCGACCCCGCACGTCGCGGGCGCCGCGGCGATCCTGAAGCAGCAGCACCCCGACTGGACGTACGCCGAGCTCAAGGGCGCGCTGACCGGCTCCGCCAAGGGCGGCGCGTACACGCCGTTCCAGCAGGGCGCGGGCCGCATCCAGGTCGACAAGGCCGTCAAGCAGACCGTGGCCGCCGTCCCGTCCTCGGTGAGCTTCGGCCTCCAGCAGTGGCCGCACACCGACGACACCCCGAAGACGGGGAAGGTCACGTACCGGAACCTCGGGACGGCCGACGTCACGCTCAGCCTCACGGTGACGGCCACCGACCCGAAGGGACGGCCCGCGCCGGCCGGTTTCTTCACGCTCGGCACCAGAACGCTGACCGTCCCGGCGGGCGGCACGGCCTCCGCGGACCTCACGGCCGACACGAGGCTCGGCGGCACGCTGGACGGCGCCTACTCCGCGTACGTGACGGCGACCGGCGGCGGCCAGAGCGTACGCACGGCGGCGGCGGTACAGCGCGAGGTGGAGTCGTACGACGTCACGCTCAAGCACCTCGGCCGCGACGGCCGGCCCGCGCCGGGCTACCTCACCGACCTGATCGGTTACGCCGGTCTCGGCAAGGACCGGGGCTTCTCCGCGCCCGAGGGCGAGGGCACGGTGACCCTGCGCGTGCCCAAGGGGACGTACCTGCTGGACTCCTGGATCGCGAAGGACCTCGAAACGTTCGAGGGCGGCCTCGACTGGCTGCTCCAGCCCAAGCTGAACGTCGACAGGAACGTCTCGGTGGTCCTGGACGCGCGTACCGCCGAGTCGGCCGACATCACGGTGCCGGACGCCGGGGCGAAGCCGCTGTCCGCGACGGTCTCCTACTTCTACGGCCCTGCCGGGTTCGGCCTCGGAATGGGCCTCGCGTCGTTCGCCGATCTGCGCGTGGCGGGCGTCGGCGCGGACGTCACCGGTCTCTCCCAGACCTGGAGCGGCCAGTGGACCAAGGGGGCCGACGCCGAGTACGACGTGGCGACCACGGCCGAGGTCAAGCGGTTCCAGGGGGACAAGGTCCGGCATTACCGGGCAGGCGAGTTCGCCACGGTGAAGAACGATCTCGGTGCGTCGGCCGCCGGCAAGACCGGTGCGCTCATCCCGGTCGGCGAGCTGCCCGGGGACTTCACCTCCGGCGCCGCCTTCCCGCAGAAGCTGCCCGGCTCCCGGACGCTGTACCTGTCCACGGGTGAAGAGATCAAGTGGGGGCTGGAGTTCGAACAGTACGGCGCCGGTTCCGAGAACGGTGCCCCGCCCCTGGAGGCCTACTACACGCTGGGCACCCCGCAGACCTTCAAGGCGGGCAGGAGTTACGAGAAGACCTTCAACACCGCTGTCTTCGGGCCGCGCGTCGGTGCCGATTTCGGTGTCTACCGCGAGGGCAACGGCATCTACGGATACCTGCCGCTGTTCGCCGACGGCAAGACCCACGCCGGCTCCTCGCTCCACTCGTCGGTCACCACGAGCCTGTACCGCAACGGCACGAAGGTCGGCACGAACAGCGACCCCCTGACCGGCGGCATCTTCACGGTCCCGGCCGGTGACGCCTCGTACAAGCTGACCACCTCGGTCAAGCGCACCGTCAAGGTCGCCGCGGCCTCCACCCGCGTCGACGCCAGCTGGACCTTCCGCTCCAAGAAGGCCGACCTGGCCGAGCTGCCCGCGTCCTCGGTCCGCTTCGCCGCGGCCGTCGGCCTGGACAGCAGGGTTCCGGCGGACAAGAAGGTCTCCGTCCCGGTGACCGTCCAGGGTTCGGCCGCGGGCGCGAACCTGAAGTCGCTCGCGGTGTACGTGTCCTACGACTACGGCCAGACCTGGAAGAAGCTCACCGTGACCAACGGCAGGATCACGGTGACGAACCCGGCCAAGGGCAAGGGCATCTCGTTCCACGCCAAGATCGCCGACAAGAAGGGCAACAAGTCGACGATCTCGATCTACAACGCGTACTACGGGAAGTGACCGCGAGGTCCACTGATCGCTGATACGCACGAACGGCCCGCCGGAAGCAGTGCTGCCGGCGGGCCGTCCGGGTAGGCGAGGGGTATGACCGCCCACACCGTTGAGTACATCCGGTACCTCATTCCCGAGCAGCAGTCGGCGCAGTTCCTCGCCGCCTACAACCGGGCCGCCGCACACCTCGCGGCGGCTCCCCAGTGCGTCGACTACGAACTGGCCCGCTCGGAGGAGGACTTCGAGCACTTCGTGCTCCGCGTCACCTGGACGTCCACCGAGGACGACGCCGAGGGTTTCCGCGAGTCCGAGCTCTTCGCCGACTTCATCGCCGAGGTGGGCCCCTTCGCGGGGTTCATCGAGGAGATGCGCCACTACAAGCCCACGGCGGTACGGGGCACGGGGGCGGCCGTGCCCACGCTGTACGCCTGGGCCGGGGGCGCCGAGGCCTTCGCCCGGCTCACCGAGGTCTTCTACGGCAAGGTCCTCAAGGACGAGGTCCTCGCCCCCGTCTTCGAGGGCCTCGCCGCGGAGCACGCCGCCCACGTGGCGTCCTGGTTCGGCGAGGTCTTCGGCGGGCCGCCCGCCTACTCCGAGACGCAGGGCGGTCACGGGCACATGGTCGCCAAGCACCTGGGCAAGGGCATCACGGAGGTCCAGCGGCGGCGCTGGGTGAACCTGCTCCAGGACGCGGCGGA
The DNA here is from genome assembly GCF_030817535.1 of Streptomyces sp. V3I8. Lineage (NCBI taxonomy): Bacteria > Bacillati > Actinomycetota > Actinomycetes > Kitasatosporales > Streptomycetaceae > Streptomyces > Streptomyces sp. V3I8. The sequence continues at coordinate 3,328,406 of NZ_JAUSZL010000002.1, read as the reverse complement.
CGAGGCCGGCCTGCCCACGGACGCCGAGTTCCGCTCGGCGTTCGTCGCGTACGCGGAGTGGGGGACGCGGCTGGCCGTGCACTTCTCGGCGCCGGACGCGACGCCTCCGGCGGAGCAGCCGGTTCCCCGCTGGACGTGGGGCGCGGCCCCGCCGTACCAGGGCTGAGAGGTCCGTCCTCCGGCCGCGGCCCCGGTGGGGGCGGGCCGCGCCGTTCCCCGCGCCCCCTACGGGGCGTGGGGCGACGACGCCGAGCCCGCGCGGGTCGCGTCCGCCCCCCAGCTGGCGAGCAGCCGCAGCGCCTCCGCCGAGGGCGACCCCGGTTCGGCGTGGTACGTCACCAGCGACAGCTCCTCGTCGTCGACCAGCCTGAAGTTCTCGAACGACAGGGACAGCTCACCGACCAGCGGATGATGCAGCCGCTTCACCCCGTGGCTCTTCTCCTTGACGTCGTGCGTCGCCCACAGCCGCCGGAACTCCTCGCTCTTCACGGACAGCTCACCGACCAGCGTGGACAGCCGGGGGTCGTCCGGATGGCACCCCGCGTCCATGCGCAGGAAGCTCACGATGTCGGACGCCTTCTGGTCCCAGTCCACGAACAGCTCGCGGTACCCGGGCTTGAGGAACACCATCCGCGCCCAGTTCCGCTCGGCCTCCGGCAGCTGTGCCCAGTCGCCGAAGACGGCCGCCGCCATCCGGTTCCAGGCGAGGACGTCCGTACGCCGCCCGACGACGTACGCGGGCACGCTGTCGAACGTGTCGATCAGCTGCCGCATCGCCGTCCGCACCTGCTGCGGCCGGGCCGACGGCTTCTTCTTGTGCTGCTTGGGCTTCGCGAGATGCGTGAGGTGCGCGTGCTCGGCCCCGCTCAGCCGCAGGGCGCGCGCGATGGCGTCGAGCACCTCCGCCGACACGTTCCGCCCGTTGCCCTGCTCCAGGCGCGTGTAGTAGGCCACGGACACCCCGGCCAGCTGGGCCAGCTCCTCGCGGCGCAGCCCCGGCACCCGGCGGTGCCGCCCGAAGTCCGGCAGCCCCACGTCCTGCGGCTTCAGCCGGGCCCGGCGGGTGCGCAGGAACTCGCTGAGCTCGGCGCGCCGGTCCAGCGGCCGTCCCGGCTCCCGGCCGATCTGTCCGGTAGGCCCCTGAGAGGGCTGTTCGTCCATACGTCCAGTATTCACGGTCGTACGCACACGAGCCTGCCCCCGTCAGTGGTAGGACCGCTGGACGTACGAAGAAGCGTGGTCTGGGTGGCGGCCGGGATACCGGGCACGCTGGATGCGTACCCGGCCGGAAGGCAGGCCGGGCGCAGGACCGCAGGACCACTCCATAGGAGAACCCCCCGCATGACCACTGTCGCCGCATACGCCGCTCCCGCCGCCAAGGCTCCGCTGGAGCGCACGACCATCGAGCGCCGCCCGGTCGGCGAGCACGACGTCCTCATCGAGATCAAGTTCGCCGGCATCTGCCACTCGGACATCCACCAGGCCCGCGAGGGCTGGGGCGAGGCCATCTTCCCGATGGTCCCCGGCCACGAGATCGCCGGCATCGTCACCGAGGTCGGCTCCGGCGTCACCGGGTTCACCGTCGGCGACCGCGTCGGCGTCGGCTGCATGGTCGACTCCTGCCGCGAGTGCGACAACTGCAAGGCCGGCCTGGAGCAGTACTGCGTCAAGGGCATGACCGGCACGTACAACGCCGTCGACAGGAACGGCGAGCCCACCTACGGCGGCTACTCGACGCACATCGTCGTCGACGAGGCGTACACCGTCCGCATCCCCGAGGGCCTGGCCCTCGACGAGGCCGCGCCGCTGCTGTGCGCCGGCATCACCACGTACTCCCCGCTCCGGCACTGGAACGCCGGCCCCGGCAAGAAGGTCGCCATCCTCGGCATGGGCGGCCTGGGCCACATGGGCGTCAAGATCGCGCACGCGCTCGGTGCCGAGGTGACCGTGCTGTCGCAGTCGCTGCGCAAGAAGGACGACGGCCTGAAGCTGGGCGCCGACCACTACTACGCGACCAGCGACCCGGAGACCTTCGAGGAGCTGCGCGGCACGTTCGACCTGATCCTCTCGACCGTCTCGGCCCCGCTGGACCTGGACAGGTTCCTGTCCCTGCTCCGCGCGGACGGCGCCTTCGTGAACGTGGGCGCGCCCGAGGAGCCGGTCGCCCTGAACCTCTTCTCGGTGATCGGCGGCCGCAAGACCCTCGCCGGGTCGAGCATCGGCGGCATCCGGGAGACCCAGGAGATGCTGGACTTCTGCGCCGAGCACGGCTTCGGCGCGGAGATCGAGCTGATCAGCGCGTCCGAGATCAACGAGGCGTACGAGCGGGTGCTGGCGAGTGACGTGCGGTACCGCTTCGTGATCGACGCCGCGACGATCTAGCTCCACGGGTCGGCCCCGCCGGGGGCGGGGCGGGGCAGAACCGGGCGCGCCGTTCCCCGCGCCCCTTCGGCGCGCCCGTGTACCGGGTGGGGAGGCGGACGCGGGTGACGGGGTGGCTCGCGCTCACCGTCGGCCGGGTCGGTCCGCCGCTCTCTCCTGGGCTTCGAGGAGCTCGTCGCCGTGTTCGACCACCCAGCGTCCGAGCGCCGTCAGAGGCCCCTCGACCAGGCTCTGCCCCAGGCCGGTCAGACCGTACTCGACGCGCGGTGGTGCCTCGGCGTGGGCGCTGCGGTCGACCAGGCCGTCGGCGAGCAGACGGCGCAGGGTGTCGGTGAGGACCTTGTCGCTGATGCCGCCGATCGCGGCGCGCAGCTCGCGGCGCCGGCGCGGTCCCGTGCGAAGAGCCGCCAGTACGACGGGATCCCAGGTGTGCGCGAACAGATCCGTGGCCGCGCGCAGACGGCAGTCGGCGACCAGCTCGTAGCAGTGCACGTGGTGATCAGTCATCTCGTCGCCATCATCGCGCATCGGCCACGCACCGATCGGTGCGTGTCGCGATCCCTAGCGTGGCCTCTCGACCGACCGTTCGTGACGACGGCTTGAGAGGACGCGACGATGCGTATCGGAATTCTGGGGACGGGCACCCTGGCGGCGGCCCTGGGTGAGGGCTGGACGCGCGCGGGGCACGAGGTGGCGATCGGCGGACGCTCACAGGTCAGGGCGGGGAAGCTCGCCGGGCGACTGGGGCACGGGACGCTCGCCGGCACGCCGCGTGAAGCGGCCGTGGGCCGCGACGCGGTGCTGCTCGCCGTGTCGTGGGACGGTGTCGAGGAGATGCTGGACCTGGCGGGCGCGTCCGACGGCGTACTCGACGGGACGCCGCTGATCGATCCGACGAACGCCGTCGCGCACGGTGTCGGTGTCCTGCTCACCGGGAAGGGCGAGCCGATGGCGCTGCGCATCGCCGCACTCGCCCCGGGCGCCCACGTCGTGAAGGCGTTCCATCTCTTCTCCGCCGGCCAGTGGACAGGCCTCCCCGCGGCGGGCCGGCCGCGGGTGACCGTGGCGATGTGCGGCGACGACCCGGCGGCGCTGGACGTCGTCGGCGGGCTGGTGCGCGACGTGGGAGGGACGCCGGCGACCCTCGGCACCCTCGACCGTGTCGCCCAGTTGGAGGAGGTGGCGGGCTTCGTCATCGGTCTGGCGTTCGCCGGCTTCGACCCCAACTCCGCGATACCCACGGTGTCCTGAAACGGCTGTGGTCACGGTGCGGCGACCTGCCGCGCCAACCGCTCGCAGCCGCTCCGAGGGCACGTCGTGCGTCCCCGAGTGCGCGGTGGCGTGACCGTCGAGGTGCCCCCCGGGCCCTCGCCGGGCCGGGCCCGACCGGTGATACTCCCGACCTTGAGGCGTGGTGTTCCGTTCCGGGAGTCCGGGAGTCCAGGAGTCCGGGAGTCCGGAAGTCCGGAAGTCCGGGAGTCCGGGAGTACCGAAAGGTCCGGCCGATCCCGGAATCCGGCGTCACCGCGCCGCGCGCTCGAAGCGGCGGCCCGTCCCGTCGTCCCGCCGACGATTCCGGCACGGCGGAACGGCGCCCGCGTCCGCACCTGTGACCTCGTACAGAATCGTTCTGGAGACACATCCGATGAAGATCGCGAAGCGACTCGTTCTCACCACCACGGCTCTCGCAGCCGCGACCGCCGCCACGCTCTTCGGCGCGACGGCCGGTCAGGCCGCGGCCTCCCCGCCCGTACGCGCCGGCTTCGACGTGCCCGCCGCGCTGAAGGTTCCCGACGGCAACCGGCTCACCGGCGTCTTCTCCGCCGAAGGCGTCCAGACCTACACCTGCACCGACGGTGTCTGGAAGCTGCTGGAGCCCGCCGCCACCCTCTGGGTCAAGGGTGACCGCACCCACCGTGCCGTCGCCCTGCACTCCCGCGGCCCCGTCTGGGTGTCCACGGTGGACGGCAGCGCCGTGAACGCCGCAGCCGTCGCCACCTCGCCCAGGACCGGCACCATCCCCGAGCTCCTCCTCCAGGCGACCGCCACCCGCGGTACCGGTGTCTTCGCCGACGTCTCCTACATCCAGCGCCTCGGCACCGACGGCGGTGTCGCCCCCACCACCGCCTGCACCGGCACCGACCAGGTCAGCGTCCCGTACTCCGCCACCTACACCTTCTACAAGCCCGCCAAGTGAGGCGATGACGAACCGGGGCAGGGGCCTCCGGCCCGCTTCGGGGCCGGTATCCAGCGGCCTCTGCCCTGCGTCGGCCGCGTGTCCCTCCGCGACCCGACCGCTCTCCCGGTGACAGCCGTACTCCGCCGCGACGCGCTGTCGGCCCGTCCGCGCCCCCGAGCCGCCGTCGGCGCGTGGATATGCGAACGGGCCTTTGCTGGTTAGAGTCGTCTGGTTACAGCTGGTTGTGGGGACAACCAGAGCGCCTCGGGGAGGGCCTGCACCACATGAGTCGTCGATCCGCCGGTTTTGTCGGCGTCTGGGCTGAAGTGCAACGACAGCAGCAGCGCCAGTCGGAAGCCGAAGCCAGACAGCAGAGACAGCAAGCGCAGCAGGCACGCGCCTATCAACGGCGCGTCGCCCAGAGCCACCGCGAGTACAGACAGGCGGAGGCACTGCGCCGCACCGAGGAACTCGACGCGCAGGTCGCCTCGTTGCAGGGTCTTCTCGCCTCGGGATGCCGGGTCCGTGCCTTCAGGGCCTCCTCTCTGCTGCGGTCCGAGGAGGTCCAGGCCTTCGCTCCGGGAGCATTGGCGCAGCCCGTGCCCATGCCGGACTGGAACCAGTACCAGGTGCAGAGCGGATGGACCGCCGGTCGCCGGGCCCAGGCCCAGGTCGAGGCACGGGCCCGTTTCGAGCGGGACCGGCAGGCCGCCCGGACGGCGGAGAGCCGGCGGCAGCAGCAACTGGCGGCCTATCAGCGGCAGTACCAGCAGTGGGCCGATGCCCAGCTGGCCGACGTGCGCCGGCACAACGCCGGCATCCTCGAGGTGACCGAGGGTGTGAGGCGCTGCGATCCCGAGTCCGTGGTCGAGTACTTCTCCGGCGCCCTCTACGCCTCGACCGCCTGGCCGGAGGGTTTCCCGCGTCAGGTGGCGGCAGCCTACGACCCGGCGGCACGACAGCTGGTGCTGGACTGGGAGCTGCCCGCCTACGACATCGTCCCCGAGGTCAAGTCCGTCCGGTACATGACGGGGACGGACCAGGACAAGGAGACCCTCCGCCCGGTGGGACAGCGCAGGGCCCTGTACCGGGAGGTCCTCGCCCAGTGCATGCTGCTCGTCCTGCACGAACTCTTCGCGGCGGACGAGCTGGGCGCGCTGGAGTCGGTCACCCTGAACGGGTTCGTGGACGGGCACGATCCCACGACCGGCCGACCGGGCCACATCTGCCTGGCCACGGTGATGGCTTCGAGTTCGACGTTCCGCGAGCTGCACCTGGCTCAGGTGGACGCGGGCAGCTGCCTGGCCGACGCACTGCGCGGGCAGCTGTCGGCCCGGCCCGACCACCTCACGCCGGTACGGCCGAGCCGCCTGCCGCAGGATGTCGGGAACCGCGTCGTCGCGCACGGCAGCGACGAGGAACCCGACCTCTACGACATGGACCCGATCGTCTTCGAGAACCTGGTGGCCGACCTCTTCCGTGCCATGGGGATGCAGGCGGTCACCACGCAGCGTTCCAACGACGGAGGCGTGGACGTCGACGCACTGGATCCGACGCCGATCCGCGGTGGGAAGATCGTCGTGCAGGTGAAGCGCTACCGCAACACGGTGCCGCCCACCGCCGTGCGTGACCTCTACGGGACCGTGCAGGATGCCGGCGCCAACAAGGGCGTCCTCGTGACGACGTCGAGGTTCGGCCCCGGTTCGCACACCTTCGCCAACGGAAAGCCGCTCGAACTGGTCCCGGGCAGCGAACTCGTGGACCTGCTGCACCGTCACGGCCTGCGCGGGCGTCTCGGGGAGGGCGCCCGTCAGGTCCCGGCGCGACCGGCACCGACCGCGCGGGACGACCGGCTGCCCGACGACTACAACGTGCTGGGCATGTCGTGGACCGGAGACGTCGCCCTGGACGTGTGCGCTCTCGTCTGCCGTGGCAACCGCGTCCTGAGCGACGAGCACTTCGTCTTCTTCAACAATCCGCGCACCACGGACGGCTCCGTGCGCGCCCTTCCCCCCACGGCACCCGACAAGGCCGCGATCTGCGTCGCCTTCGACGGTCTGCCGGACGAGGCCGACCGGCTGGTTCTCGTGGCGGCCGTCGACCCGGAGGTGAACCCCGACGCCGACCTCTCCGGTTTCACGCATGCGTGCATCCGCCTGCGTGACCCGGGGCTGGCCGAACTGGGACGGCTCGAAGTCTCCGACGGCAGGCCGGACGAGACCGCTCTGGTACTCGGCTCCTTCCGCCGTCGGCCGAGCGGGGACTGGGACTTCGTCCTGGGCGGCAAGGGCTACACGGGCGGCCTGGAGGAACTCGTCCAGGATTTCGGCATCGAGGTGGAGTAGCCGGGTACGGCCTCGTCGCGTGCCGGTCGGTCGTACCGGGACGACCGGTCGGCAGGGCCGCCGTCGGAACCGGATCGGAAGCGGACGGCGGCTACCCGCGGAAGCGTCGGAAGCGGTCCACTGAAGGCCGGTGAGGTCGGGCGGCGGTGGCGGGCCGACGACCGGTGGACGATGCCGCATAGGGGAGTCGGACGATGCGGAGGAACCCCTCGGCCGGGGGAACGGACGCCCACGGCCGCCCGGCCTCACCTTCGGCCCGCTCCGGCCGGTTCCGCCCGGCTGCCGACGTCATGGCCGCCTACGCCTCACACGGGGCATCCACCCCGACCGCCCGTGCCGTTCCCGCCCGTACCGTTCCCGTCGGTGCCGTTCCGGGTCACTCCACCCGGTCCGGACGTGGGCCGGGCTCCAGGTCCGGCACCAGTTCGTGGAAACGCTGCTCGACCGGCGACAGGTCGGTCCTGGCCAGGTCCTCCGGACGGACCACGATGCGCAGTTCGGGTGTGAGGGCGGGGTGGTGACGGCAGGCCTCCACGAACGAGTCGACGATCAGGTCCACGAGCTGGCTGCGGTCGAGGTCGGTGACACGGGCGAGCCCGGCACCGACGAGGGGGATGGCGACCGGTCTGAACTGGCCGTGCAGCGCCACCGAGGCCCACAGGTTGTCCATGCTCAACCGCAGCTCGTCCCTGCCGGACCGGGCCACCAGGTCGTTGCCGATCCGCGAGTAGGCGGCCGCGAAGACCCGGCGGCCGCCGACCGGGACGACGACGGTCGTGCCCACCGGATAGCGGACCCGCCGGCCGCGCGGCTTGGCCCGCACGCTCTCCGTACCGACGGCCCGCACGGTGCGCAGTCCGGCTTTCAGCTTCTCGTCCAGCACGTGGCGCTGGCCGGCGAAGAGGCGGTCGACGAGCTGACTCTGGACGCTGTCGCGGCTGATGACGATGTCCTGGTCCGTCTCCGTGTCGAAGGTGTCGGTGAAGCCGACCACGAGGTTGCAGTCCGTCTGCTCGAACAGGTCTCCGCGGACGAGGACGACCTCCGCCCGCTGACCTGGCAGGGGAACCTTGTGGCGGAGCAGTTCGGCGCCGTGGCGTGCGCGGAGCGCGGCACGCAGCGCGTCACGGGTGTGCTCGGCGTCGAGGTCGCCGGGATGGTCGCGGACGATCAGTTCCGCGACCGGCAGCGCGAGGTCGGGGCGGCCCAGATCCGCCTGTGCGCGCACCAGTTCACGACGGGCGGAGTCCTGCAGAGCGGTGAGCCGGCGGACGAAGGGTTCCGCGAAACTCTCGCCGTTGACCTCGGCCAGCGGCCGGCCGCGGATCAGGGCCAGCGCCTCGGCGAGCCGGTGGGCGGCGGTGACGGGCGGATCGAGGAGGGCGGTGCTGACGATCGCCGTGAACCGTGTGCTGTCCAGTTCCGAGGGCCGCAGCACCAGGCGGTAGGCGGTCTCGGGGCCGTGCACGGTGACCTGCTGCTCGGTACGCAGGACGCGGGCGGCGGTGCCGTCCTGGCAGGGGTCGAGAGCGCGCCGCAGCTCCAGGACGCGTTTTTGCACCTCGTTGCGGTTGCGCTGGTCCAGATGGCGTGGCTCGTCCGCCAGGCCCCATACGTCGCGGCGCAGTTGCCGTACCGGCACGGCCTCGCCCTCGGCGGCCACCAGACGGATCAGCAGGCGGGTGGTCAGGGGCGTCAGCCTGACAGGAGTTCCGTCGACTTCGAGCTGAACCGGCCCCAGCACTTTCACCTTGATGTGCGCACGTACATCGGCCACCGCGTCGCCCCCGCCGCATCTCTCTGTCACTTTGCGTCACCGAGAAGTGACCAGCAGATTATCATGATGCCTTGGAGGTGCTGTGAGTTCGGGTGATTTCCGCATACGGATCCCGACGCGGCGCCGAGGAAGGTCGCGGGGGCGTTTCCGGACGCGATTTCGGATAGCAGTGCGATTTTCTCGGTTGTACGGGACGGAGCGCGCCCGACGGGTTTTCGCCCACAATGCGGCGCTGGCTTTCGCCGGGATATCCGCGGTTCTGCAGTTCGTCGGGCAATTCTTCCCGCAGAGCTTTACCCGTCCCGGCCTGATCGCCGTGGTGTCGGTGGCGGCCTGTCTGATGTGGGGGCTGGGCCGGGCCCGGCCGGTGCTGCAGGTGGAGCAGGTGTTCCGGCGGCCCCGCATGAAGGTGGTGATCGAGGCGGGAGACGTCTTCGACCAGCCCGCGCATCTCGTCGTCGGGTTCTGCGACACCTTCGACACCGCGTCGGCGGACGGAGCGGTCATCAGCGCCGACAGCGTGCAGGGACAGTTGCCGGCCCGCCGGTACGGTGGCGACGTACGGCGCCTGGACGCGGAACTGACCGCGGCGCTCGCCGGAGTCGCCCCGGTCGTGCGGGAGGACCGGGAGCGTAAGCCGCTGGGCAAACTGGACCGGTATCCGGTCGGCACGGTGGCCGTCCTGGGGGACCGGCCGAGCCTGGTGTTCGCCGTGGCGTACAGCCGTATCGGCAACGACTGCGTGGCCGCCTCCGGTGTGGAGGAGCTCTGGTTCAGCCTCGGCCGTCTGTGGGACGCCCTGCACCGGCACGCCCAACTGGGGCGGGTGGCCATGCCGTTGGTCGGGTCGGGGCTCTCCCGGCTCGACCACCTCGACCAGGACAGCCTGCTGCGGCTGATCCTGATGTCCTTCGTCGCGCGGTCACGGGAGGGCGCGGTCTGCCGGGAACTGCGGATACTCGTACGGCCCGCCGATCTGGAGCACATCGACCTGCGTGAGATGTCCGCCTTCCTGGGCGCTCTCGCCTCGGGGCTGGACCGCGTGTGAGACAGGAGGAGGGACGGGCACCCCCGGGGGCCCGTCCCTCCTCCTTCCCGGCCTCTTCCTCTGCGGCCTTTTCCTCTGCGGCCTTTTCCCTCCGGTTCAGGCGAGACGCCGGTACGCGGACAGATTCCGGAAGTGCCGGGTCTCACGCCATTCGGGCCGGGTGTCGTCGAGTTGGCAGCCGGCCAGTTTCAACCGCGCGACGATCTTCGCGAGGCTCGATTCCGAGCCGTCGAACCGGATGACGTTGATGCCCGCGGTGTCGGCGACATGCCGCAGCCGGCCCACCTCGACGATGACGGTCCGCGCGGGGTAGGCCATCAGCACCATGCCCAGTTCGATCAGCACGTTCTGCCGGGGCTGACCGGTGAGCTGGGTCTCGTCGTCCCGCTCGTGGTTGCCCAGAAGGCGCGGATGGAGTTTGGCGACATCGTCCGGGGTGAGCAGGACCAGGGCCGCCTGCGCCTGCGCCGGCGCGTTCATCACCACGTCACCGAGGAAGGGTGCCGCCTTGCCGGTGGCCCGCACCAGTTCCTCCCACTCCAGCGGGCGCAGGTCGAGCCGGCGCAGCAGCCCGAACATCGTCTGCCGCACCTCTTCGTCCCGGCCGTGCACGACGAAGACGCTGCGGCTGCGACCGTGATCCTGATTCTGGTCCTGATTCTGATCGGCGGGCACCTGTGCGGACGCCCGTGGTCCGGCGGCAGGGGGCGTCGGCGACGCGTGGTAGTTGTAGCCGAAGTTCCTGTTGTCGCCGCCGAGGACGATCTGGCTGTTCTCTCCGAACGTGTGGTTCTCGCTCATGACGACTGCGCTCCTCGGCTGCCGGGCGAGTGGGGATCCGCCGGCTGGTGGTTGTATCCGAAGTTCTCGTTGTGTCCGCCGAAGACCGCCTGGGTATTGTCCCCGAAAAGGATGTTGGTCTGCGCGCGGTCGTGGTCCGCGAGATCCACGTTGTGCTCCTTCAGGAACAGACGGATGTTGTGGAGCAGGCGGCGCTCGACGATCTGCGTGTACTTCAGGGCATCGGATTTCTGGAAGAAATGGTGGAAGGTGTCGCTGGTGGCCATTTCCCGGACGCTCGTCAGCGCGCCGCAGTCCACCGAGTCGTTCGCGTAGCGGCCGAGGCGGAATTCACTGCTGTCGGCCGGCGCGCCCTCGACGGCGAACCGCAGAGCGGTCCGCCCGTCCTGCCCGGGGCGCACCATCGCACGCACCGGCGGCGGCAGGAAGCGTTCGGGGAGCAGGCGCAGCGGCCACAGCGACAGTGCCAGGCACCTGCGTACCCCGGCCGTCAGCGTGTCCCGGGCGACACGCAGGGCCAGGCTGCCGTCGAAGGTGCCCGGCAGCAGGTCCACGAGGTGGAAGTCCCGTACGAGCGGCCCGAGGACATAGGTGTGGAACTCGGTGTGCAGCGTGTCGCCCTTGAGGTCGAACCCGACGAAGACCGAGGTCACCAGCTCCTCGTTCCAGGAGGCGACGCGCACGCACAGGTACTCGCGGGCGGAGTCGTAGTCCTCCCGCCAGTGGATGGCCGGGAGGTCGCCCGCACCGGGCAGCTGGGACCAGCCCGCGCCGACCGTCCGGTCGTTCGTACGGATCGCCGTGGTGTAGCGGCGCTGCTCGACGGTCAGCCCCTCGATGCGTTCGTCCCGGCGCGCCTCGTCGCGCAGTTCCGCCCGCATCCGGGCGGCCACGTGCGCGGTGATGTCGTGGACGGTGAAGGGCAGGACGGATCTGCGCTCCACCTCGTCCAGGCCGGGTCCGGACCCGTCGAAGTCCTGCCGTGCGGCGATGCGCGTCCTGGGCGCGCCGAGCAGCAGCTGGGCGTTCGACCAGTCGCGCAACTGCTCACCGGCGCCGACGAAGGGCCGGAAGCCTCCGTACAGGACGAGGCCGTCCTGGGTGGACTGCTCATGGTCGATCTTCCTGATCAGGTCGTCGGTGAGCTCGCCGGTGGCCGGATAGGAACCGTCGAAGCCCCCGTCGGGGCCGGTCTCCTTCAGGCGGGTCATCAGGATGTGCAGAGTGACGAGACGACGCAGGTAGGCCGAACCCCACAGCACCCAGCACAGCAGTTGCACGCCCATGAAGGGGCCCAGTGTGCCTCTGCTCATCAGCAGGAGGAGCACGAGAGCCGAGCCGGCGGCCACGCCCGACTGGATGCGGTGCAGCCGGCGTGCCGCGAGAGCGTGGGCGAGGACCGACACGGCGTCGTAGCCGTACGACGGCGCGACCACTCTGAAGTGGTGGGTGAACAGTTCCCGTACGACGGCCCGCCGGTAGCCGGGGTCGAGATAGGTGCCCGCGGACAGCAGGCGGGTGGCCTTGGTCCGTGCGTGCGCGCGGGCGGTCGGCGGCTCCCCGGCCGGCCGGCCGGGCGGATGGGGACGCAGCGCCTGTGTGCTCACGATGGTTCAGTGCTCCGCTCGTCGCTCATGTCGGTGTACCTACCGGTCCCGGGCACGCCCGGGACGTCAGTCGGTCGGGGTCGCCTTGCCGCTGGTGATCTCACCGTCGCGGACGGTGTAGACGGCGTCGTACGACTGCGACGAACCGTCCGTCTCCAGGGCGTCGAGGACCAGCCGCACGACCTCCCCCTCCACGGACACGATGCTGATGGTGTCCCGTTGGGTGGTGGCGTAGCCCGAGACGAACGTGTCGTAGTCCTTGTCCAGGTTCTTGCCGCCCAGATCCCAGGCGGTCCGGTAGTCACCGTCGTTGATCGCCGTGAAGTAGGCGGTGACGACCGCTTGCGGCCCGGTGTCCGCGGTGCCGTCCGGGGTGGCCTCGTCCGACGGGGTGGCGGACGCACCTCCGGCGTCCTCGGGCTGCGTCGCCTCGTCGGTGGTGGCCGTGCCGTCGTCGTCGTACGTGCCGCCGTCGTCGTACGTGTCGTACGTGTCCGGTACGGCGGGTTCGGTGTAGGAGGGTGCCGACGAATCCCAGGGCGGGGTCTGCGCTCCGGTGCCGTCCGGGCCGGAGCCGCCGAGCAGTCCCAGGAGCAGGACGAGCGGAAGGGGTGCTCCGACGAGGGCGAGACCCCACGTGCGGGCGGTGCCCGCCGGCGGTATCAGCCCGTCGGCGCGGTAGGGCGACGGCGGGTCCGGCGAGGCGGGGGCGGGCGGCGGTCCGGAGTCGTTCATGGGGCACTCCAACAGTCACGACAGTGCACTGGCTCGCTCACTCCGACTGCTGCACGGCCGGCGCCACTCGCTGCGATCCGGTCCCGGCCCGTCACCCGGTACCGGTGGGCGCGGGCGGCCGGACGGCGGTTCCGGTCCGACGGCCGTCCGGCGGATGCGCGGTACGGACGAGCCGGCCGGAACGAGCGCGAGAGAAAGCTGATTGACACCACGGATGACACCAGCCCCACCGCTTCCGCCACCACGACCGATCCGCTTCCGATCCACTTCCGGGCGCGGAGGGCGGCGACGGGTCCACGAGCACAGGGCCACGAGCACAGGGCCGGGGCCATGTGGGCCGGTACGGAATCGCTGGGGACCCTCACGCGTTGAGAGAGCGGGCAGCGGCCGCCGGTGACGTGCGAGCCGGACGGCCCGAGTATCTGGACCGATGAGTTTTTGGAGGGTCGCGATGGCTGCGCAGACGCAGAGGGCCGTACTGGCGGGCGGATGCTTCTGGGGGATGGAGGACCTGATCCGCCGGCTCCCCGGCGTGACGGCGACCCGGGTCGGATACACCGGCGGGGACGTGCCGAACGCGACGTACCGGAACCACGGCACGCACGCGGAGGCCATCGAGATCCTCTTCGACCCCGAGGTGACCGACTACCGCGCGATCCTGGAGTTCTTCTTCCAGATCCACGACCCGAGCACCAAGAACCGCCAGGGCAACGACATCGGCCTCAGCTACCGCTCGGCGATCTACTACGTCGACGACGAGCAGAAGCGGATCGCCGAGGACACGATCGCGGACGTGGACGCCTCCGGGCTGTGGCCCGGCCGGGTCGTCACCGAGGTGGAGCCGGCCGGCCCCTTCTGGCAGGCCGAGCCCGAGCACCAGGACTACCTGCTGCGCTACCCGGACGGCTACACCTGCCACTTCCCCCGCCCGGGCTGGCGCCTGCCCGCCCGCACGGAGAGCTGACCGCACCCGCATCCGCACGTACCGGCCGGCCGCGTGTGCGGTACCCCGGCACCCAGGGCGCCGCCCACCGGATCACAACCGGTCGGCGGCGCCCGCGGCGTGTCCACCGGCTCCCGCCGCGCAGGACACTCAGCCACCGGCTCCCGCCACACCCACGGGGCACGAGACCCCCGTCCCGTCGATCCCGCAGTACCCCGCCGGGTTCTTGTCCAGGTACTGCTGGTGGTGGGCCTCCGCCGGGTAGAACGGGCGGTCCTGAGCGGGGAGGATCTCCGTCGTGATCGTGCCGCGGCCGGCGTACGTCAGGGCCTTCTGGTACGCCGTGCGGGAGGCCTCCGCCGCGGCGGCCTGGGCCGGGGTGTGGGTGTGGATCGCGGAGCGGTACTGGGTGCCCACGTCGTTGCCCTGGCGGAAGCCCCGCGTCGGGTCGTGGGACTCCCAGAAGAGCTTCAGCAGGCTCTCGTACGGGATCACGGCGGGGTCGTGCACCACACGCACCACCTCGGCGTGGCCCGTCAGGCCCGAGCAGACCTCCTCGTACGCGGGGTGCTCGGTGAAGCCGCCCTGGTAGCCGACCAGGGTCGTGCGGACGCCGGCCGGGAGCTTCCAGAACAGGCGCTCCGCGCCCCAGAAGCAGCCCATGCCGAAGTCGGCGACCTCCAGGCCCGCGGGGTACGGGCCCAGCAGCCGGGTGCCGAGCACGGTGTGCCGCTCGGGAACCGCGTACATCGGCCGGGAGCGGCCGCGCAGCGCCTCCTCGGCGGTGGGCAGCCTCGGTGTACGGCCGTACTGGAACATGGGCCCTCCTCTGCGGTGGCCGGCCAGGACGGCGGCCGGTCACGGCAACGCGGGCACGCGCCCCGGCATTCCGGACGCGGTGCCCGCGGCGCCGCTCAGAGGGACAGCGTCGCCGGACTCCCGCCGTTCGCCTCGTAGCCCGCCACCGCCAGCGCGCGGTACACCGCGTAGTCCGCCGCCGGGTCCCGCGTCAGGGTCCACGGCAGGGCGCCCACGTGACCGTCCACGTGCACCAGCTGGTCCATCGCCTCCGACCAGCGCTCGCCGCGGACCAGGAAGAAAACCAGCAGATGGCGCACGTGGGCGAGCATCGGGTCGTCGGGGCGCGCCGAGTGGACCGCGTAGAGCGCCCCGTGGACCGCCCTGGTCACGACCTCGCTCTGGTGGAAGCCGCTCACGAGGTTCACCTCGGGGAGGTGCTCGAAGACCGCGAACAGCGGCATGGCCGCCAGCAGCGAGCCCTTCGGGGCGCGCGCCGCGGCCGCCTCCGCGAACGAGTACGCCGTCTCCCGCGAGCCGTGCCACTTCTCGCACCAGTAGTGCAGCGCCGCCAGATGCGCTCCCATGTGCGCGGGAGCGCGGTCCAGGATCTTCAGCCAGAGCTTCTCGAACTCCGGCTGCGAGTACGCCAGCCCACGGGCCACCGACAGCTCGATGATGTACGGGATCGGGTCGCCCGGAGCCAGCAGCGCCGCGTCGTCACAGGCCGCCCGCGCCTCCTCCATGATGATCCGGAACTCGTCCGTCCCCGGCGACGACGTACGCCACGCCTGCTGCACCAGGAACTCCGCGTGCACGGCGGCGCCGCCCGCGTCCTTGGCCTGCTCGGCCCGCCACACCCGCAGCCACTGCCCGCCGGGGCTGTCGCTCACGCCGCCGGGACGCTGCTGCAGTTCGAGCGAGGCGGCGCCGGCGAAGGCCTGGACGCGCTGCCAGCGCCGCTCGCCCTCCGTCTCCGTACCGGCGAGGAGCTGTGCGGCCGCGCGGTGGTCCTGGGTGCGCTGCACCAGGTCGAGGACCTCCAGCAGGTCCTGGTCGGGGCCGGGCATGCGGATGTCCAGCTCCTCCTGGCGCAGGAAGCCGTAGTTCGCCGGGTCGGCTCCGTCCGGGTCGCCGGGGGCGACCTGCTGGATACCGACCCGCCTGCGCCTCAGAATCGGCCCCAGGGCGAACCCGATCATGAGCAGGGCCATCAGGACCCAGAGAATCTCCATGCCACAAGCGAACCAGACGGGCCCGACAATTGACCAACCAGGTCCGCGACTCCTGTGGAAAACCTCCGGGACGGCCCCGGTGAGGGCACGTCCGCCGTCACCATGCCCGCGGGCGGACTACCCTCGGTGCCCATGAGCGACAGGCACATCAGCCAGCACTTCGAAACCGTGGCGATCCACGCGGGCAACACCGCCGATCCCCTCACCGGCGCGGTCGTCCCGCCGATCTACCAGGTTTCGACCTATAAGCAGGACGGCGTCGGAGGCCTGCGCGGCGGCTACGAGTACAGCCGCAGCGCCAACCCGACCAGGACGGCCCTGGAGGAGAACCTCGCGGCCCTGGAGGGCGGCCGCCGCGGACTCGCGTTCGCGTCCGGACTGGCGGCCGAGGACTGCCTGTTGCGTACGCTGCTCAGCCCCGGCGACCACGTGGTCATCCCCAACGACGCGTACGGCGGCACGTTCCGTCTGTTCGCGAAGGTCGTCTCGCGGTGGGGGGTGGAGTGGTCGGTCGCCGACACCAGCGACCCCGCGGCCGTACGGGCCGCCATCACCCCGAGGACGAAGGCCGTCTGGGTGGAGACCCCCTCCAACCCGCTCCTCGGCATCACCGACATCGCCGCGCTCTCGCACGTCGCGCGCGAGACCGGCGCGAAGCTGGTCGTCGACAACACCTTCGCCAGCCCCTACCTCCAGCAGCCGCTCGCGCTCGGCGCGGACGTCGTCGTGCACTCGCTGACCAAGTACATGGGCGGCCACTCGGACGTCGTCGGCGGTGCGCTCGTGGTCGCCGACCAGGAGCTCGGCGAGGAGCTCGCCTACCACCAGAACGCCATGGGCGCGGTGGCCGGTCCCATGGACGCCTGGCTGGTGCTGCGCGGCATCAAGACGCTCGCCGTCCGCATGGACCGGCACAGCGAGAACGCCACCCAGGTCGCCGAGATGCTCACCCGGCACGCGCGCGTGACGCGCGTGCTGTACCCGGGCCTGCCGGAGCACCCCGGTCACGAGACCGCCGCCAAGCAGATGCGGTCGTTCGGCGGCATGGTCTCCTTCCGGGTCGAGGGCGGCGAGGAGGCGGCCGTCGAGGTCTGCAACCGCGCCAGGGTGTTCACCCTGGGGGAGTCCCTGGGCGGCGTCGAGTCCCTGATCGAGCACCCGGGACGGATGACGCACGCGTCCGTCGCCGGGTCCCTCCTGGAGGTCCCCGCCGACCTGGTGCGCCTCTCCGTGGGCATCGAGAACGTCGACGACCTCCTCGAGGACCTCAAGCAGGCCCTGGCGTAGAGGACCTGGAGCGGGTCCCGGGGCAGAGGTTCTCCAGCAGGCCCCGGGCCGGCCGGACCACCGGCCCCGCCGGCCTCCCGGCGGTCCGGGCTCACCAGCCCGTCAGCGGTGGAGTCGTCTCCGACGGCGGCTCCACCCACGGCCGGGCGACCGACATCCACACCACGAACGCCACGGCCGCCGCGAGCAGCAGCAGCCACATCAGGCGGCGGGCGGCCGTCCGGCGGCGCAGCATCCGGCCGCCCCTGCGGACCGCCTCCGTGTAGATCTCCGGGGGGACGGACGGCTGCGGCTCGTCCAGGATGCGCCGGGCATCGGCCTCCCAGCGGCTCACCGGGCTCATGACGGCACCACCTTCGCGATTGGCGCGGCGGCTTCCCGCGGCGGGTGCAGCAGCGTCGCCACGGCCCGCGCGCAGATCACCCGTACGCGCTCGGCCGGCAGTCCCAGCAGGGCCGCGGCCTGTTCCTCCGCGACGCCCTCGTACAGCCGCAGCACGAGGATCAGGCGTTCCTGGGGGGTGAGGTGGCGCAGGACGCCGTCGGGGGCCGAGCGGCCGCGCAGGTGTGTCCGGCCCAGCCCCCCGTGCTGGTGCCAGGCCCCGCGCGCGAAGCGCACCGCCATGTACTGCCGGGCCCGGTCGTACGGGTCCTCGCCGTGCAGCCGGTCCCAGACGGCGTACGTGTGGGCCAGGGCCGCGGTGAGCAGGCGCCGCGCGCGCGGATTGCCGGTGCGCGGCTCCGCGGTGAGCAGGGTGGCGGCATGCAGCAGCCGCCCTCCCGCACCCGCGACGAACGCTTCGAACTCCCGGGTACGGCGGGCGTTCCGGGACGCCTGCCGCTTTCGCACCGCGCCTCCCGACCGTGGGGAACCGGGCCCCTGGGGACGTACGCCGAGGACAGCCGCGTACGCCGGGACCCGATCTCATATGAGGCCAGCCGCGGCCCCTGGTCAAGAGGCCGGCGCGAGACGGGGTGCGACGGCACGAGACGGTTACGGGACGACGGGGCGCCGCGACCGGGCGGGACGGCCGGACGGGCGAGGAATCCCGGCACGCGCGCACGCGTACGGGCGTGTGCGGGGCGGTGTGGCCAGGAGCGCGTGCGGGCGGTTCAGGAGGGGGCCGGTGCGTCCACGGACGGTGACGCGGCCATCCGGGTGGAGAGCGCGACGTTGAAGCGGGTGAGCAGCGAGCAGAAGGCCTCGCGCTCCTCGGGCGACCACTCGTCGGTCAGCTCGGCCATCAACTGCCGCCTGGAGGAACGTACTTCGTCCAGCCGGGAGAGCCCGCGCGGCGACAGCTGGAGCACCACGGCACGCCCGTCCTCCGGGTGGGAGGTGCGCTTGACGAGGCCGGTGTCGACCAGCGGGGCCACCTGCCGGGTGACCGTCGACGAGTCGATGCCCATGCTCGCGGCGAGCGCCTTGACGCCCATCGGCCCCTCTTTGTCGAGGCGGTTGAGCAGCAGGTACGCCGCGCGGTCCATGGAGTTGCGCACCTGGCCGACCCCGCCGAGCCGGGTCTGTTCGGCACGGCGGGCGAACACCGCGACCTCGTGCTGCAGCGTTTCGAGAAGACCGGTGTCACCGGCGGTCGTCATGTCCATCGACATTCCAGGTGTTGTGGGCATGGCCGGGGGCTCTATTCATGCGTGGGGCTGGGTTGGGGGACAGAGTACGCGGACGGGGGGCGGGCCGTACGGGCGCTGGGCAAACCGGTCTCGGCCGTTGGTCACGACCGGTGCCGCGCGGTGTGAACTGCGAGACTGGTGGTCATGAGCTATCGCACGGCCGACTCCTTGCCGCCGGTGACCCTCGACGACGTGCGGGGAGCGCAGAAGATGCTCTCGGGCGTGGCGCGGACGACCGCCATGGAGGGCAGCCGGCACCTGTCGCGGCTGGTGGGCGCGCCGGTGCTCCTCAAGTGCGAGAACCTGCAGCGCACGGGTTCGTTCAAGCTGCGCGGCGCGTACGTGCGGATCGCGGGGCTCCTCCCCGAGGAGCGGGCCGCCGGGGTCGTCGCGGCGAGCGCGGGCAACCACGCGCAGGGCGTCGCCCTGGCCTCCTCCCTGCTCGGGGTGCGTTCGACGGTGTTCATGCCGGCGGGCGCGCCGCTGCCGAAGGTCGCGGCGACCCGGCACTACGGCGCCGAGGTGCGCTCGTACGGCACGGTGCTGGACGAGACGCTGGCCGCGGCCCAGGAGTACGCGGCGCGCACGGGCGCGGTCTTCATCCACCCCTTCGACCATCCGGACATCATCGCCGGACAGGGCACGGTCGGGCTGGAGATCCTGGAGCAGTGCCCCGAGGTGCGCACCATCGTCGTGGGGATCGGCGGCGGCGGTCTCGCCGCGGGGATCGCGGTCGCGGTGAAGGCCCTGCGGCCGGACGTGCGGATCGTGGGGGTGCAGGCGGCGGGCGCGGCCGCGTACCCGCCCTCGCTGGCGGCGGGGCGGCCGGTGTCGGTCGAGAACCCGGCGACGATGGCCGACGGGATCAGGGTCGGGCGGCCCGGGGACGTGCCGTTCCGGATCATCGACGACCTGGTGGACGAGGTCCGTACGGTCTCCGAGGACGCGCTCTCCAGTGCGCTGCTGCTCTGCCTGGAGCGGGCCAAGCTGGTCGTCGAGCCCGCCGGGGCGAGCCCGGTCGCGGCGATCATGAGCGAGCCGGGTGCCTTCGAGGGCCCGGTCGTCGCCCTGCTGTCCGGCGGGAACGTGGACCCGCTGCTGATCCAGCGCATCCTGCGCCACGGCATGGCCGCGAACGGCCGCTACCTGGCGGTCACGCTGCGGCTGACGGACCGGCCCGGCGCCCTGGCCACACTTCTCGGGGTGTTGTCGGTGGCGGACGCCAACGTCCTCGACGTGAGCCACGTACGGACCGATCCCCGGCTCGGGCTCACGGAGGTGGAGGTCGAGCTGCACCTGGAGACGAAGGGGCCCGAGCACTGCGCCGAGGTGAACGCGGCGCTGCGGCGGGCGGGCTACACGGTCATCGACTGAGGGCGGTCCGCACCGGCACGGAGAAGCCCCCGGCGCCGCAGGCACCGGGGGCTCGCCAGGGCGACGCGGTGGACGGGGTTACGCGGCGTACGGCTTGGCTTCGAGGACCTTCACCGAGGCGAGCTTGCCGTTCGGCAGCTCGTACTGGGCCTGCTCCCCGATCTTCTTGCCGTTCACGCCGGAGCCCAGCGGGGACTGCGGCGAGTACGTCTCGATGTCGGTGCTCGCGTATTCGCGCGAGGCGAGCAGGAACGTGAGCGTGTCGTCCTCGTCGCCGTCGAAGGCGATGGTCACCACCATGCCGGGCGCCACCGCGCCGTCGGCCGCCGGAGCCTCGCCCACCTTGGCGTTCTCCAGGAGCTGGGTCAGCTGGCGCACCCGGAGCTCCTGCTTGCCCTGCTCCTCCTTGGCGGCGTGGTACCCGCCGTTCTCGCGCAGGTCGCCCTCCTCGCGCGCGGCCGCGATCTTGGCAGTGATCTCCGTGCGCGCAGGACCAGACAGGTACTCCAGCTCGGCCTTGAGCTGGTTGTATGCCTCCTGGGTCAGCCAGGTGACGTTCTCGCTGGTCTGGGTCACAGGTGCTCCTCGTAGGTACTGGGAATACAAAGCATCGCCCTACTCAGAAGAATGTTCCTTCTCCGGTGGGCGAAACCACGAGCCTAACAATTGACGGGCCCCGCGGGGAGGACATAAGGCACCAGAACTACGTCGCCGCAGGTCAGCTGCGAGGAGTCGGAGTGATGCCCGTCAGTGTCGCGGACGCCCCGCCGCAGGCGCCCCGTGCGGTCGCGGGCGCCCCGTGCGTACGCGGTCAGTCCGCGTGACAGCCGAGCAGCTCGGCGGTCGTGCCGGGGGCCGTCGTGCGGAGCGTGAGGACCTTGTCGACGCGGGTCGCGTCCTGGCCGAACCGGAAGTCCGCGCGGCCTACCTCGGCGCCGTCCTCGGCCTGGGAGCGGATCGTGCAGTAGCCCGTGACGCCCGGGTCCTTGCGGACCTCCAGGTGCACCTTCACGGCGGAGTCCGAGGTGTCGAAGCTGATGACCTCGGCGCTGATCCTGTTCCCGGCCACGTAGTGGAAGGCGAAGAATCCGACCAGGGCGAGCAGGGCCACCCCGAGCACGGAACCGATGACCTTGAGCCTGCGGTCGGCGCGCCCGTCCGTGGAGCGGCCGTACCGGCCCTCGGGCAGCTGCACCGTACTCATGGTCGTCCTCTCCGGGGCGGGGGGCGGAGTTCGGGGCCCGGAATTTTTCGCCCGCCGGTTCGGTCACTATAGGAGTGCCGACCGCGCCGTTCCACACGGGGGCGCCGACTTGCTGAGGATTGAGTTTTGACTGACCAGCTGCGACTGATGGCCGTGCACGCCCACCCCGACGACGAGTCGTCGAAGGGCGCGGCCACCATGGCGAAGTACGTGTCCGAGGGGGTGGACGTGCTGGTCGTGACCTGCACGGGCGGGGAGCGCGGCTCCATCCTCAACCCCAAACTGCAGGGCGACAAGTACGTCGAGGAGCACATCCACGAGGTACGCAAGAAGGAGATGGACGAGGCCCGCGAGATCCTGGGCGTCAAGCAGGAGTGGCTCGGTTTCGTGGACTCGGGCCTGCCGGAGGGCGACCCGCTGCCGCCGCTGCCCGAGGGCTGCTTCGCCCTGGAGGACATCGACAAGGCCGCCGGCGAGCTGGTCCGCAGGATCCGCTCCTTCCGTCCGCAGGTGATCACCACCTACGACGAGAACGGCGGGTACCCGCACCCGGACCACATCATGACCCACAAGATCTCGATGGTGGCGTTCGAGGGCGCGGCCGACACCGAGAAGTACCCGGAGTCGGAGTTCGGCCCGGCCTTCCAGGCCCGGAAGCTCTACTACAACCAGGGCTTCAACCGCCCCCGCACCGAGGCGCTGCACCGGGCCCTGCTGGACCGGGGGATGGAGTCGCCGTACGGGGACTGGCTCAAGCGGTGGGACGAGTTCGAGCGCACCGAGCGCACGCTGACGACGCACGTGCCCTGCGCGGACTTCTTCGAGATCCGTGACAAGGCCCTCATCGCGCACGCCACGCAGATCGACCCCGACGGCGGCTGGTTCCGCGTCCCGCTGGAGCTCCAGCGGGAGGTCTGGCCGACGGAGGAGTACGAGCTGGCGAAGTCCCTCGTCGATACGTCCCTCCCCGAGGACGACCTCTTCGCGGGCATCCGGGACAATGCCTGACATGAGCGCAAGCCTGGCACTGACGCACCTCGTCCCTCTCGCCAAGGAGGTCGACGAGAACAAGGTCACCCCCGGTGTCCTCGGATTCATCGTCTTCGCGGTGATGGCCCTGGCGGTATGGGGTCTGATGAAGTCGATGAACCGGCAGCTGGGGAGGGTCGACTTCGAGGAGGACGCCGACTCCGAGGCACCGGCCGCCGCGGGGTCCGCCGGCTCGTCCGGTCCCGGCGGGAAGGCCTCCCCCGCGAAGGGCTGAGCCGGAGCGGGGCCGGCCTCCGCGGAGCGCCGGCCCCGCCGGATCATGTCCGCGGCGCCGGGACCGCCACCCCCATGACCTCACGTGCGTGGCGGTTCGGCACCATGCCCAGGCGCCAGGCCTGCCAGCCCGACTCCAGGTCCGCGCCCCGCTCCAGCAGCAGCTGGTACGCCTCGATGCAGTCGTCCAGTTTCCCGTCGCGGGCCGGGTGGCCGGTGCGGGACAGCTGGGACAGCTCCTCCTGGGCGACGGCCGTGCCGATCTCGACGCCGCCGGGGGAGGCGTACGGCAGGAGTGTGCAGCGCAGGAAGCGGGCCCAGTCCTCGCCCCGGCGGTCGCCGTAGGAGGCGAAGAGCGCGGCGGCCTCGTCGCACAGGGCCAGCGCCGGCTGGGTACGCGCGTTGCCCGCGTCCACCACCGCCAGTTCCAGGCAGGTCCACGCCTCCCCGTGGGCCACGCCGATCCGCTGGAAGTCGGCCCGCGCGTCCACCAGGAGCTGCCGGGCGAAGCCCGAGTTCCGCAGCGAGCCGGTCTGCGCCGCCCGCTGGTCGCGGGTCACCCGTGCCGAGTGGTGACGGGCGCACGCCAGCCCGTACACGTCACGGATCCGGGAGAACATCGTCCGGGAGCGTTCCAGCTCACGGACCGCCTGGTCGAGGCTGCCCGTCTCCTCCAGCGACTGGCCCAGGTAGTACACCGTCCAGGCCTCGCCGCGGGCGTCCTCGTTCTCGCGGTGGCGGACGACCGCCCGGCGCAGGCCGTCCACGGCCGCGGACGGATCGCCGTCGACCATCCTGGCCCGGGCCAGCTGGGTCAGCGCCCAGGCCTCGCCGCGCGCGTCACGGGTACGCCCGTACAGGGCGAGGGCCTCGCGCAGTTCGGACTCGGCGCGCGGTACGTCGCCCATGCGCAGCCCCAGCTGGCCGAGCTGGAAGTGCGCCCACGCCTCGCCGTGCACGGACTCGCCCTCGCGGTGCAGCACCAGGGCCCGGGTGAGGAGGTCCAGTGCCTCGCCCAGCCTGGCCCGGTCCCGCTCGACGGCCGCCAGCGCGTGCATCGTCCAGGCGCGGTCCGCCGCGAGGTCGGGGGACGCCTGGAGGTCCAGGGCCTCCTGCAGCTTCGCCGCCGCCCCGGTGAGGTTGCCCTGGTGGTGGAGGGTGATCCCCAGCGAGCCCAGCGCCCGGGCCGCGCCCGCGTCGTGATGGGCCTCGAAGTAGAGGTCGACCACGGATGTCAGGGTCGTACGGGCCTTGTCGAGTTCGCCGAGCTGGCGGGCCGCGATACCGGTACGCCACTGGACCGAGCGCACCAGCAGTCCCTGGTCGACGGCCTGCGTCAGCTCGCTGATCTCGCCCAGCCGGTAGAGGTCGCCGCGCAGCAGGCAGTAGTCGCACAGGGCGCCCAGGAGGTTCAGCACCGCCTCCTGGTTCACGCCCTCCGCGTGCCGCAGGGCCGCCGTGATGAAGCTCGACTCGTCGTCCAGCCAGCGCAGGGCCGACTCCAGCGAGGAGAACCCGTGCGGGCCGACCGTGCTCGACTGGAAGGAGGTGTCCGCGCGCGTGGACGTCTTGCCGTCGACCAGGCGGATCACCGAGTCGGCGAGCTCCCCGTAGTTCACGATGAGACGTTCCTGCGCGGCCGTGCGCTCGGCCGGTTCCTCCTCGTCGAGCAGGCGGGCCTGCGCGAAGGCCCGTACGAGGTCGTGCAGGCGGTAGCGGCTGCCGCGGACGTGGTCGAGCAGGCCGGCGCGGGAGAGGGCCTCCAGATGACGGACGGCCTCCGGTTCGTCCGCCGCGAGCAGGGCGGCCGCCGCGGCGGCGCCGAGCGAGGCGCGGCCCGCCAGGGCGAGCCGCCGCAGCAGCCGCCGCGCCGTCTGCGACTGGTCGGTGTAGCGCAGCCACAGGGCCCGCTCGACGGGCTCGACCTGGCCGTACGCCGCCAGGTCGGTGGCGAGCCGGCGCGGGGTGCGCGGGCCGAGCGACGAGCCCGCGACGCGCAGCGCCAGCGGAAGCCCGCCGCACAGCTCCCGCACCTCGTCCGAGGCCTCGGCGTCGTACGGGGCCGAGGCGTCCTGCGCGGCGGCCTTCAGCAGCTCCTCGGCGCCCGGCGCGGCCAGCGGCTCCACCGCGAGCTGGTGCACCCAGGCGGGCAGGTCGGCGGGCAGGTCCAGGGGTTTGCGGGCGGTGACGACGACGAGGCTGTCGGAACGCTCCGGCACGAGCGTGCACACCTGCTCCACGTCGGCCGCGTCGTCCAGCACGATCGTCACGGGCAGGCCGGTCAGGTGCTGGTGGTACAGCCCGGCGAGCCGCCGCACCTGCTGGTCCTGCGAGGAGCGCTCCCGGAACAGCAGCTGCTCGCGGGGCGCGCCCAGCCGGTTCAGCAGGTGGAGCAGTGCGTCGCGGGTGGTCAGCGGCGACTCCTCCGGGCTGTCGCCGCGCAGGTCCACCACGCACGCGCCGCGGAACTGGTCCTTGAGCTCGTGGGCGGCGCGGATCGCGAGCGTGCTGCGGCCGGAGCCGGGCGCGCCGTGCAGGACGACCACCGTCGGCCGGGTCTCCGTGCTCGCGCGGGCCGCGTGCACCCACTGCATGATCCGCTGCATCTCCTGGCGCCGTCCGGCGAACAGGCTGCCCGTCTCGGGGAGCTGGCCGAAGGACTGCTCCAGGACGCTCCGCCGGCGGGCCGCCGCGCTCTTGTCCGTACGCCGCAGCTGGGGCGCGCCCTTCTTGGCCCCGGTGGCGGCGTTGTACACGCGCTGCTGGTCGAAGAAGGGCCGGATCCCGCGGACCTCCAGGGCGGTCAGCCAGGCCAGGCGCAGCTGCTCGGGGCCGCCCGGCTGCCCGAGGGCGCCCGCGCGGCGGCTCGCGGCCGGCAGGTGGGAGGCGGTCACCTTCGCCACCGTCGTCGCGGCGCCGACCGCGCCGACGACCGCGCCGGCGCCCACCGCGGCGCCCGTGCCGGTGCCGAGCGCGAGGTCCGCCACGACGGCCGTGAGCGCCGCGACGGCCGCCACCAGCAGGGGAGTTCCGGCGCCCTCGCGCGCGTAGCGCCGCCCGAAGGACAGCCGGCCCGCCTCGGCCTCGTCCAGGGCCTTCGTGTAGGCGGCGTACTCCTCGTCGGCCGTCCGCGCCATGGTGTCCAGCGAGGCCCGTGCCCGCGACAACAGGACGCTCGCGTCGGCCCGGCCGCCCGAACGCCGGACCTCCTCCTCGACGGCCCGCACCAACAGCCGTTCGGCCTCCGCCCGATGGCCGTCCCGCATATCGCGTCCCCCTCCGCCGACAACGGCTTTCCCGGTCGAGTCTCCTGCGGATGAGCGGGGAAGGCGAGAGACCCACCCGCGCAACCCCTGGCATGTGCACGCCCGTCCGAACAGCCCGGACCCAGGACCTACCCGCCCGGAAAGCCGGTGATCCGCCGCAGGCCCCGTGATCCGCGCCGCCCCGTGGGTACTGCGGCAGGATGGACCCCATGCCGAATGCTGAGCGTCGGGTACTCCAGCTGTCACTGGTGCCAGTGCACTTCTTGAACCCGTAAGCGCAGACCAGGTGTGACGCCATAGGGTGCGGCCAAGAGCGCCGATGGTGACGAATGCGATGCGAGGATCGATGTCTGGACGCAGGAGCAGATTGCCACGTCTCCTGCCTGGTCCAAGCAGAAGTGGGACACCATCGTGGCGATCTTGGAGCCGGACGGTTCCTCCTGAGTGCTCCGACGGTAGGCCTGGGATGCGGCCCGGACGGAAGCGGCTTGCGAACTGCGTAGGTGCAAGGTTCTGTCGAGCCGTGTCAGCGCATCAGGTTTCGGAAGGCATCCCCGCCTTACCTGCCCGTTCCCGGTCGAGGTTCGGGTTCGATGCCTGGAGGCAAGCTCCGGATAGCCTGACAGGCCTACAGAGCGGCGCTTGGCGAGTTTGACGTGGCTTCGCCAGGCGCGCTGAGATCAGACAGGAGCCCACATGCCGCTGGAGCGGTTTTCCTTGGAGAACTACCGCTGTTTCAAGGACAGGCAGGAGGTAGAGCTTGGCAGAATCACCGTGGTGCTGGGCAGAAACAATGCTGGAAAAAGCGCTGTTGTGCGGGCTCTTCCGGTGCTGTCCACCGGAATTCGCACTGACTCCTCGTACCCATTGGATCTGGACCCGGCCCAGGGGTTCGCCTCCTCATTTACTGACCTGATTCACGGCTCGTCGCCCCATGGTCGAATTTCTGTGGGATTCTCGTCACGGACGGCGGACGGTCAACTGCTGAACGTCGAAGCCGACATCCAGAATATTGCTGACCAGGGGACTCAACTGGTCTCTGCCCTGAAGATCTGTTGCGGCTCGGAGAGCGAGGAATTCTCCTGGGTCCCTGGTCCTGACGCGTATTCATCGGAGAAGCGCACCTATCGCGTCGGTCAAGATGAGAAACAACTTTCATTCCGCGGTCTCTTGCCTGACGCCTCCGACTGGTCTGACTCCGTTGGTGGAGTTGATGGAATCTCAAGGAGGGTGCGCGAGGAGTTTGATGATATTCGCTATCTAGGCCCGTTCAGGAACGGCCCGGATCGCTTTTTTCGGGCCTCGGCCCGCCCCTCTGGAAGCGTCGGTAGTAGGGGAGAAAAGGCGCTGGCCATACTTGTCGCAGATGAGATGCGCGGCCGAGGGCGTGTTGCGCACGAGCTGAACAATCTGCTGGCACATATGCTGCCCGGTTGGCGCTTCGTAGTCACGGACGTCGGGGCGGGAATATATGTCCCTCGTCTCCATTCAATTCGCGATCCAGAACTTTTTGTTCACCTCGACGATGTCGGCACCGGAGTGGTTCAGTTCCTCCCGTTGCTGATTCAGCGGGCATCAGACAGAGCGGAACCACCGGTCCACCCCGTGATCGAAATCGTGGAAGAGCCGGAGCTTCACCTCCACCCTTCTGCGCATGCAACGATCGCAGATCTGTACATCGATGCTGCGCGAGAATCAAACGTTCGTTTCCTGGTGGAGACGCACAGCGAGAATTTTCTCTTGCGCCTACGCCGACGCGTGGCAGAGAAAAAACTGAGGCCAGAAGATCTCAAAATCTATTTCGTGGAGCAGACAGAGGGCTCTGCATTTCTACACAAGATCGAAGTGGACACGCTCGGGAACATCGACTACTGGCCGACAGGAGTTTTCTCGGAAGACTTTGAAGAAGTACGTGCTCTGGCGGATGCGCAGGCGAATCGGATTGAAGATGCGAGTTGAGATTCCGGTCGAACTTTTCAAGGATCGAGAAGGGAACGAGAATACGGAACTCGTTCTGAAGCTAATTCGATTCTTCAGGGAAGCCAGACACGAATGGGTGCTGTCCCCGCGCGATGTAGATGTCGTCAGAGAGTTCTTCCTACGTCATGTGCCAACCTTCGCCCAGGTTTATACACTTCTCGCACAGAAGACCAGTGGAAAATCGTATGCTTGGGCGCCACGCGGAGTGAGTTCAGGCGTGGTTGGGGTTAGCCGGGAAACGTTGAGGAGTGACGTCCATGATCTGGAGCGCCCGGCTCTGCTTGTTGTCGAGAACGCGTCCTATGACTGGAAAATGATCAAAGCGTTGGCGAGCCTGTTGGGGTGCGAAGACATCGTCCGGGCCGAGGAGGACAACCGCTTGGAGGTGTACAACGGGGGCGGTAAAGATGGCGCCACTCGTCTCGCCGTTGAGCAGCTTGCAAAATTCACGAGAACCAAACGTGTGGTCTTGGTGATCGACAGTGACAGTTTCCATCCCGGAGAGCGGACTGATAACCACGAGAAAGCCAATATAGTGGAGCTTAAAGGTGGGCGTACTCACGTTCTGAGGTTTCGTGAGATGGAGAACTATATTCCCAACCGTGTTCTGGCTCGGCAGGCTAGGAAACCAAGCGCGCAGGCCGGGATGGCAAAGCGATTGGAGTCTCTCAAGAAGCTGTCCGCAGACCAACGAGCTCACTTCGACATGAAGTATGGATTCAGGGCGAAGTCGACTAGGGATTCTGCAGTCTCGGAGAGAAAGCCTCGGCATCGCAAAAAAGTAGGGAAAACCTTCGATGTGCCACCTCGGCACCGTGACCTTTACGCTGATGTGCACGAGCGGGATCTTGTGATTCTCTGCGAAGGGTTCGGAACAGATTTGCCGACACTGCTTTTTCAGGAAGTGCGGGCCGGCGGAATATCCGAGGTCGACCTGGACGGTCTTGGACTCGGAGCGCCGCAAGAGCTGCGATCTATGTTCGATAAGATTCGGAACGTGATTTGACGATGAGGGAAGGCGAAATGGGCAAGGATATCTCAGTCGTACCAGAGGTTCAGTTCCTCGAGCAAGTGTTGGAATGGATTGCTCGTGGTGAACTGCGGGTTCCGAAATTCCAGCGCCCCTTCCTTTGGCGTCCCGAGCAAATGCTGCAGTTGTTCGACAGTATGGAGCGTGGATATCCAGTAGGCAGTCTTCTCATCTGGGAGACTTCCATGCCGCTCGCGAGTCTCGACTCTATCGGCGGGCGTAAAATCCCGCCGGTACCGGAGGGTGGGAAGGTGGCTTATGTGTTGGACGGCCATCAGCGACTTTCGACGCTCTTCGGAGTCCTTCACCGATCCGCCGATGCTCCTTGGTCCGTAAAGCAGGAAGACTGGATGTGGTGGGTATATCGACCGCTGGACCGAGCGGATCATGATGGTGTGCGCTATCGCCACTGGAAAAGTGGGGGAAACGTTCCAGATAATTACTTGCCCATGCGATCGGTTCTGCGGACTCTAGATTTTCTTGAGTATGCGCGTCAACTGTCCGATACTTATCATCGAGATGAGGCCGACCGTCTCACGAATGAAGGTGAACGTATCGCGCAGCGGGTGAAGAATTACAAGGTATCCGTCGTGCGTATGCAGGGGGGTACTCTGCAGCAGGCTGTGGAAGTATTTTCTCGAATTAATAGTAGCGGCCAGAAGATGCGCCCCGATCAAATGGTCTCCGCTTTGACCTATGGAACCACTGGGCCGGAAACCCTGAGCGACAAGATGGAGGAGATTCAGGAACAGATTGCGGCCTCTGGGTTCGGCGAAATCCCGATTATGACGATCTTCCAGATCGTGCTCGCACTGTCTGGCGAGGAGGATGTGCAGAACACCTCCTGGGAAGTGATGGCGCGTAAGGTCCAGGGGCAGCTGATGGGCGCCGTGGAGAAGACCGACCGCACGTTGCATGAGGTGGTGGAATTCCTGAAGACCGAGGTCCAGGTTCCACTCGCCCGGCTGGTCCCGTACAACATTCAGATCATGTTGCTCGCTGTCTTCTTCCACTTCTCGGGGCAGGTGACGGAAGAGCAGCGGAGCAAGCTTCGCAACTGGTTCTGGATCACCTCACTCGCGGGAACCTTCGCCGGGGCCAACACCACACAGGTCCGCAAGTTTATCGAGGAGATGAAAGCCTTCGCGGCGGGATCGAGCGAGCTTAGCTACTCGGGCGAGCGGGCTCGTGCCTTCCCTGAACGATTTGATCTCCGTAGTGCACGCGTGCGTTCTTATCTCCTTTGGGATTTGCAGACCTTCCCTGAGCGTAAGAACCCCGATGGCAGTTCCATCGATGTCGCCGATCAGCTGGCGAAAGCGCATCGTGAAACCTACCGACACATCATCACTCAGAGCAGGGTCCAAGGGGCCTCCAGCCCCGCAAACCGGATCGTCATGGCGACGCCGCCCGGTATGTCGATCCGACAGGCACTCATCAAGCTGGCCGAAGAGGATCGTACCGACATCCTGGATTCACACGGTGTCAGTATTGCGTCGGTTGAAAAGCTGAAGACCGACGACTATGCCGACTTCATCGCAGTGCGTCAGCACGAAGTGGCGGCCCGGGAGAAGCAGTTCATTGAAAGTCTGGGTGTCCTTCCCTCCGAGCAGGAATTTGGTGAGGCTGACATCGACACCGAGTGACCGGTGGAAATGAAGAGGGAGGGGCTGCGCTGACCATCGGGCCCGATCACGGGCTCGGTGGCGGCTCGGCTCGGTCAGGCGTTGCCCGCCGGGCGGCTGGACTTGTGTGTGCTGTCCGGTGGATTAAGGGCCCTGCGGCAGGATGGAACCCATGCCGAACCGACTGGCCAACGAGACGTCCCCCTACCTTCTGCAGCACGCCGACAACCCCGTCGACTGGTGGCCCTGGTCGGAGGAGGCCTTCGAGGAGGCGCGCAGGACCGGCAGGCCCGTCATGCTGAGCGTCGGGTACTCCAGCTGCCACTGGTGTCGGTGAACTCGCGAAACCAGTAGTCGGCGATGCTCACACCTCTCTGGTGGTCACGCGGTTCCCGCAGGGCTTCGACCAGTCATCGCGGTCAAAAGTCAGGACGATCACGGGGCTGGGGCACGGAGCGCGAGTGCGGCGATCGCGTAGTTGTGCCCATGGAGCCCCCTGCGTCCCGAAGCAGCGTTACTGCGGAAAGCGAGCCCTCCTGGTTGACCGGTTCCACCCGCAGCTGAGAGAGCACCCACTTCAGGCACACCAGATCGGTCTTCCCATGCGCGGCTTCGACGATGGTCAGCGCCGAGACGAGGACAGGGACTCCGACCTGCCGGGATGCCTCGAAGCGAGCCGCCATCTTGCGGTCGTTGCGCAGCAAGTGGGGACAGCACCTCGGAGCCGAGCACCAGCGAGCGGGCCGGCTGCTCCTTCACACGGCGCGCCGCTCAGCATCCCTGGCGTTTTCGTCCCCGAACAGCTCGCGACAAGCGGTTTCGATCTCCTACTCCGTGAGCGCGCCGTGCTCTTCCTCGTGGGCCGCGACGATCTTGGCGAACCTGTCCATGGCGAGCTGGTGCCTGACGGCTTCCGTGATGTAGGTGGACAGTCCGCGACGACCGGTTCAAGAGCGGAACTCGGTGACCAGCTCGGCGGGCATGGACACGGACATGTTCTCGGTGGTTCCGGGGCTTCGCCGAACCATATTTCTTGCGACGAGGAGCGTCCGAGGTGCGTCACTCACTGGTTTTCGCACAAGCGGCCGGAGCGCGTCGCCAGGGCATAAGAAGCAATCTGAGGACACACAGAGTGCGAGACGCATGTATGCAACTGTTGTAGGTCGAGGTGGTGACCTCCGTTTTACGGTCGTGAGCTCCGGGCTAGGCTCGACGAATCGCACTTCAATTCGGCACGACAGGTTCTGGGGGACGACGTGGGTGCTGTACGGGCCTGGATGGTACGGGCCGGAGCGGACGGTGACCGGGAGGACGTCTGCATTTCCATGGGCTTGACGATCGCCGGCTGGCCCGAGGTCGGTGACCTCACGAGCTGCATGACGCCGGAAGACCTCAAAGCCGAGCTCGCCAAGGCGTACCCCCGTGAGAACCCACGCGTCCTCGGGAACTGGCGCGGGCAACTGTGGCGTTTTCGCGCCGCCATGTCACCTGGGGATCTGATCGTCCTGCCACGCAAGGCGGGTGACATCGCCATTGGACACCTTACGGGTGACTACCAGTTCGATGCAGAGGCTACTCCGGGACTCCAGCACGTGCGCCCTGTCACCTGGAAGCGCACCGACGTACCGCGCGCGGAGCTTCGCGCCGACCTGCGCGCGACGCTTGGCTCTCTGCTTACAGTGAGCCAGCTGCGCCGCTTCGATGCCGTGAATCGTCTCACCCTGCTTGCGGCGGGTAACTCCGATCCGGGAAATCCTGACGCCCCGGCTGACCTGCGGCTGCTGGAGGGACCTGCCGAGTTGGCCGCCAAGGTCGCCGAAGCCCCGTCTGGCATGCCGGTGAAACTGGCCGTACGCGACCTGCTCAGCATCTGGGACTTCGTGAGTCGCTCGGGCAAGGCGACGGCCACCATTCGCCGGGATCTGGACGAACTCGGTCTCGCAGTTGTCCCTCCTCTCACCGAGGTCCCGTCGATCGATCACATCGTCCGTGTCGTCCCCATCGGCTTGGCTCCGGAAGCCAAACGGCAATCGTTGGGCGAAGAGACCGTCAACCTGGAGCTGGAGCCCGAGGAAGGAGATGAATCCGCGGAGGATCTTCTGGTCAAGGAGGAGGCGGGCTCCCCGGACACTGGCGACATCGGCCTGACCGCTGTCGGAGCCGTGGAGAGTGAGAGTGGCGACGATGACGAAGAGTCAGCTCGTCCGGCGCCTGTGCTGGTGACTGTGGGGAGGCTGTCCTCGGCACGCAGTGAGCTGAAGACCGTCAGGCTCACCGACCCGCTCAGCCGAGCGGTGGAGCTTCTGTCCGAGAACGCGTACGACCAGCTCCCGGTCCTCGACGACGACGGTCACTTGTGTGGCTCCATCACCTGGCGGGAAATCGGTGCGACCAACCGCCCTGCCACCGCGCTGGTCAGAGACGCTGCTGTGCTGAAGGTTCGGTCTATCCGTACCGACGAGCCCATGGTGGACTGCCTGGCCGACGTGGCCGACCACGGCTGCGTTTTCGTGATAAATCCCGACGGTAGCCTCTCTGGGATCGTGACCGGTCACGACTTGGTCCACAGGTTCGAGCAGGAACTGCGCCCCTACGCCCTTATCCAAGAGCTGGAACTCCGCCTGCGCCGAGCGCTCAGGAAGGCTCTGATGCAGGTGAAGGAGACTCGTGGTGAGTATGGCCTCCCCGGCGATCCCACAAAAATCGTCAAGCTCGCTCATCAGGGCATGAACTTCTCCGACTACATCGCATTGCTCAAACGGGATGATGTATGGCAGGCCACAGGTTGGCAGTTCCCGCAACAGAGCTTCGCCGACCGTATGGACCGGGTTCGAAAAATCCGTAACGAGACCATGCACTTCCACACCAGTGACGATGACCGCATCAACGTGGTCAAGGAGATCCAAGTCGCTCTGCAGATGCTCAAGACCGTTCAGCCGCAAGCCTGAGGGCACGGCAGGTCCAGCGCTGCCGCACTCCGGGGCTGCTGTTCCGGGATACCGACGATGTTGATGCAGTCATTCTCCCGTGTCGACTTTTAGCAGTGGAAACGGGTGACACCGGAACATGGAGTGCGACTCGCCCCTGCGGCCAAAGGTGTCATACGTGTGCCTGGCGAGGCCCGGTGCTACCGCTCCGTACGGCGCAGGAACTGCCAGCCCAGTACGGCCAGGGCCAGCGTCTGCCCGACAGAAGCGAGCACGAGCAGGGGCGGAACGACGGGAGAGCACCAGAACGCGGTCGTACAGACCATGGGCAGGACCAGGTACGTGAAGAGGTCCACCGCAGTCTGAAGCCGCTTGCGCACGGTGCGGCCCGCAACGTTGCGGTGGTAGACCTCCCACTCGAACAGCGCACCTTGGGCCGAGGTGAGTTCCCCCAGGCGGGGGCCCAGCCGGTCGCGGACGTAGTAGCCGATCACCGAGATCTTCTCGTCGTTGACCAGGTAGGTCCAGCCCAGGATCAGACAGATCGCGGGGACGCAGAGCAGCAGTCGGGACCGTCCGCTCTGGGCGGTGATGGCCACGACCGCAGTGGCGGCGGCGAGCGTGAAGTAGAGCAAGTTGTCGCGGAACCCTATGCGGGTCTTCTGTTCCTCCTTGAGCCGGTCATACTCGGCCAGCAGGATTTTGCTCTCGGTGACGTCATCCGTGGAAGTCACAGGCGCTCCTCTGCTGAGTCCAGGATCAGTCGGCCATCTGGAAGGGCGCCAGGCTGTCGGGGCCGTGCCGTTCGATCCAGCTCTTCCCGTCCGCCGCTATCCCCTCCAGGAGACGGAAGGTGTGGGTGGAGCCGGCCGCGCTGAGGTTGATCTCGGAGATCTCCCGGGCATTCTCGGTCGGTGCCAGTTGATGGGCGTCGGCGTCCTTGACGCGGATCTTCCTGGCCGGTCCGTTGGCAAGGAGGAGCTCCAGGTCGTAGCCGATGTCGGCGTTCTCCGTCACCTGCACGGAGGTCAGCGCGTCGAACCGGTAGTTGCTCCGCTGCTCGTTCCTGCGCGTTGCGTCGGAGAAGTTGAACTCGGAGCTGATCTCGCGGATGCCGTCCTGGGTGAACAGGAACAGGCGGAAGACGTAGTGCGAGTACCGCCATGGGCCGCCTCGCACCCGGCCCCGTTTGTAGGAAGGAGCGGGGGCCACCAGGATGGTGTGGGTGATCAGGTCGCGCCAGGTGAGCCGGTGGTACCGGAGTGCCTCATCGACGAACGACGTCTTGTCGCAGGTGAGCCAGGTCTCCATCTCCAGTTCGCTGGGACGCGTTTCGTCCAGGAACGACTTCCACCGGTGGTAGGTGATCTGTCGGGCGGTCAGTTGTTCCTGGTACTCCCGGGTCTCCCGGACCAGCCGGTGCTCTTCACGCCGGACCTCCAGCCATCGGGAAGCGGTCGCGTGCCCGGACCAGGCCGCACCGAGCATGGCAAGGAACGCCCACAGCACCCGCGGTTGCCCGGCACCGGAGACCGCCGTGCCGAACGCGGACAGAGCCGCCGCGCCGAGAAGAGCGAGGGCCGCCACGGTCAGGGTCTTCGTCCTAACCGGAGTCTGGGCCTGGCGGTACTGATCGAACAAGGTGCCGTTGTTGTAGCGATTCCGGGCGTCCTCGGCGAGGTACCGGATCAGCCAGTCGACCCGCTCCACGCCGATCCGGCTCTCCCGGTAGAGGTCCGCGATCTCGGCGGCGAGACTGCCGCGGATCTGAACCGTGTGGGCGAGCCAGGCGTCCGAGGTGAAGCCGTGGGGCCTGCGAACACTGAAGTAGTGATCGAACGAATGGCGGACACTCTTGGTGAACCCGCTCTCGGTGGAGGCGGAGGCGGGATCGTGCGGGTCCGGCACGAGGGCCCCGGCCACGAAGCCCGGCCTGGACCGGCCCCACCACCGGACGCCGAAGCGGGCCGCGGTCAGGCCCGCGCCGAGCGCCACCGGTAACTCGACGATCGCCCGGGTTGGATCCGCGACCAGAGCCAGGGCCCAGAGGAACGCACTGCTGACGACGAACAGGACCGCCCGGACAGGGAAGGCCGCCTTTGCGGCGGCAGCGGTGCTCGGTCGGGGCGGAGCGGCCCGCGCCCCGATGGGGGTGGGTGCGAAGTAGGCCCAGACCCGCCGGCTCCGGTCGTTGCTGAAGCGTTCTGCCCTGGCCCGTCCGAGGGTGTCCGCCCACAGGTCGTCCTTCAGCCCTCCGGTGAGCATGAGGTCGAGGTGGCGGAGGATCGCGTCGTGCTGGCGGCGCGGCAGGTCCTGAAGCTGCTTGAGTACGGGGCCGGTCTCGCTGCCGGTGGTGCTGAGTACCGCCAACAGGTCGAAAGTGACGCGCAGGGCTTCCTTCCACCTGTCCTCGGGGTAGGTCCGTACGAGCCTGGAGGTGTAGCGCAGCCGCTGGACCTCTTCGGCGCTCAGGTCGTGGTGGGTGCGTGCGCTGAGCATGGCGAGCACCCAGTGGAAGCGCACCTCCGTGCCGTCGTAGCCGCGGACGATCGCATCAGTGATCATTTCTCGGGCTCGGCTGGGGACGCCGTCCTCCAGGAGCTGTACGCCGACCCGGTACTTCTCCTGCGGCGAGGCGTCCGGGTTGACGATGTAGACGTTGGAGTCGTGCACGGTCTCGGCCTGGATCCCGATGGTGGAGTTGTACGCGGCCGAGCTATATGCGGCATCGTCGTCGGGGCTCATGCCAGATCACCGGCCGCGGCAACAAGGGGAGCCAGCGTAGCCACCAGTGCGGGGCACTCCGCGACCAGTCCGCGCAGCCTCTTGAGCGTCATGACCGTCCGCTTCGACGATCCAGGGGTGCGCTCCCCGGCCGACCGGAGAGCGGAGTCCAGATCGGTCAGGGCCTCCCGGTAGCTGTCCTCGTCGAGGGCGCCCTCGGTGCGGTGCCGCCCCAGCTGTTCGCGGAAACCGTTCAGTTCCGTGACCAGGTCCGTCGGGCCGGATGCCTTCGAGGCCGCGTTCATGTGGACACTGCTGCCCGTGACCGAGTCGGCCATAATGCCGACGGTGCTGTTGTGGACGGTGTTACTCACGCGCCGGTCGAACCGGTCGGCCGAACGGGCCCTGTCGTCCTCGGGCATTGCGGCCTCCTCCTGCTCGCCCACCAGCTCCACTGCCAACCGGATGGCGAACGCCGACGCGTTCGCCGCGGCCCGCGGTTGCCAGTTGCGGTCCTCCGAACTGTTCTTCGTGCCGTCCGCCCGGTCGCTGATCCCCCGGACGATGGCCACCGGCGCACCGCTGAGATGGCCGGCCTGGGCCACACCGGCCGCCTCCATCTCGATGGCGAGCGCGTCGTTGTAGTGCTGTCGGATCCACTTGGCCTCGGCCGAGATCCTCGAATTCTGGACGATCTCACCGGCGGCGATCGCCCCGAAACGCACCTGCGGTCCGTCCTCGTGCCCGGGTGCGGGGTCCGCCCAGTCGTCCGAACGGGCCAGGTGCGAGGCGAGCTGGCTGATGCCGTGCGGCGCTTCCCACGCGCGGGGACGGGCTTTGAGCCCGTCGTCCTCGCTGGTCCCGCCGTGGTAGGCGTACACATGTGACGCCACCACCACGTCACCCAGCCTGGTGGCGTCCCACAAGGCGCCGGCGACTCCGACGAACAGCACGGCAACCGGCGAGAACTCCTGGATCGCGCGTTCTGCGATCACCGCGGCGGAATGGTTCCCCTTATTCGTCAGTCCGAGCGCGACACGGCACGATGTGCCCCGTACGGTGCCCGTTTCGAACCGGGTACCGCGCTCGTGGCGATGCACCTGAAGATCCGTCAGCCGCTGGCGCACGGACTGGTATTCCAGATTGAGGGCGGTGAGGATCACCACCGGGGCTTTCGGCATCTACTCCTCTTCCCCTTTCGCGTTCTCTTCCGTCGCAGCCGACGCGGGTCGGATCAGCGGTGGAAACAGCACGGTGTTCGGACCGGCCCGGTACAACCGTGCGGGCCGCCCTCCCGTGGTCCTGCGGTCCGTGCCGGCGGGCACGATGAATCCCTTCGCGGCTTGGACCTTCCGATAGAAATTGCGGGTGTCGAGCGGGGTTCCCCAGACGGCCTCGTACACCTGCTGCAGCTCCGCGATGGTGAAGCTCTCCCCGCAGAACGCGGTGGCCAGTGCCGAGAATTCAATCTTGGTGCGCGCGCGTTCGATCCCGTCCGCGGCGATGCGCCGGTGGTCGAAGGCAAGGGCGGCCTCGCCGGACAGGACGGCTTCCGCGGGGACCCACGCGGCGTCGGCGGCATCCGTCCCCGCGACAGGGTCGGGCAGCCCCGGTGCGATCGCCAGGTGAGCCACGGAGACGACTCGGCCCCGCGGGTCACGGCCCGAGCTTCCGTACACGCCCAGCTGTTCCAGGTGCACGCAACCGGAGGTCAGGGCCGTTTCCTCACTCAGTTCGCGGTGGGCGGCGTCCAGGATCTCCTCGCCCTCGTGGCTCAGGAATCCTCCGGGCAGCGCGAGCATGCCCTGGAAGGGATCTTCGCCCCGCTCCACCAGGAGGACGTGCAGACGATTCTCCCGCAGCGTCAGGATCACGAGATCGACCGTCAGCAGGACAGGAGGTGGTGACCATGCGTCAACTGGCATGCCATGCACGCTACTTCACTTACTGTCACTTACACAAGAAGGGAGGCGGGGGGAGTTGACGCGCAGTTTCGGAGGGGATGGAGCCGCCCATCACGTGATGGCCCACAAGTGCGGTTCGGCCGAGCGGGGCGGGCTCGTGAGGGTTTCGCCGGTCGCGCCGACCGCTTGAGAAGCTTCTCGTGACAGGCAACGTGCGAACCCAGTGGTCAGCGGTGCTCGTACCTCTTTGATGATCACGCGGTTCCCGCGGGGCTTCGACCAGTCGTCAGGGTCGGAGGTCAGGGCGACGACAGGGGTCGGAACCCTGAGCGCGGGCGCGCGGTGTTGCTCCTCGTGGACCGTCGCGATCTTGCCGAGCCCGTCCATGGCGAGCTGTTCTGCGGTTGCCTGCGGGGCCCTGCCGGGAGATCGGCCGACCGGACCTGGGTGGCCGCCTCGCCTCAACCGCCGTGCTCGCGCAGAAGTTCGATCATGTTGCGGAGCATCGGTATCGCCGAGTCACCGACCTTGTCCTTGTCGTTGAAATGCATCAGCTCGTTGCGGATTTCGCGGAGCTCGTCGAGGCGGGCAATGAAGGACTTGCGGTCCAACGGCCAGCCCAGCTTGTCCCACTGCAGCTGATTGCCCAAGACCTGGTGGTAATCCCCATAGGACAGCTGATCGAAGGCGGCGAGCTTCCGGCGTCCGTCCGGATTGCAGAGCGCGACCACCTCTGCGAGGTCCAGACCTTCCGAGATGACACGGCGCAGGTGCCGGTCGAGGTCGCCGATGAGCAGGAACGGCCGGGCGGTGGCCCCGTATTCTGCGGCCACGTCAGCGATGGTGATGATGCCAGCGATCTGATTCGTCTGGTCCTTGACCAGGAGGAAGCCGAACCGCTCCAGTTCGGGCAGGACGTCGATCAGGTGGTCTGCATAGCTGACCGCGTGAGCGGCGACGATGGCATCGGAGAAGGGAGCCTCGGAGTTCGCGTAGCGCGCTCGGGCGATGGATTCCCAGGTGACGGCGCCTCGCAGATTCCGGGGTCCGCTCAGTACCGGCAGTTGCGAGTACCCGTTGAGCCGCATTTTGGTGAACACCTCCTCGAAGCTCGCCGAGGAGGACACCGACACGACCCCCTTGAGTGCTGAGGGCAGGTTGCCGACCGTCTGACCTTGGATCGGTTCCCCCTTGTCCTCCTCGTTGCCGGAAGGGGCAGCGAGCCTTGGGCTATCGGATTCCCCCGGTTCCTCCTGCCCCGCTACCGGCCCCTGCTCGGTCGTCTCCTCCTCGTCCTCGGTGTCCCCGGAGGTGCCGGTCAGGGTGACCCGGTCGTCAATCCCCACGGCTGCGAAGTCCGGCACTGTGGACAGGCCGTGGTTGGCCAGCTCGGCGGCTACCCGCTCGGTGACCAAGTAGCCGCGCCGGGATGCCCCCCACCAGCCCAGCAGATCGCGGACGGTGAGTGTGACCGGGGCCTTGGCGTCCGCCTGCCTCCGGGCCTCCTTCAGCCGCGTGTGCCGGACGGCGGAGTCTTCCGCCGCGATGTCGCCGGAAGGCGGCAGCTCCGCCGCCGTGTCCAGGAGACTTTGCCTCACCTGGTCCAGCAGGGTGCCGTCGTCCAGTGCCCAGGCGGTCCACCCGTCATATGGGCCTCGCCCGGTGGCGGCAGCTGCGGCCGCCGAGGGGGATCTGAACCGCTGGCCGTCACTCAATTCGATTCTGCCGTCCGCGGATACCTGTGCTCGGTGCTCCTGCCCGAACCGCCGCTGCCGGAAAGTGAGGCGCGCCCCCGGGCTCAGCAGACCGGCGCGGACGAGGTCGGAAACCAGTACTCGCCGCCCTTCGATCAGGTAGGAGGCTCGCCCCAGTGACTCGTCCGCACTGCCGTCTGCCGCGTCATCGGTCACTGGGTTCTCCCGGTCGGCCTGCCTTGGAACGCTGTGATCATCGCAGAGCCGTGTCAGTCATCGGTGCGGATTCAGACGATTGCTTCGCCGGGTGTGGCCTGTCCTTGGCGGCATGTGCACCGTCCAGGTCGCGTACCCATGGGTCGCGAGGAAGGCCGCCTGTGCCGCCCGCTGCCGCGGAGCCCGCTCCGGAGCGGTGGAGGTCGGCCCGGCATCTGGACGACTTTTCCGTTCTCTATATGTCCCCAAGATCGACCGTGATGGAGAAAGGCGCCGTGGCCTTCACCGTGCCGGTGAACATCTCGCCGTCTCTGTAGGCCTTGGTGGCGGGGTCGAGAACATAGGTGTAGATGATTGGGACACCAGTGGCGACCTGCTCGACCCGCCAGTAGAAGGGGATACCGGCCTTGGCGTACTGGTCCACCTTCACGATCCGGTCAGTGGTCTCCGAGCCGGGCGACACGACCTCGACGACCAGGAGCACGTACTCGGGGCGGGTGGGCGTGAAGTCGATGGTCTCTGCCCGGTAGACGGTGACGTCCGGACGGCGGTTGGTGAGCGGAACGTCCTGCAAGCGGACGTCGAAGTCCGTGTCGGCGTTCCAGTCCGGGCCCGCGGCGGCGTCCAGGGCGTTGGCCAGGATCCGGGCCAGCCGGTTGTGGCGCTTGGAGGCGCTCGGGCTCACGAGGACCATCCCGTCCACGATCTCGATGCCGGCGCACTGCTCCTCGGACCAGGAGTCGTACTGCTCCGCGCTGATCTGCGAATGCATCCACGCGGGCGCCACCATCTCGGCGGTCATGGTGTACCTCCTTCGAGGAGCCTCGGCAGGTCCAGCGGCACTGCGCCCAGCCTACTGTTCCGAGGTGTCGGGCCGCCCGACCCGGCAGTGGACGGAGTCGCCCGCCACGTGATGGCACACAGTGCAATTCGGCCAAGTGGGGCGACTCGTCAGGGTTTCACCGGTCGCGCCAGGCGCTGTGAGAGGCTGGGTCGTATGAA
Source organism: Streptomyces sp. V3I8 (assembly GCF_030817535.1). Classification (NCBI taxonomy): domain Bacteria; kingdom Bacillati; phylum Actinomycetota; class Actinomycetes; order Kitasatosporales; family Streptomycetaceae; genus Streptomyces; species Streptomyces sp. V3I8. Next base: position 3,287,429 of record NZ_JAUSZL010000002.1, on the reverse strand, counting down.
CCGGTTGGCTGGTGTGACCTCGCCTTATCTGCTTCAGCATGCCGACAATCCGGTCGACTGGTGGCCGTGGACGCCAGAGGCTTTCGAGGAAGCGCGGCGACGTGATGTCCCCGTGCTCCTGTCGGTCGGATACTCGGCGTGCCACTGGTGCCACGTCATGGCCCACGAGTCCTTCGAGGACCAGGAGACCGCCGCCTACCTGAACGCGCACTTCGTCGGTGTCAAGGTGGACCGCGAGGAGCGGCCCGACGTCGACGCGGTCTACATGGAGGCCGTGCAGGCGGCCACCGGGCAGGGCGGCTGGCCCATGACCGTCTTCCTCACGGCCGACGCCGAGCCGTTCTACTTCGGCACCTACTTCCCGCCCGAGCCGCGGCACGGGAGCCCTTCGTTCCGGCAGGTGCTGGAGGGCGTGCACAGCGCGTGGACCGACCGGCGGGACGAGGTCGCCGAGGTCGCCCGGAAGATCGTGCGCGACCTCGCGGGACGCGAGATCGGCTTCGGCGACGCACAGGTGCCGGGCGAGGGCGAACTCGCGCAGGCACTGCTGGGGCTGACCCGCGACTACGACGCGGCGCACGGCGGTTTCGGCGGGGCGCCCAAGTTCCCGCCGTCCATGGCCGTCGAGTTCCTGCTGCGCCACCACGCGCGCACCGGGGCCGAGGGGGCGCTGCAGATGGCCGCCGACACCTGTGAGCGGATGGCCCGCGGCGGCATCTACGACCAGCTCGGCGGCGGGTTCGCGCGCTACTCGGTCGACCGCGCGTGGGTCGTGCCGCACTTCGAGAAGATGCTGTACGACAACGCGCTGCTGTGCCGGGTGTACGCGCACCTGTGGCGGGCCACCGGCTCGGACCTGGCCCGCCGGGTCGCCCTGGAGACGGCCGACTTCATGGTCCGCGAACTGCGCACGGACGAGGGCGGGTTCGCCTCCGCGCTCGACGCCGACAGCGACGACGGCACGGGGAAGCACGTCGAGGGCGCGTACTACGTGTGGACGCCGCAGCAGCTGCGCGAGGTGCTCGGCGACGAGGACGCGCAGCTCGCCGCCGACCACTTCGGCGTGACGGCGGAGGGCACCTTCGAGGAGGGCGCCTCCGTCCTGCAGCTGCCGCAGGCCGAGGGCGTGTTCGACGCGGCCCGCGTCGAGTCGGTGCGGGCGCGGCTGAAGGCGTCGCGGGACGGCCGGCCCGCCCCCGGCCGCGACGACAAGGTGGTCGCCGCCTGGAACGGTCTCGCGATCGCCGCGCTGGCCGAGACCGGCGCGTACTTCGACCGGCCCGACCTGGTCGACGCGGCGCTCGGGGCGGCCGACCTCCTCGTGCGCCTGCACCTGGACGAGCACGCGCGTCTCGCCCGTACCAGCAAGGACGGCCGGGCGGGCGCGCACGCGGGGGTGCTGGAGGACTACGCGGACGTCGCGGAGGGGTTCCTCGCGCTGGCCTCGGTGACCGGCGAGGGTGTCTGGCTGGAATTCGCCGGCTTCCTGCTCGACCACGTCCTGGCGCAGTTCACCGACGAGGAGTCGGGAGCGCTGTACGACACGGCGGCCGACGCCGAGAAGCTCATCCGGCGCCCGCAGGACCCGACCGACAACGCCACCCCCTCCGGCTGGAGCGCCGCCGCGGGAGCCCTGCTGAGCTATGCGGCCCAGACCGGCTCGGAGGCCCACCGCCGCACCGCGGAACGGGCGCTGGGAGTGGTGAAGGCACTCGGCCCGCGCGCCCCGCGTTTCGTCGGCTGGGGCCTGGCCACGGCCGAGGCCCTGCTCGACGGGCCGCGCGAGGTGGCCGTCGTCGGACCGGCGGACGACCCGGCCACCAGGGAGCTCCACCGGGTGGCCCTGCTGGCCACCGCGCCCGGCGCGGTCGTCGCCGTGGGCGCCGCGGACAGCGGTGAGCTCCCGCTGCTCGCGGACCGCTCCCTGGTCGGCGGCGCGCCCACCGCGTACGTCTGCCGCAACTTCACCTGCGACGCCCCGACGACCGACGCCGACCGCCTCCGGGCGGCGCTCGGGGGGTGAGCGGTGGGGTGCTTCGCCGGGTGCGGGGGCGGGGGCGGGTGCGGGTGCGGGCGCGGGTGCGGGTGCGTCGTGGTTGATCGCGCAGTTCCCCGCGCCCCTTAAAAGACTGCGCCGTTCCCCGCGCCCCTGAAAGCAAAAGACTGCGCCGTTCCCTGCGGTCCTGAAAGCGAAAGACTGCGTCGTTCCCCGCGGCCCTGAAAGCGAAAGACTGCGCCGTTCCTCGCGGCCCCGGAGGGATCAGGTCGTGTTCTGGCCGAATTCGGTCAGGGCACGACCGACGATCTCCTCCAGCTGGGCGTGATGCGCCCCGCGCCAGTACGCCCGCCCGCACTCCCCGCACCGCGCGAACACGTCGTACGACCGCCGGGTCCCGCCCGCCAGCTGCCCGGCGACCTCTTCCTTCGAGGCCGGCCGCAGCACCCCGTTGCACGCGGTGCACCGGCTCCACGGCGCGAGCCGCGGGGCGAACCGCTCCAGCACGTCCCGCAGCTGCTCCTCCGGCCGGGTGCTGTACACGAACGCCCCCGCCCACAGCTCCCGCCGCCGCAGCAGCCCCCGGTCCCGGCTGAGCAGCACCCGCCGCTCGGCGGCGGACCGCGCCGCGAGCGCCGGGTCGCCGATGTCCGGCGACTCGTACGCGGTGTCGACGCCGAGCAGCCGCAGCCGGCGCGCCAGCGTGCCGAGGTGGACGTCGAGCAGGAACCGCAGCGGGGCGCCCGGCACCGGCTGGGGCCGCTCGACGGCGCGCACCTCGACGGTCTCGTCCGCCGCGGGCACGTGCGACACGGCCACCGTGCGGCCGTCCACCAGGAGCTCCCCGACCTCGGTCAGCGGAACGCCGAGCGACTCGACGACGTGCCCGAGCGTGGAGGCGCCGTCGGTGGCGACCCGCGTGGCCCCCGCCCGGCGTCCGTGCGGGACGAACACCCGTAGTCCGGGCGCGAATTCGACATGGATCTCCGGTCCGTTCACCGCGTCAGGATGGCACGGGGGACGGACCCGCGGCCTGCGGGTCTCCCGGGGCGAGGCCGTGCCCCACCACGTCCAGGGCCCGGTCGACCAGCGTGCCGAGGTCGTCCTCGTGGTGGTGTTCGGCCCAGTAGAGGGACGCCTCCAGCAGGCCGCCGACCAGCGACATCGTGAGGACGCGCACCTCGAAGCCGTCGGCCGCCCGCCCGGTGCGCTCGGCGACGACCTGGCCGAGCAGCCGGCCGGTGGCGGCCATGCTCTGTGTCATCCGGGACCGTACGGCGGGCACCTCGACCATCAGGCGGGTCCGCAGCCGGGTCACCTCGGGGTCCTCCGCGGTCCCGGAGCCGGCGGCCTTCCGCAGTACGTACCGCAGGGACTCGAACCACGGCTCGTCCGCCGGCCGGGCCCGCAGCTCCGCCGCCAGGGACGGGCCGTGCTCGTCGGTGAGGACGATGTCCTCCTTGGCCGGGAAGTAGCGCAGGACCGTGGACGGCGACACCTCGGCGAGAGCGGCGATCTGCTCGACCGTCGTCGCGTCGTACCCCTGCTCCCGGATCAGCCGGTACGTCGCGGCACGGATCGCCGTCCGCGTCCTGGCCTTCTTCCGCTCGCGGAGCCCCGGCTCCGGACGGTGCTCGGGACGCTGCGGGGGGCGGTCGGCGGAGGGCGGGGTACGGGCGGCCTTCATACAGGCCATTGTCGTTTGTCGACCGCCGCCCACCGCTCCTACGGGCAGCGGACACCGGCCACCCGTACCGGCAGGCCGTACCGGCAGGCCGCGCCGGTCACCCGTACCGGTAGGCCACGATCGAGATGCCGATGTAGTGCGCGATGAACGCGGCGAGCGTGAGCGAGTGGAAGACCTCGTGGAAACCGAACCAGCGCGGCGACGGGTCGGGCCGCTTGAGCGCGTAGATCACGCCGCCGGCGCTGTAGAGCAGCCCGCCCACGATCACCAGGACCAGCACGGCGACGCCGCCGGCCCGCATGAAGTCGGGGAGGAAGAAGACGGCCGCCCAGCCCATCGCGATGTAGCAGGGGGTGTAGAGCCAGCGCGGGGCGCCGATCCAGAAGACCCGGAAGGCGATGCCCGCGACGGCGGCGCCCCAGATGCCCCACAGCAGCCATCTGCCCTTGCTCTCCGGGAGCAACAGCATCGTGAGGGGCGTGTACGAGCCCGCGATGATGAGGAAGATGTTCGCGTGGTCGAGCCTGCGCAGCACGCCGTCCATGCGCGGACTCCACGTGCCGCGGTGGTAGATCGCGCTGACCCCGAACAGCAGGCAGGCCGTCAGCACGAAGACCGCGCAGGCGGCGCGTGCGCGGGTCGAGCCGGCGAGGGCGGTCAGCGCGAGGCCGGAGACGAGGACCACCGGGAACATCCCGGCGTGCAGCCACCCGCGCAGGTGTGGTTTCACCGGATGGGGCAGGGAGAGCGCCTCGGCGACACGGTCGACGACAGGCGTGTCCGTAGAGGCGTCGGAACTGGGCGCAGTCATGGGGCCCATCGTACCTACGGAACCGTAGGTTACGTGTCGGTCCCCGGGTAAGAAGCGCGCCAAGTGGCGGGCGTCTCACCCGTGCGAAGGGCGCGTATCCGGGCCATGGTGCCGGGTGCTCGGGAAGCGGACTCCTTACACCTCCGGTAACAAGTGGTGATGCTCACGCTGCTCAGGTGTGAGGCCCTCTGGACATATGCGCGCACCCGTCGGATGATCAAATGAGTGCGGTCGGCACCGGATGAGCGCCAGGAAGATCGAAATGCACCGGAATGATCGGTGTGGACCGGTCATGTGAAGCATCCGGGTCGCAGCCCCCACGGGGCACAAACACAAAAACCCCTCATCTAGGAGCGATCGTGGCGCGCGACATCGCGGCTCCCCTTCCGACCACCGTCCCCACCACCCATCAGGAACTGGTCTCGTGGGTCAACGAGATCGCCGAACTGACGCAGCCGGACAGCGTGGTCTGGTGCGACGGCTCGGAGGCCGAATACGAGCGACTGAGCGAGGAGCTCGTCCGCAAGGGCACCTTCAGGAAGCTCGACCCGATCAAGCGCCCCAACTCCTACTACGCGGCCTCCGACCCGACCGACGTCGCCCGGGTCGAGGACCGTACGTTCATCTGCTCCGAGAAGGAGGAGGACGCGGGCCCGACCAACCACTGGAAGGACCCCGCGGAGATGCGGGAGGTCTTCCGGGGCAAGGAGGGCGACGGCGGGATCTTCCGCGGCTCGATGCGCGGCCGGACGATGTACGTCGTCCCGTTCTGCATGGGCCCGCTCGGCTCGGACCTGTCCGCCATCGGTGTCGAGATCACCGACTCGGCGTACGTGGCCGTCTCGATGCGCACCATGACCCGGATGGGTCAGCCGGTCCTCGACGAACTCGGCTCCGACGGTTTCTTCGTGCGTGCCGTGCACACGCTCGGGGCGCCGCTGGAGGAGGGCGAGGCGGACGTGCCGTGGCCCTGCAACCCCACGAAGTACATCTCCCACTTCCCGGAGACCCGCGAGATCTGGTCGTACGGCTCCGGCTACGGCGGCAACGCCCTGCTCGGCAAGAAGTGCTACGCGCTGCGCATCGCCTCCGTCATGGCCCGTGACGAGGGCTGGCTGGCCGAGCACATGCTCATCCTGAAGCTCACGCCCCCGCAGGGGGAGTCGAAGTACGTGGCCGCCGCCTTCCCGAGCGCCTGCGGCAAGACGAACCTCGCCATGCTGGAGCCGACGGTCCGCGGCTGGACCGTCGAGACCATCGGCGACGACATCGCCTGGATGCGCTTCGGCGAGGACGGCCGCCTGTACGCCATCAACCCCGAGGCCGGTTTCTTCGGTGTCGCGCCCGGCACCGGCGAACACACCAACGCCAACGCGATGAAGACGCTGTGGGGCAACTCCGTCTTCACGAACGTCGCCCTCACCGACGACAACGACATCTGGTGGGAGGGCATGACGGAGGAGACCCCGGCCCACCTGACGGACTGGAAGGGCAACGACTGGACCCCCGACTCCGGCGTCCCCGCCGCCCACCCGAACGCCCGCTTCACCGTCCCCGCCGCGCAGTGCCCGATCATCGCGCCCGAGTGGGAGGACCCCAGGGGCGTACCGATCTCGGCGATCCTCTTCGGCGGGCGCCGCGCGACGGCCGTTCCGCTGGTGACGGAGTCCTTCGACTGGAACCACGGCGTCTTCCTCGGCGCGAACGTCGCCTCCGAGAAGACCGCCGCCGCCGAGGGCAAGGTCGGTGAGCTGCGCCGGGACCCGTTCGCCATGCTGCCGTTCTGCGGCTACAACATGGGCGACTACATGGGGCACTGGGTCGACGTCGCCAAGGGCAGGGACCAGGCGAAGCTCCCGAAGATCTACTACGTGAACTGGTTCCGCAAGGACGACGCGGGGAAGTTCGTGTGGCCCGGCTTCGGTGAGAACAGCCGGGTCCTGAAGTGGATCGTGGACCGGCTGGACGGGCGGGCCGAGGGCGTCGAGACGCCGATCGGGGTGCTGCCGGCCAAGGGCGCCCTCGACACGGAGGGGCTCGGCCTGTCGGAGGCCGAGCTGGACTTCCTCCTCACCGTCGACAAGGAGGTCTGGCGGGAGGAGGCGGCGCTGGTGCCGGATCACCTGAACACGTTCGGTGACCACACACCGGCCGAGCTGTGGGACGAGTACCGGGCCCTGGTGAAGCGCCTGGGCTAGGCCCGGCCTTTCCCCGCCCCCGCCCCCGCCGCCCCTTCCCGTCCCATCCCTGGGGCTGCGCCCCCAGACCCCCGCAATCGCGCCGGTGCGCTCGTCATCGAGCGCCGGGCGGGCTGAAAAATTCAGCCCGCCCTGCGCTCGAGAATCCCTCACGCCCGGTCCTCCAGGTACCGCGTGTGCGATTCCTGGCGGCGGGCCTCCGTCTCGCGGAGGGTCGCCGCCAGCGACGTCAGCTCGTCGTGCAGCAGACCCAGCTGCCGTTCGAGATGCCGCTCGGGCGACTCGGCGCCCGGCGCCAGCCGCACCCACCACCGCGCCCGCACATACGCGTCGACGGCCTCCGGGACGTCGAGACGCACCGCCCGCGACAGCACGTGCACCCCCTCCGCGTCCCGCGCGAGCACCTGCGCGACCCACCCGGGGTCGAGCAGTCCGCCGAGCAGCTCCGTCAGCTCGGTGAGCCGGCCGGCCGCGGCGGGCGGCAGTCCGACGTCCGCCAGGTAGGTCCGGAGCCGGCCGAAGTCGGTCCGGATTCCGTCCAGCTGGGCGCAGGCGTCCGGGAAGTCCGGCACCGGCGGCCGCTCCGGCGGCGCGAGGAGCGCCCCGGCGCCGTACAGTCCCGCGACGACGACCGGCCAGTACGCCCCCGCGGCCCCCGCGAAGGTCAGCGCCAGGCCCGCGATCGCGCAGGCGCTCCCGGTGAGGTTCTTGCGGGACTCCAGGTGGCCGAGAAACCTACTGGTAGCCACGGATCTCCTCGAAGGCGCCGTCCAGCGAGCCCTTCCGGGCGTCGAAGAGGCGGCCGCCGGTCAGGTCGGCGATGTGTTCCAGCTCGGCGCGGTCGGAGTCGCCGAAGAGGATCGGGAAGACGGGGATCCGCCGCGCGGCCCCGGACAGCCGGCCGTGGAAGTCGTCGAACCGCGCCGGACCCGCGCCCCGCGTGTTCTCGCCGTCCGTCATCAGCACGATCGACGTGAACGTGTCGTCGCCGGCGCCCAGATGCTCGTACGCCTTCCGCAGCGACGTGTAGATCGCGGTGTCGCCCTCCGCGGTGAGCGCCCCGGTGTCGCGGCGGATCGCGTCGAGCCCCGCGCGCGGGTCCTCGGGCCGCACCACATGCGTGCGGACGCTCTTGACGGCCGACCCGAACGGCATCAGCGTCACCTCCTCGCGCTCGCGGAAGTCGCCGGTGAGGCCGGTCAGGGCCTTCTTGAGCCGGCCGAGCCGCCCGTCCTCGCCCATCGAGCCCGAGGTGTCGAGCACGTACACGGTCCGCGAGGGGCGGCGCAGCTCGTTCTCGTAGGAGTCGAGGAGGCCGTCGGCGACGGACCGGCTGCCGGGGAACGGGAGTTCGCGGCGGCGGGCGGTGTCCAGTCCGGCCGCGGGCGGCACGCCGGGCACGACGGGCCGGCGCAGCGTGCGGTCGGTGATCAGCTTCTGGGTCGCCGGAGTGCGCAGGGCCCCGGTGAGGCGGCGGACGTCGGCGCGGGCCTCCCGGCTCGTGTAGGTGAGCGAGGAGAGCGGGTAGTCGGCGGTGACCACGCCGTCGCGCGGGCGGATCACCGTCAGGTCCTTCCTCGACCTCAGCACCGACTCGTAGTTGAGCAGCGCGTCGACGTCACCGCGGCGGTCGTACGCCGCCGCCAGCCAGCCCGAGGACCCGGACGTCAGCTTCTGGCCCTCGAAGAACTCCGCCAGTTCGGGCGTCGCCCGCCGCACGTCCGCGTCCGTGAGCGCCGACTGGGCGCCGGAGAGGGCCGAGGCCACCGAGACGAGCGTGGAGAAGCCGGAGTTGGAGCGCGACGGGTCGGTCATGCCGTACGTCAGCCCGCCGTCCCGGACCGCCTTCTCGATGTCGGTCCAGGTGACGTCCGCCGGCTTCCAGCCCAGCCTCCGTACGGTGGCGGGCCGCACCCCGACGGCCAGCGGGCTGGACATGACCGGGGTCTCGGACACGATCTGCCGTGCGGCGGCGGGATCGAGCCGCAGGTAGGCGCCGGAGGAGAGCCAGACGGCGTCGTACGCGCCCTTCGCCCTGCCCTTCGCGAGGAGGTCGACCGCGTCGAGGGTACCCAGGTAGGTGGGCCGGACCGTGATGCCGGTGTCCTTCCGGACCTGCTCCAGCACACCCTTCATGTCCGAGAGCTCGCTGGAGGCGAGGACGCGCAGGGTGCCGGGGACCGGCCCGTCGCCGGAAGGGCCCGGCTCCCGCGGGGCGGACGTGCATCCGGCCGTCACCAGGGCCAGCGCGACGGCGGCCACCACCGGACGGAGGCGTCTCATGCGAGGCCCCCTTCCGGCGCGCCCTGCGAGCGGCTGCGCTCCAGGTACGACGTGGCGTGCTGGAGCTCCGAGGTCAGGGACTCCACGGTCGCCGCCATGGTCTGCGTGGCCTGGACCTTGTACGTGTCGATGGCGTCGAGCGTCCGGTAGATCTGCTGGAACGCCGAGCGCAGCGTCTGAGCCCCGACGGCGGGGTCGGCGGCGATGCGCTGGATCTCGCCGCTCTGGGTGGCGAGCATCTCCGCGTTGCCGCGGATGAGGTCCTCCGTCGTGCCGCGCAGCGCGTCGACCTGCTCGACGACCTTGCGCTGGTCGTCGAGGGCGGCGGCGAGCATCACGGAGATGCGCAGCGCGGAGACCGTGGTGGTGGCCGCGCGGTCGACCCCCCTGATCAGCTCCTCGTTGTTGCGGCGGACCACGTCCATCGCCAGATAGCCCTGGGCGCACACCGCGAGCTGGGTGAGCAGGTCCTGGTGCTTCTGCCGTACGGGGAAGAGGACGTCGGCGCGGAGTGCGTCCGCCTGGACCGGGTCCTGTGCCTCGACGCCGGTGATGTGGCCCTCGACCGCCGCGTCCAGGGCCTCGGTGAGGACGACGTACTCCTGGAGCCTGCCCATCGAGTCCCAGAGGCGGACGCGTTCGGTCTGCAGCGCGGCGTTGTCGCGGCGCAGTTCGTCCTGGCCGCCGCGCAGCGAGCCCACGATCCTGTTCAGCGTGCCCTGCGCGGAGGCGTACCCGGCCACGTGGTCGCGGAGCCGGTTGCCGCCCGGCAGCCGGGACAGCAGCTTGCGCGCCCTCCCGCCGGGCAGGTCGCGCGGGTCCAGGTCCTCGACGGTGCGCCGCAGTTCGACGAGCGAGGACGAGACGCGGGCCTGGGCGTCCTCGCCGTTCGCGGGCAGGGCGCGGACCGTGCGCTCCAGCATGCGGTTCGACCGGGCGGCGGCGCCGCGTATCTCGCCGGAGCCGAGCGCGACGACCTCGCCGACCTTCCCGGCGAACTCGGGGGAGCGGGCGTCGAGCACGGCGAGCGCGTCGACGTACTCGGCGGCCTTGCGCGCCATGTCGCCGCGGACCGACTCGGCGACCGGCACGAGCGTGCCGGCCTTCTCCTTCGGCACGGCCGCGACCGGCTCGGGAGGGGTGAGGGTGAAGGTGTCTTCGAGATTGCTCACGTGCTGTTCCCCCTACTTCCGGGCCCGGCGGGCCATGTCGTGCAGCACCGTGGAGGCGGGCACGGGCGCCTGCCGGACGCCGGTCAGCTTCTGGTCGAGGTACCTGGTGTGGGCGCCGGTGGCCGCCGTGAACTCGGCGGCGGCGCCCTGCGGCCGGAACCCGTGGCGCACCGCGAGCCGGCGCAGCTCCTTGTCGGTGCCGAGCAGTTCGCCGAGGGCGCGCCCCTCGTCCGTGAGGGGGACGACGGTGTGGTCGCTGTTGGCGGTGGTGTCCGGGTAGAGGACGACCAGGTCGTCGACGCCCCGGCCCTGCGTGAGGAGGGCCGCGACCTGGGACTCGTACACGAGGACCAGCGGGTTTCCGGCACCGCTCACGAAGTCCCGGAACGCCGCGTCCGTGCTGGTCTGCTGGGAGCCCTGGACGCTGATCAGCTTGCGCATCAGGGGCGCCGTGCGGCCGACCGCCGCGGCGCCGTCGGCGACCCGGCCGCCGTCGGCCACGTAGGAGGCGGCGGCGAGGTACAGCGCGCCCGAGCTGGAACTGGTCGGGTCGGTGGTGGAGATGAACAGCGTGCCGCTCAACTCACCGTGCCGGTCAGCCCCCTTGAGCTGCTGCCAGGTCCTGTCGTCCGCGGCGGCGTCGAGGTAGGCCCTCATGCCGAGGGTGCCGTTGCCCTCCTCGTCCGGCGTCGCGAGGCCGTTGGCGGCCAGCACCTCGGCGGCGCCGCGGTGCGCCACGACCACGAGGGGCGAGTAGAAGGGGCGCGGCAACGGCTGCCGTACGCCGTACTTCGCGGCCAGTTCCCCGGCGGGTGCCTGGCTGGACGGGAAGGCGAAGTCGTACCCCTTGAGGTCGAGTCCCTCCATGGCCCAGGAGCCGGAGGTCTCGGTCTCCACGGTGTAGCCCCTGGCAGCCAGGGCCTTCACCACATCCGGGTCGGCGAAGAACTCCGCCTTCTCCGACCCGATCACTCCTCGCACGGTCTTCGTTGCCGTGCTCGTGTCCTGTTCTTCGCGGCCCGCTACGACGGCTGCTGCCACTCCGCCGATCAGGAATACCGCCAGGACGATGGCGATGATTCGTCTCACACCCGGAGCCTGCTCCCGGAATCCGACGTTCCCCGCCGCATCGGATGAACACCGGGTGGCCACCCCATCCCAGTACAAAACCGGACGCCAGGCTTCCGCCGCGGGCCCCGTCAGGGGCGCGGGGAACCGCGCGGCCGGCCCCCGCCGGCCCGCGGGGGACGGTCGACCGGCGTGGGCGGACAGCAGAAGGGCCGCACCCGATGAGGTGCGGCCCTTCCGTCGAGCAGGGCACCCGGCCCGCACGTCGCTGCGGGTGCGCGCGGGCCGGGGCGATCTCAGGGAGTCCGGGAAACCCCGGGCTCAGCGGGCGGTGAGAGCCGGTGTGACGGCCACCGCGTGTACGTCCATGCGCTCGGCGGCCAGGATCGCGGCCGCTGTGTCCGCCCGGGACGCCGCGACGACGAGCGCCCGCCCCGCGAGCGCGTGCGCCCGGCGGTGCAGTCCGCAGGACAGTGCCTCGCGCTCGTCGGTGACCGGTACGGCGGCCGCCGAGCGGACCGGCGGCAGCCCTCCGCGCAGACGGGTGACCTGTTCGGCCAGCCGCGCCGCCGCGGTGTCGAGCTCGGCGGACGGTTCCAGCGCGCGGAGCTCGTCCGTGACCGCGAGCAGGGCCGCCAGATGACCGGCGAGCTGGATGTCCAGCTCCTCCTCGCGCGACCGGTGGGGAAAGTCGGCGGTGCCGGCCATCGTGTGGACCGACTTGGTGCGGATCGGTTCGTACATGGGAGACGGCCTCCTGTGTCTGGCAGGAAACCATCCTAGCTTAGAATTCGTCTAAACTTGACCGAACTCAGAAAAACGGACCGGACGGTCACGCGGGGTGACCGCCCGGTCCGGTGCGGCGGTGCGTCAGTGCTGCCCGTAGCCGTCCAGGAAGGTGCCGATCCGGGTCACCGCGTCCGTGAGGTCCCGCGTGGTCGGCAGGGTGACGACCCGGAAGTGGTCCGGTTCCGGCCAGTTGAAGCCCGTGCCCTGCACCACCATGATCTTCTCGGTGCGCAGCAGGTCCAGCACCATCCGCCGGTCGTCCTTGATCTTGTAGACCTTCGGGTCGAGGCGCGGGAAGAGGTAGAGCGCGCCCTTCGGCTTCACGCAGGTCACGCCGGGGATCTGCGTCAGCAGCGAGTGGGCCGCGTCCCGCTGCTCCCGCAGCCGCCCGCCCGGCAGGACGAGGTCGTTGATGGTCTGCCGGCCGCTGAGGGCGGCGACCACACCGTGCTGGCCGGGCATGTTCGCGCACAGGCGCATGTTGGCGAGGATCGTCAGCCCCTCGATGTACGAGTCGGCGTGCGCCCGCGGGCCCGAGATCGCCATCCACCCGACGCGGTACCCGGCCACGCGGTACGCCTTCGACATGCCGTTGAAGGTGAGGGTGAGCAGGTCGGGGGCGACCTTGGCGGTCGGGGTGTGCACGGCCTCGTCGTACAGGATCTTGTCGTAGATCTCGTCCGAGCAGACCAGCAGGTTGTGGCGGCGGGCGATGTCGGTGAGGCCCTTCAGCACCGCCTCGTCGTAGACCGCGCCGGTCGGGTTGTTCGGGTTGATGATCACGATCGCCTTGGTGCGGTCGGTGACCTTCCGCTCCACGTCGGCGAGATCGGGCATCCAGTCGGACTGCTCGTCGCAGCGGTAGTGCACGGCGGTGCCGCCGGACAGGGAGACGGCCGCGGTCCACAGGGGGTAGTCCGGCGCCGGTACGAGGACCTCGTCGCCGTCGTCCAGCAGGCCCTGCATCGCCATCACGATCAGCTCGGACACGCCGTTGCCGATGAAGACGTGCTCGACGTCCGTCTCTATGCCGAGGGTCTGGTTGTGCATGACCACGGCGCGGCGGGCCGCGAGCAGGCCCTTCGCGTCCCCGTAGCCGTGCGCGGAGGAGACGTTGCGGAGGATGTCCTCCAGGATCTCCGGGGGGCACTCGAAGCCGAACGCCGCCGGGTTGCCGGTGTTGAGCTTGAGGATGCGGTGGCCTGCCGCCTCCAGCCGCATCGCCTCCTCGAGGACCGGGCCCCGGATCTCGTAACAGACGTTGGCGAGTTTGGTCGACTGGATCACCTGCATGGTCGCGAGCTTACGGGCGGGCAGGGGTTCTCGCGCCGTGTTTCCGCCACGTGAGACGTCCGTCCCCGTCGGGGTGCGGGGAACTGCGGACCGGCCCCCGCCGGTCCGCAGCCGTACGCGCGGCCCGCCCCGCCGACGGGCGTGGGCGGCTGGAAACAGGTTCTTGTCGGGGCGGAGGACGGCGCTAAGAATGCGCATGACAAAAACGGGAAGTGGCCGGAAGACCTCCGGCCGCTCACGTCGCAAGAGGGGACCCCCCACATGAAGAAGCCTCTCCTCGCCGCGCTCGGAGCCCTGGTGATCACAGGGACCGGCCTGGCGGCACCGGCCGTCGCCGCCACGGAGACGTCGACCGGCACCGGCACCAGGGCACCCGCGGCGATCCAGGCCGTCACCTTCGCCGGTACCGTCTCGCTCAGCAACTGTTCCGGCTCCGTCGTGCGCCTCCCGGACTCGGAGGACAACGACCCGGCGCTGGTGATGTCGAACGGCCACTGCCTGGAGACCGGCTTCCCGGCGGCCGGCCAGGTCATCGTCGACCGGGCCTCCACCCGCACCTTCGGCCTGCTGAACTCCGCCGGCACCCGTGTCGCCACCCTGCGCGCCAGCAAGATCGCGTACGCCACGATGACCGACACGGACGTCTCGCTCTACCAGCTGACCACCACGTACGGGCAGATCAAGAGCTCGTACGGCATCAGCGCGCTGACGCTCAACGACACGCACCCGGTGGCAGGCCGGGCCATCACGGTCGTCTCCGGCTACTGGAAGCGGACGTACGCCTGCAACGTCGACGGCTTCGCCTACCGCCTGAAGGAGGGCAGCTGGACCTGGAAGGACTCGGTCCGCTACACCTCCGCCTGCCAGACCATCGGCGGCACCTCGGGCTCGCCCGTGATCGACAACGCCACCAACACCGTCGTCGCCGTCAACAACACCGGCAACGAGGACGGCGGACGCTGCACCGACAACAACCCGTGCGAGGTGGACGCGAACGGCACCGTCACCGTCCGCGCCGGCATCAACTACGCGCAGGAGACCTACCAGATCCCCGCCTGCTTCGGCCTCGACAGCAAGCTCGACCTGAGCGCGAGCGGGTGCACCCTGCCCAAGCCGTGACCGGCCGGCGGACGGGCGGTCAGCGAGGAGTCCGGCGGACCGCCCGTCCCGCCAGCACATCCGTCCGGCGGCCGTCCTCGATGACGAACCGGCCGTCGATCAGGACGTGCGGGATGCCGGTCGGGAGCGTCCGGGGGGCGTCGAAGGTCGAACCCGCGGCCACCGTCTTCGGGTCGAAGAGGACCAGGTCGGCCCGGTAGCCCTCGCGGACAAGACCGCGGTCGGGCAGCCGCAGCCGCGCGGCCGGCCGTGACGTCAGATGCGCGACGCACTCCTCCAGGCTCAGGACGCCCAGTTCCCGTACGTACCTGCCGAGGTACTGCGGGAACGTGCCGTACGCCCGCGGGTGCGGCTTGGCGCCGCGCAGGATGCCGTCCGAACCGCCGGTGTGGACGCGGTGGCGCATGATCGCCTGCACGTTCTCCTCATGGCCCACGTGCTGCAGGATCGTCGGGCCGAGGCCGTCGTCGAGGAGCAGCCGGCGGGCGGTCGTCCAGGGAGCCTCGCCGCGCTCGTCCGCCGCCTCCCGGACCGTGCGGCCCACGTAGGACGCGAGCGCCGGATCGGTGACGCCCGAGATCTCGATGGTGTCCCATTCGATGGGCACGCCGTGGCACCCGTCCGAGCCGACGGCCTCCAGGTGGTGGCGGATCCGCCCGGCCGTTCCCTCGTCCCGCAGCCGGGCCAGGGTCGCCTCCGGGCCGCCCTCGTTCGCCCAGCTGGGCAGCAGCGCCACGAGCGTCGTGCAGCCGGGGGTGTACGGATACGTGTCGAGGCTGATGTCCGCCCCGCCGGCCAGCGCCTCGTCGAGGAGCGCCAGCAGGTCCGGCCCCTTCCCCTTGTTGACGCCGAAGTTCATGGTGGCGTGCGCGAGATGGAGCGGGCAGCCCGCCTCGCGGGTCAGGTCCACCATCTCCCGGTACGCGTCGAGGGCGCCGGCGCCGTACGAGCGGTGGTGCGGGCAGTAGTAGCCGCCGTACCCGGCCACCACCCGGCACAGTTCCGTCAGCTCGGCGTCCTTGGCGTACATGCCGGGGGTGTACGTGAGCCCGGACGACATGCCGACCGCGCCCTCGCTCATCGCGTCGGCGACCAGGCGCCGCATCCGGTCCAGTTCCGCGGGCGTCGCCTCCCTGTCGTCCCAGCCGACGGCGAGCATGCGTACCGCGCCCTGCGGGACGAGGTAGGCGGCGTTCACGGCGATGCCCTCGCCGTCGAAGCCGTGGTCGAGGCGGTCCAGGTACTCGCCCACCGAGCGCCAGGTGAAGTCGATGTCGTCGCCGTCGCCGTTCCAGCCGGTGATCGCGCGGCGCACCTCGGCGAGCGTGCGGTCGTCGACGGGCGCGTACGACAGCCCGTCCTGCCCGATGACCTCCAGCGTGACGCCCTGCGCCGCCTTGGCGCTGTGGTCGGGGTCCCGCAGCAGGGCGAGGTCGCTGTGGGCGTGCATGTCGATGAAGCCCGGGGCCAGCACGAGGCCCTCGGCGTCCACCACCCGGCGGGCTACGGGCCGCAGGCACCCGGCGGCGGCCGCCTCCTGCACCACGGTCGTGATCCTGCCGCCCTCGATGCCCACGTCGGCCCGGTAGGAGGGTCCGCCGCTGCCGTCGACGACGTCCACGTCACGGATGACGAGATCCATCATGGCGGGCTCCTAGAAGTAGGTGCGGATGTAGTCGACGACCGTGCCGTCCCGCTCCACCAGCGGGATCAGCTGCCACTTGTCGAACGAGGTGCAGGGGTGCGAGAGCCCCATCCCGATCCAGTCGCCGACCCGCAGCCGGGCCTGCCCGTCCGTACGGATCCAGGCGTGCTGGTCGGAGAGCGAGGTGACGGTGATGCCGTCCGCCGGCCGCTCGCCGTCCTCGTCCCGCACCACCTGCACCTCGGGCAGATCCAGGTCGTACGCCGCGTCGCGCTTGCCCGCGTTGGCGAAGGCCTGCCCGGGGGAGGGGCGCGAGACGACCTGCGCCCAGAGCCGGAAGGCGGGGTGCAGGGCGCCCTCCTCGGGGACCCGGACGAAGGGCGTCACCTCGCGGTAGTGCCCGTCGTCGTGCGAGACGTAGGCACCCGAGCGCAGCAGCTTCAGCACGGGCAGCGACAGTTCGGGCAGGGTGGCGAAGACGTCGGCCACCGCGTCGAACCAGGCGCTGCCGCCCGCGCTGACCACGATCTCGTCCAGCCCGGCCGCGTCGAACCGGCCCGCCTCGTCGAACTCCACGGCCAGGGCGGTCAGCCGTCGCAGCCACGCCCGCACCCGCTCCGGGTCGGCGTCCGGCACCTCGCCCTCGTACCCGGCGACCCCCACCAGCCGCAGCGTGTCCACCCCGGCCACGGCGTCCGCGACGGCGGCGCACTCCGCCTCCGTCCGCACACCGGTCCGGGCCCCTTCGCCCGCGCCCAGCTCGACGACGACGTCCACCGGACGGGAGCCCCCGCGCAGCGCGGCGTCCATCAGCTCGACGCCGCGCACGGAGTCGACGTAACAGACGAACCGGAAGCCGGGGTCGGCGGCGAGCTGGGCGGAGATCCAGGCGAGGGCGGCCGGGTCGACGAGCTCGTTGGCGAGGAAGACGCGCCGGACGCCGAAGGCCCGGGCCACCCGCACCTGGTGCGGCACCGCGAGCGTGATGCCCCAGGCGCCGCGCTCGATCTGCCGCTGGAACAGCTGGGGGGCCATCGAGGTCTTGCCGTGCGGCGCGAAGACCAGGCCGTGCCGGGCGGTGTACGTCTCCATCAGGCGCAGGTTGTGCTCCAGCCGCTCGGCGGAGAGGGCGAGCACGGGCGTGGTGAACCCGCCGCTGAACAGGTTGCGGCGCTCGGCGGCCAGCTCACCGACGGTCAGGCCCTCGGCGTCGGGCGGAAGTCCCTTGAAACGGTGGTCGACACGCTCGTCCGCGAGCGCGGCCAGCCGTTCCGCGGTGGTGTCGGCAGCCATGAGAGCCTCCTGATCAGTACCGTTGCATTCTCCGCAACAGGCATTGCGTATCGCGCTTACTGCTGTCTAACATCTCGGCCAACGCCGGGTCAACGGAGCCGCCTGGACCCGCGTCAGGACGAGGAGCCCCAGCCATCGTGACCCGCACCGGACCGCCCGTCGGCACCGACCACGACGCCACGCGCCCGCCGGCCGCCGTGGAGGTCGTCACCCTCGGCGAGTCCATGGTCACGTTCCTCCCCTCCCGTCCGGGCCGCCTCGCCGACGTGCCGTCCTTCGAGCGGGCGATCGGCGGCGCGGAGTCCAACGTGGCCTGCGTGCTGGCCGCCGCCGGCCACACCGCGCGGTGGGTCAGCCGGGTCGGCGCCGACGGCTTCGGCGACCACCTCCTGGAGACGATCGCCTCCTACGGCGTCGACACCACCGCCGTACGACGGGACGCCTTCCGCCCCACCGGCATCTACTTCCGCACCGCCGGCGACCGGGCCACCGACGCCCACGAGGTGGCGTACTACCGCGCCGGTTCCGCGGCCTCGGCGATGTCCCCCGCCACCGTCGACCCGAAGGCCCTCGACTCGGGCCGCGTCCTGCACCTCTCCGGTATCACGGCGGCCCTCTCGCCGGCCTGCCTGTCGCTCCTCACGGCCCTCACGGCCCCCCGTCCAGGCCGCCCGCTGATCTCGTTCGACGTCAACTACCGGGAGGGCCTGTGGCCGGACCGGGCCGCGGCGGGCCCCACCCTCCTCACCCTGGCCCGCGCCGCGGACCTGGTCTTCGTGGGCGAGGACGAGGCCGAGGCGGCCTGGGGCGTCACCGGCGGCCCGGCCGCGGTCCGCGCCGCACTCCCGGAACCACGCGTGCTGGTGGTCAAGAACGGCAGCCGGGGCGCCACCCTGTTCGAGACGACGACCCCCGCGGCCCCGCACCCGCACACCCCTTCGCGCGGGGACGACGGCACGACGGCGGGGCACCGGCACGACACGGTCACCTCCGCCGCGGCTCTCGGCGTGGACGTGGTCGCCCCCGTCGGCGCGGGCGACGCCTTCGCCGCCGGCTTCCTGTCGGCGACCCTCCGCGGCCTCGCCGCGAAACACCGCCTCCGCCACGGCCACCTCATGGCCGCCGCCGCCCTCACCGTCCCCGGCGACCTGGCCGCACCCCCCTCCCGCGGCCACGCCGACCGCCTCGCCGCCCTGGACGACGACGCGTGGGGGACACTTCGACTCGGCCCCGGCTGGACGAACGCCGCAGACCGGGCCCAGGAGGAGGTACCCACCCCATGAGCCAGACCGTCGACCGCGCGCTGAGCATCCTGCCGCTGCTCGCCGAGGGCCCCGCCGACCTAGGGCAGGTCGCCGACCGGCTCGACGTCCACAAGTCCACCGCCCTGCGGCTGCTGCGCACCCTCCACGAACACGGCCTGGTCTACCGCCAGTCCGACCAGCGCTACCGCCTGGGCGCCCGCCTCTTCGCGCTCGCGCAGGAGGCCGTGGAGAACCTGGACGTCCGCGAGATCGCCCACCCCCACCTCGTACGCCTCAACGAGAGCTGCGGCCACACCGTCCACCTCGCCGTGCACGAGGACGGCGAGGTGCTCTACATCGACAAGGTCGAGAGCCGCTACCCGGTGCGCATGTACTCGCGGATCGGCAAGCCCGTCGCGATCACGGTCGCCGCCGTGGCGAAGCTGCTCCTCGCCGACCTGCCGGAGCCCGAGCGCCGCGCCTTCGCGGAGAAGCTCGACTACCCCATGTACACGTCCCGTTCGACCCCCAGCGCCCCCGCCTTCCTGCGGGAGCTGGACAAGGTCCGCGAACAGGGCTGGGCCACCGACCTCGGCGGCCACGAGGAGTCCATCAACTGCGTCGCGGCCCCCGTGCGGGGCACCGACGGGCGGGTCGTCGCGGCCATGTCCGTCTCCGCCCCGAACGTCGTCGTCACCGCGGACGAACTCCTCACCCTGCTCCCGCTGGTCCGCCGTACCGCGGACGCCGTCAGCGGCGAGTACTCAGGCAAGACCCCTACGAAGGAAACCAGCTCATGACCGAGAAGACCGCCCTCACCCCGAAGACCCACACGACCCCGCCCGCCACGTTCTCGCACGGCGTCAGGAAGGGCAACATCCTGCAGGTCGCGGGCCAGGTCGGCTTCCTGCCCGCGGTGGAGGGACAGCCGCCGACGCCCGCCGGCCCCACCCTGCGCGAGCAGACCCTGCAGACCCTGGCCAACGTGAAGGCCATCCTCGAGGAGGGCGGCGCGTCCTGGGACGACGCGATGATGATCCGCGTCTACCTCACGGACGTCGGCCACTTCGCCGAGATGAACGCGATCTACAACGCGTACTTCGCGGAGCAGAACCTGACCGCGCCCCCCGCGGCCCGCACCACGGTCTACGTCGGCCTGCCCGCCGGCCTCCTCGTCGAGATCGACGTCCTGGCGGTCCTGGACAACTGAGCTCCGCCCCTCCGGGGCCTCCGGGCCCCGGCCTCCCGGCGCCCCCCACACAAACCCCGCACGACGTACGGCGATCCCCCCTGCCCGAAAACACCATGCCCCCTGTGAAGCCCCCGGAAAGAGGACCTCCCCATGTCACCCCTGCTCGCAGCCGCACCACCAGCCCCGGAGACCCCACCCCACACAGGAGGCCTGCTCCTCCTCCTGGACGGCACCGCCGGCCTCCTGACCGTCGCGGCCCTCGGCATCGTCCTTCTGCTGGTCCTGATCATCAAGGTCAGACTCCAGCCCTTTGTCGCCCTGCTGGCCGTCTCCATAGCCGTCGGCCTCTCGGCCGGCCTCTCCGTCACGGAACTCTTCGGCACCGTCCAGCGCTCGGCCTCGGTCTCGATGATCGAGTCGGGCATGGGCGGCATCCTCGGCCACGTCGCGATCATCATCGGCCTCGGCACGATGCTCGGCGCGATCCTCGAGGTGTCGGGCGGCGCGGAGGCCCTCTCGACCCGCCTGCTCAACCTCTTCGGCGAGAAGCGCGCCCCGCTCGCCATGGGCCTCACCGGCCTGATCTTCGGCATCCCGGTCTTCTTCGACGTCGGCATCTTCGTCCTCGCGCCGATCGTGTACGCCGCCGCCAAGCGCTCCGGCAAGTCGATCCTGCTGTACGCCATGCCCCTGCTCGCGGGCCTGTCGATGACCCACGCGTTCCTGCCGCCGCACCCCGGCCCGGTCGCCGCCGCCGGACTGTTCAAGGTCGACCTCGGCTGGGTCATCCTGATGGGCGTCGTCGTCGGCATCCCGGCCGTGCTCGCCGCCTGGGCGTACGCGGCCTGGATCGGCAAGCGCCTCTTCGTCCCCGTACCGCAGGACATGCTGGAGGCGGCGGACGAGGCGAAGGCCGCGGTCGCCGAGGAGCGCGCCGCACGCCGCGCCGCCGCCCGCTCGACGGGCTCCACCGACGGCACCGGCACCGGAAGCGGCACCGGAACCGGCAAGGGTGACGGTGCCGGTACCGGCACCGTCACGGCCACCCGGCCCGAGGACTACGCGGAGCAGCCCGTCCCCCTCGCCACCGTCTTCCTCATCATCGGTACGCCCCTGCTGCTGATCCTCGCCGCGACCTTCTCCTCGATCGCGCTGGACCCCTCGACCTTCCGCTCGGTCGTCGAGTTCTTCGGGCACCCCTTCGTCGCGCTGACGATCGCCCTGCTGATGGCCTACTACCTGCTGGGCATCCGGCGCGGCTGGTCCCGCAAGTCCCTGGAGACGGTCTCCACCTCGTCGCTGAAGCCGGTCGGCAACATCCTGCTGGTGGTCGGCGCCGGCGGTGTCTTCGGCGCCGTGCTCAAGGGCTCGGGCATCGCGGACGCACTCGCGGACACCTTCAACGACGTAGGCCTGCCGGTCATCGTGCTGGCCTACCTGATCTCGGTGGTGCTGCGGGTGGCGCAGGGCTCGGCGACGGTGGCCATCGTCACCACCGCCGGCATCGTCGTCCCGCTGGTCGAGGGCCAGGACCTGCCCCAGGCCCACCTGGCACTGATCATCATGGCGATCTCGGCCGGCTCGATCTTCGCCTCGCACGTCAACGACGGCGGCTTCTGGATCGTCGCCAAGTACTTCGGCATCTCCGAACGGGACACCCTCAAGTCCTGGACGGTCCTGGAGACGGTGCTGTCGGTGGCGGGCTTCGCGATGGCCGCGGTGCTGAGCCTCTTCATATAACGATGTGGCGGGACGAAGCGGAGCCCGACTGTTCCTGACACAGGATCGTCGACCATACTGCCCGCTGTGGAGCAGCGCATAGGACCCAACATCCCGCCCCTGCAAGGTGCCGCGGTCGACCCGGCGTTCGTGCCCGGCATCACGGGCCCGCGCCCCGCCGAGCCCGACGCCGCCGAGCCGAAGGTGACGAAGGAGGAACAGGAACCCGCCGCCGTGAAGGCTCCCGACGACGAGCCTTCCGGCAAGGACTCCCCGGCCGGGGAACCCGGGGAGTCCGAGGAGCACGGTGAACCCGGGCAACCGGAGGAGTCCGGGGAGCCGGAGGAGTCCGGGGACGCCCGGGTCCCGGACGGCGGCCCGGTCTTCGAGGCCTCCGACCGCCGCGCGAAGGTCGTCGCCGACCACCGTGGCGTACGGCTGAGCCTGGACGACCAGGAGGCCGAGTTCCGCTGGGACGAGATCGGCGCCGTCGAGACGGAGTCCCCGCGCTTCGGCAAGCGTTTCACCATCACGGTGCACACGCCCGACCGCCGCTGGTACCCCCTGGAGATCGAGGCGAAGTCGCGCTCCGACTTCAAGGAGTGGGAGGAGGACCTGGACAAGGTCCTGGACACCTACTTCGAAGAGGCGGAAGAGGCCGAGGAAAGCGCCCTTTAGGGGCGCGGGGAACTGCGCGCCCGGCCACGACGGACGCGCAGTTCCCCACCCACCTCAAGTCACCCCGCTCAACTGCAGTACTGCGCCTCCTTGCCGATGGACCGGTACATGCAGTCGGAGTTCTCCAGCAGCTGCAGAACGGCGTCCCGGTTGCGCGAGGTCTCCCGCTCGATGACCTCGTCGGGCGGATAGAACCCGCCTCCGCCACTGGACGACGGATACATCTCGAAGGTGTAGGAGAAGATCTTCTGGCTGCCCCACAGGTAGTCGTCGATCGACCCGTCGGTGATGTACAGATCGCTCGACTGCTCCGCCGTGTACCCGTTGCTGGCGGCCATCTTCTGCCCGACCGCGGCGAAGGCGTTGCGGTCGTCGGCCGTCATCCCGGTCGCGGTGTCCGAGGTGGTGTAGCCGAACGGCCACAGCACCAGCTCGCTGTACGTGTGGAAGTCCACGCCCGCCCTGATCTGCTGCTTGCCGCCGACGACCCGGCTGCGTACGAAGTCGGCGACGACCTTCACCTCGGGCGCCGACTCGGCCGACGCGCCCCGGTAGGTCTCGGACGACGTGGAACCGGACGAGCCGCCGCAGCAGCCCCAGCGGTAGTTCCAGTTGCGGTTCAGGTCCGTGCCGACGGCCGAACTGCCGGTGTTGGGCTGGCGGTTCTTGCGCCACGAGCGGTACGCGCCGGTCGCGATGTCGTACTCGCCGCCGTCCGGGTTGAGGTCCGGGACGATCCAGATCTCGCGGTTGTTCACCATGTTGGTGATCCGGCTGTCGGAGCCGTACCCGGCGCCCAGTTCGCGCAGCAGGTAGAGCGCCATCTCCACGGTGAGGTGCTCGCGCGCGTGCTGGTGGTGGGTGAACAGGACCTCGGGCTCCGCCTCGTCGGTCGCCACGTTGTCGCTGATCTTGACGGCGACGATGTCCCGGCCCTGGTAGGACTTCCCGATCACGCGCTTGCTCATGATGGACGGGTAGGCGGCCAGGCGCTGGTTGATCTCCGTGTTCATCTCGGCGTAGTTGTGGTAGCGCGAGTCCGCGGAGGGGAAGTCGAGGACACCGGCGTCGGCGGCGCCCGACCGGTCGGGCGCCGCGCCGAGGGACGAGACCTCGTACCCGAGCCGCCGCAGTTCCTTCGCCTGGGAGGCGCGGCCCGAGACGACGACGGTCTCCTCGTCGGCCTCGTCGATCGACACCCCGGTCCGCGCGATGGCGGTGCGGGTGGCCGAGGTGCTGCCGTGCAGGTGGATCTCGTACTGGTGGATCTCGTCCGTGTCCGAGACGGGAGCCGCTCCGGGGGCGCCGCTCGCGCTGGTCGTGGCGGCGACGGGGGCCGCGAGCGCCAGGGCGAGGAGCGTGGCGAGGGCGGCGGTGCGCCGGCCGCGTCTGCCGTCTTTGTCGCGCAATCGCATGAGTTCTCCTGTTTTCTCCATGAAATCCGGGATCACCGGAAATGTGGGGATGGGAGCAGGGTGGCTGTGCGGTGTGGCGCTCATCGTGAAGCCATGGCATGTTCGGGTCAAGAGTGAGCAGGGGGCCGGTACCGGACATCAGGCCGAGACCGTGCCGCCGGCATCGTTCGACGAGCGCTCGAACAGGCGGTTCACGCTGTGCACATCGGGTGGGGATCGGCGCACGCCCTCTTGTGTCCCGCATCTCTTTGCGCTTTCTTGATCGGCATGGCGGACACCTCGGGACACGCGGACACCAGGCAGGACTCAGGCCCCCGTAAATCCAGCTGGAAGTACATCGGCCCCGGCATCGTGGTCGCCGCGACCGGGGTGGGCGCGGGCGACCTCGTCGCCACCCTGATCGCGGGCTCGAACTTCGGCTACACCCTTCTGTGGGCCGCCGTCATCGGCTGCCTCGTCAAGATCTCCCTCGCCGAGGCCGCGGGCCGCTGGCACCTGTCCACCGGCCGCACGCTCTTCGACGGCTGGGCGAGCCTGGGCCGCTGGACCTCGTGGTTCTTCGTCGCGTACGTGGTGATCTGGGGCTTCGTCTACGGGGCGGCGGCCATGTCCTCGTCGGGGCTGCCCCTGCAGGCGCTGTTCCCGGACGTGATGGGCCTCAAGTGGTGGGCGATCCTGACCGGCCTGGTCGGTCTGGTCTTCGTCTGGTTCAACAAGTACGCGGTCTTCGAGAAGGTCATGACGGTCCTGGTGGGCGTCATGTTCGTCGTCACGGTCTACCTGGCGGTCCGCGTCACCCCGAACCTGGGCGAGGCGTTCGCGGGACTGCTGCCGGTCCTGCCCGACGAGAAGGACTCGATCCTCAACACGCTCGGCCTGATCGGCGGCGTCGGCGGCACGATCACGCTCGCCGCGTACGGCTACTGGGTCAACGCGAAGGGCTGGACGAACACCGGCTGGATGAAGGTGATGCGGCTCGACAACCGCGTCGCCTACATCACCACGGGCATCTTCGTCGTCGCCATGCTCTTCGTGGGCGCGGAGATCCTGCACTCCTCCGACATCGCGATCGCGAGCGGCGACAAGGGCCTGATCCAGCTCGGCGACATCCTGGAGGACGAGTACGGCACGGCGACCGCCAAGTTCTTCCTCATCGGCTTCTTCGCCACCTCCTTCACCTCGCTCATCGGCGTCTGGCACGGTGTGAGCCTGATGTTCGCGGACTTCGTGGAACGCTTGCGCCGGGACCGGGCCACCTCGGCCGGCACCGGCACGGACACCGGCGGCACGGCCACGGCCACGGCCACGGCCTCGGGCGAGGAGGTGGCGTCCGGCGCCCACGAGAAGTCCTGGCCCTTTCGCGCATACCTCCTCTGGCTGACCTTCCCGCCCATGGTCCTGCTCTTCCAGGGCCAGCCCTTCCGCCTGATCATCCTGTACGGGGTCCTGGGCGCGGCCTTCCTGCCCTTCCTCGCCCTCACCCTGGTCTGGCTCCTCAACTCCTCCCGCACGCCGCCCGAGTGGCGCAACGGCCTCCTGAGCAACGCCATGCTGACGATCGCGGGCCTGCTCTTCGTCGTCCTGTGCGTGAAGCAGGTCTGGGACCAGCCCTGGTCGGAGTTCTTCTGACGCCGTCTGCGCCCCGACCGGGGCCGGTCCGTTCAGGGGATGCCGCGGTGCCCTACGGCAGCGCGTGCACGTGCGGGCCCACCGCGTTCGACCACGCGTTGCCCGACGTGGCGTCCCAGTTCGTCGACCAGGTCATCGCGCCGCGCAGGTCCGGATAGGTCCTGGACGGCTTGAAGGAGCCGCAGTTCGTGGCCTTGGTGAGGCAGTCCAGGGCGTTGTTCACGACGGCCGGGGAGACGTACCCGCTGCCCGCGCCGCGGGTCGACGCCGGGACGCCGAGGCCCACCTGGGACGGGGCGAGGCCGCCTTCCAGCTGGATGCAGGCGAGGGCGGTGAGGAAGTCCACCGAGCCCTGCGAGTACACCTTGCCGTCGCAGCCGAGCATCGAACCGCTGTTGTAGTACTGCATGTTGACGACCGTGAGGATGTCCTTGATGTTCAGGGCCGTCTGGAAGTACGTGTTCGACGTGGACTGCATGTCGATCGTCTGCGGCGCCATCGTGATGATCAGCGAGGAGCCCGCCTTCGACGAGAGCGACCGCAGCGCCTGCGTCATGTAGGTGGCGTTGAGGCCGTTCTCCAGGTCGATGTCGACGCCGTCGAAGCCGTACGTCTGCATCAGGGAGTACACGGAGTTCGCGAAGTTCGCCGCCGAGGCGGAGTCGTTCACCGCGACCGTGCCGCGCTCGCCGCCGATCGAGATGATCACCTTCTTGCCCGCGGCCTTCTTGGCCTGGACGTCCGCCTTGAACTGGTCGACGGTGTAGCCGTTCAGACCGGCCGAGTCGAGGTTGAAGGTGACGGCGCCCGGCGTCGTCGTGGCGTCGGCGAAGGACACCGCGATGATGTCGTACTGGGACGGGACGTCGGAGATCTTCTGGACGGCCGCGCCGTTGTTGAAGTTCTGCCAGTAGCCCGTCACCGCGTGCTTGGGCAGGTTGCCGGTGTTGCCCGAGGACGCCTTGGTCGTCCCGGTGACCGCCGTCGACCTCGCCGACTCACCGGCCGTGTTGGTCGCGGTGACCTGGAAGGAGTACGAGGTGGACGCGGCCAGGCCGGTGACGGTCGCCGAGGTGCCGGTCACCGCCGCGACCTTCGTACCGCTGCGGTAGACGTTGTAGCCGCTCGCGCCCGACACCGGGTTCCAGGCGAGGGAGACCGCGGAGGAGGTCGTGGAGGCCACGTTCAGGCCGGCCGGGGTCGCGGGGACCACCGGGTCGGGGTCGCCGCCCGTACCGCCCCCGTCGGGCCCGAACACGGACACGTCGTCGGCGAAGTAGGCCGCCTGTCCGTACCAGCCGTGTGTGTAGACCGTCACGGACGTGGTGTTCGCACCCGTCGTGAAGGACGTCGTCAGCTGCTTCCAGGAGGAGGAGTCCGGGGTCCACGTTGACACGTCCGTCGTCCCGGTGCCGCTCGCGCCGAGGTACGCGTACCCGCCCTGAACCCACGCGCTCAGCGAGTAGCTGGAGTTGGGCTTCACCGCGACGGTCTGGCTGCACCGGGCGTTGTCCTGCCCGGCCGGCGCGCCCTTCAGCGCGGCCGCGCCCCCGTGCACGGGGGCGGAGACGGCGGAGCCGCTGCCCGCCGAACAGGTCCAGTTGGAGAGTCCCGACTCGAAGCCGGCGTTCTTCGTGTTGTTGACGTCCGCGGCCGAGGCCTGGCCGGCGCCGGCCAGGGAGAGGGCGGACGCGGCGAGTACGGCGGCGAGCGCGCCGGCCCATGTCCGTCTGCGTCTGGGCATGCCTGATACGCGGTCCACTGGGGCCTCCGGTGGGGGAGTGGGGACGAGGAGGGGGTGAGGAGAGGACGAGCACGGTGGCCACCGTCGCCTCTCCAAACTGGTCCAGACCAATCACGTTGTCAAGACCCTTGGTGCCGCCAACGGCCCTGACAGCTGCCGGAGTTGGGCAGACGTGGCTCACTCTGTGTGGATCATGCGCGCACCCCGCGTGAATTGATCCCGGAGATCCGGTGTTGAGCGGCGCGCACCGTGGATAAGGTGCAGTTGCGGAAGGACGCCACAGTGGCAAGGTGTGTCCTCCTGTGAGGCATTCATGGCGACATAGGGGCGATCCGGGACGGCGGTTGACCGCCCCGTGCCGGTGAACGGGGTGGTGTGCAGCGTGCCGACCGCGATAGCCGTCACCAGTTCCGACCTGGTGCTTCCGCCGCACGACCGGCAGACACCGCCCGCCGTCGTCCTCCGGTCCCTGGAAAGCCTTGAGGACTCCACCACCGGCATGCACGCGCTCATCGAGCAGCACGGATACGTGATCGCGCTCTACCCGGCCTCCGCGCCGGCCGGCGTCGGGCGCCGGCTGCACGCCGTGCGGTCCGTCCTGGAGAGCGACCGCATCGCGCTGCTCGGCCTCGACCTGCCCCCGCTCGGTCTCGCCCTGCTCGCCCAGCAGCTGCGCCAGCTCTCCGCCTGCGACTTCAGTCCCGGCGTGCTCGCCTCCTCCGCACGGCTGCTCGCCCACTACATCTACGCGGGCGCCCAGCTGACCTCGGTCGCCAGACTCGACCGGGTGCCGGTGTCGCTCAGGTCGCACGCCAAGTCGTGGGTGCCGGGCGCCCAGTTCGCCGTACTGGCCACGCCGCGCCCCCAGCTGGTGCGGGTCGGCCAGGGCGACCTGACCGGACCCGAGTTCGGGACGCGGATGCTCGTCGCGCCCGGGCAGCTGCCCGCCGACTGGGTCACCGGGACGCTCGCGCCCGCCTGGCGCGTGCAGGGCGTCGCGACCGTGCCGCTGCCCGCCGAGTCGGCCCGCTGGTGGGGCACCGGCAAGCTGGCCGAGTTCGCCGCGGGCCTGCACGATGTGTCCGTCCTGTACCAGCTGGTCTCGTCCGTGCGGCGCGAGGAGTGCCACTGGTGCGGTCTCGAACTCATCGGCGACCGCTGCGGTTTCTGCGCGGCGCCGTTGTCACCGGGCCCGTCGCGGTCGAACGGGCTTCCGAAGGCCGCCGCGCGGGCAGCATCCTCGGTACGCGCCCTGCCCCGCGGGGCCGTGTGAGCCACACACGTGACGCACGGCAGGCACGTACACGTGAATAACGGTAAGTACCCCCTGACAACGGTGAATACCCCTTGAACCCGGTTCCGCCCCCACGAGGTGAGATGTTGTGAACTCGCGCCAGCGCCGCGGCGTCGTCCTGCTGGCCCTGTCGGTCCTGTGCGCCGTCGGTGCCTTCGCCGGAGTGCTGTCGGTGATCCGCGACGTGAACTCGAAGGTCGGGCCCGAGGTGGCGGCGTACCGTCTCAAGAGCGACATCGCGCCCTACCGGACGCTGACGGCCGACCAGTTCGAGAAGGTCTCGATGCCCGAGCGGTGGCTCTCCTCCACCGCGGTCACCAGCCTCTCCCAGGTCCGCGGCAAGATCGCCGTCACACAGCTGAAGAAGGGCTCGCTGCTCCAGACGGACATGATCGTCGACCGGCCCGCGCTCCGGGCCGGCCAGCAGGAGATCGCGATCCTGATCGACGCGGCGACCGGGGTGGCGGGCAAGATCGACCCGGGCTCGCGGGTCAACATCTACGCCACGTTCAAGGACGAGAGCGACAACGGCAAGGACCAGTCGAAGGTCATCGTGCAGAACGCCCGCGTCATCGACGTCGGCAAGCTGACCGCGCTCGACCCCGGCCAGTCCGGCAACGACCGCCGCCGCACCGCGAACGAGGCCGTCCCCATCACGTTCGCCCTCGACACCGCCGACGCCCAGCGCGTCGCGTACGCCGAGTCGTTCGCCGAGCACGTCCGCCTCGCCCTCATCGCGGCGGGCGCCGACGCCACCGTCGCCCCCGGCGACCGCTCGTACACCCTCGACGAGGACAAGTAGGAGGCCGTGATGCGCTCAGCCCCCACGACGTCGTCCCGGGCGAGGACATGCCGATGACCATCCGCATCCTGCCCGCCGTCGGCGACATCGACTCGGCCCGCGCGCTCAGCACGCTCCTGAGCCAGCTCGCCGACGCCGAACCCGCCCCGCCGGTCGCCGACACCACGGCCCTGCTGGACACCCTGGCCCGGCTGGCCGCGGAATCCCTCGACGAACTGCCCGAGGTCGTCCTCGTCCACGAGCGCGTCGGCCCCGTCCCCGCGCTCGACGTCATCCGCGACCTGGTCCTGCGCTTCCCGGCCGTCGGCGTCGTCCTCGTCACCGCCGACGCCAGCACGGGCGTGCTGACCGCCGCCATGGACTCCGGCGCGCGCGGCATCGTCGGCCTCCCGCTGAGCTACGACTCCCTCGCCGAACGCGTCCAGGCGGCCGCCGCCTGGTCCACCGGCATGCGGCGCCACCTGGGCAGCGGCACCCCCGAGCTGTACGCAGGACCGGGCGGCACGGTCGTCACGGTGACCGGCGCGAAGGGCGGCGTCGGCACGACGGTCACGGCCGTCCAGCTCGCCCTGGCCGCCCAGGCCTCGGGCCGCTCGGTGGCCCTGCTGGACCTGGACCTCCAGTCCGGCGACGTGGCCTCCTACCTGGACGTGCAGTTCCGCCGCTCCATCGCCGACCTCGCCGCGATCAGCGACATCAACCCGCGGGTGCTCCAGGACGCCGTCTACACCCACGAGACCGGGCTCGGCCTGCTCCTGGCCCCCGCCGAGGGCGAGCGCGGCGAGGAGATCACCGACCGGGTGGCCCGCCAGGTCCTGGCCGCCGTGCGCTCCCGCTACGACGTCGTGGTCGTCGACTGCGGCGCCCAGCTGAACGCCGCGAACGCCGCCGCCGTCGAACTCGCCGACCAGGCCCTGCTCCTGGTCACCCCCGACGTCGTCGCCGTCCGCGCCGCCAAACGCATGGTCCGCATGTGGGACCGCCTCCAGATCCGCAAGGCCGAGGAGACCCGCACGGTCGTCAACCGCTTCGCCCGCGGTACGGAGATACAGCCGTCCCTGGTCGAACGCGTCACCGGCACCAAGGTCGCCCGCACCACGGTCCCGGCCGCCTTCAAGGAACTCCAGTCCGTCGTGGACGCGGGCCGCATGCAGGACCTGGACGCCCGCTCGACGGTCAAGCAGGCGCTGTGGGCCCTGGCCGGCGAGCTGGGCCTGGTGGCCGAGCAGCCCGCGGGCGGTGGCGGCCGGCGCCGCAGGGCCGCCGCCGACAAGGGGTCCCTCTCGCTGCGCCGCAAGGGCGGCGACCGGGGCGCGGTCACCCTGGAGTTCGCCGGGATGTTCCCGATCCTGCTGGTCGTGATGACGATCCTGTGGCAGTGCGCGCTGTACGGCTACACGTACTCCCTGGCCGGGAACGCGGCGGACGAGGCGGCGCGGGCGGCGACGGCTGCGAACGCGGTCGACGGCGACGTCGCGGGTGCCTGCGCCGCCGCCGGCGGCGAGCACCTGCCGGGCGCCTGGGACGGTGCGGTGATCACCTGCGGCGCGAACGGGACGGTCATGAAGGCCACGATCGAGGCGGAGGTACCGCTCTTCTTCCCGGGCTTCGACGCGGGCTGGAAGGTCAAGGGGACGGCGGGGGCCGCGCTGGAGGGGGACGGCTGATGAAGCGACTTCCGCGACGTCTTCCGACGCGCCTGTGGAGGCGGTTACGGGACGACCGGGGCGTGTCCATGCTGGAGTTCGCCGGGTTCCTGCCCATCCTGCTCGTCGTCGGCATGGCGGCCATCCAGCTCGGCCTGATCGGCTACGGCATCAACCAGGCCGGTACGGCGGCGCGGGCCGCGGCGCGGGCCGCCTCGCAGGGGGACGACGGGGGAGCGGCGGGAGCGGCCTCGGTGAGCGGCTGGCTCGACCCGAACGTGTCGGCCGCCGAGGGCGACGACCTCACGACCGCGACGGTCACGCTCCAGGTCCCCGCCGTCATCCCCCTCCTGCCGAGCGTGACGGTGGAACGCCACGCCACGATGCCCACCGACGACTGACCCACCCACCCACCCACCCACCCACGCCCGCCCGAACGCCCGAACGACCGCCTGACCGAGACGCCGAACGACCGAGACGCCGAACGATCGAGAGACCGAGAGGAGGCGACCCCATGAGCCTGCGAGCCCGTATCGCCGCACCCGAGGAGGGCGGAGCCGGCCGCGAGGACGGACACCTCGTCGCCGTCTACCGCGCCAAGCTGCTGGAGGAGATCGACCTCGCGGAGATGTCGAGCCTCGCGGCGGCCGAGCGCCGCATCCGCCTGGAGCGCGTCCTCGGGCACATCATCAGCCGCGAGGGCCCGGTCCTGTCGACCGCCGAGCGCTCCCAGCTGATCCGCCGGGTCGTCGACGAGGCACTGGGCCTCGGCGTCCTGGAACCCCTCCTCGCCGACCCGTCGATCACCGAGATCATGGTCAACGGCCCGGACTCGATCTTCGTCGAGCGGGCCGGGCGCGTGGAGCAGCTCCCGCTCCGCTTCGCCTCGAACGAGCAGCTGATGCAGACCATCGAGCGCATCGTCTCCACCGTCAACCGCCGCGTGGACGAGTCGAACCCGATGGTCGACGCCCGCCTCCCCACCGGGGAGCGCGTCAACGTCGTCATCCCGCCGCTCGCCCTCACCGGTCCCACCCTCACGATCCGCCGCTTCCCCCGCGCGTACACGCTCCCGGAGCTGATCGGCCTGGGCTCCCTCGACGAGCAGATGCTGATGCTGCTGGCCGCGTTCGTCCGCGCCCGCTTCAACGTCATCGTCAGCGGCGGTACGGGCTCGGGCAAGACCACGCTCCTGAACGCGCTCTCCGGACTCGTCCCCTCCCACGAGCGCATCATCACCATCGAGGACTCCGCGGAACTGCAGCTCCAGCAGGAGCACGTGATCCGCCTGGAGTCCCGCCCGCCGAACGTGGAGGGCAAGGGCCAGATCACCATCCGCGACCTGGTCCGCAACTCCCTGCGCATGCGCCCCGACCGCATCATCGTCGGCGAGGTCCGCGGCGGCGAGACCCTCGACATGCTCCAGGCCATGTCGACGGGCCACGACGGCTCCCTCGCCACCGTCCACTCGAACTCCGCCGAGGACGCCCTGATGCGGCTCCAGACCCTCGGCTCGATGTCCGAGGTGCAGATCCCCTTCGAGGCGCTCAAGGACCAGATCAACTCGGCGGTGGACGTCGTCGTCCAGCTGACCCGGCACGCCGACGGCTCCCGCAAGGTCACCGAGATCGCGCTGCTGGTCTCGCACGGCCGCGAGCAGTTCCGGGTCGTGCCCGTCACCCGCTTCGTTCCGCGCCCCACCGGCCCCGACCGGGTCGTCCACGGCTACTTCGAACACCTTCCGCTGCCCCGCTCGGTGGCGGAGAAGCTGTACGTCGCCAACGAGCCGCTGCCGCCCGCCTTCGGGGTGGCGGAAGCACTCGACGTCCCCGGCACCCGGCAGGCGATCGGATGACACCCACCGCAGTCGTCGCAGACCGCCCGGTCACGAGCGGGAGGAGCGCGTCGTGAACAACGCGGTCCCGCTCGCCCTCGGCGCCACCCTCCTGTGCGGCACGCTCGCCGTCGCGGGCGTGCACACGTACGCGTCCGGCCGCGCCCAGCGCCAGGCCCTGGTCGACCGCCTCTCCGGCGGCGGCCCCCTGCGCACCGCCGCCGGCCGCGCGCGCCGCTTCGCCGCCGTCGACCGCCGGCTGCGCCGCACCCGGCTGGGCCGCACGATCCAGCTGCGGCTCTCGGCGACGGGCCTCGACGTGACGGCGGGCGAGTTCTTCACGTACGGCGCCGCCGTGGTCGTCGCGCTCTGGCTGATCGCGGCCGCCGCCCTCGACCCCGTTCTTCGGCCCCATCGCGGGCCTGGTCGGTGTCTGGAGCGCGGCGATCTTCCTCAACTGGCAGCGCCAGAAGCGCATCGAGGCGTTCATCAACCAGCTGCCGGACGTGGCACGCCTGCTGGCCAACGCGGCAGCCGCGGGCCTGGCCCTGCGCACCGCGCTGGCGATGGCGGCGGAGGAGCTGGAGGCCCCGGCGGGCGAGGAACTGGCCAGGGTCGCGGACCAGCTGACCCTGGGCCGCTCGGTCGACGACGCCCTGAGCGAGCTGGCCGACCGGCTTCCGTCCCGCGAACTGGTCGTCCTGGTCACCACCCTGGTCCTGTCCAACAAGGCGGGCGGCACGGTCGTCAACTCCCTGCGCAACCTCACCAAGACCCTGGAGGACCGCAAGGAGACCCGCCGGGAGGTCCGCACGATGCTCTCCGAGGTCAACGCGACGGCCTTCACGGTCCCGCTCCTCGGCCTCGGCTCGCTCCTCCTCATCAACTCCTCGAACGAGGGCGCCCTGGCCAAGGTGACCGGCTCCCCGCTGGGCCAGACCCTGGTGCTCATCGCGATGGGCCTCTACACGATCGGCTTCTTCGTCATCCGCCGCCTGGGCAAGATCGAAGTATGAGCACACGGGGAACACGGGGAACACGGGGACACGGGGACCTGAGGGCCGAGGGCACAGGGAGGGGAACGGGATGACGGCACTGCTGCTCGCCGCGCTGATGGGCCTGGCCGTCGGAGGCTTCCTCCTCGGTCTGCGCATGTACCGCGCGGAGGCCAAGCTCCCCGGCGACCTGGCCCTGGCGCTGGAGGTGGGCGGGACCCGCGTCTCGAAGGCGGACTCCGCGGTGGACCGCCTGGGCATGCGGTTCGCCCCGGCGGTGCTGCGTCTGATGGGCCCGCGCCGCGTGGACGCCAAGCGCCGCCGTATCGACATGGCGGGCAACCCCGGCGGCCTGACCCTGAACCGGTACGCGGCCCGCCGGGCGGTGTACGGCGTCTTCGGCGTCCTGCTGTTCCTGATCTTCCTGACCAACGGGCAGCTCCTGTTCGCGGTCATGGCCCTGGCGTTCGGCCTGCTGGCCGCGGACGCGCTGATCTGGCAGGCGATCCGTGACCGCAAGGACGTCATCGACCGCACCCTCCCCGACTTCCTGGACGTCCTGGCGGTCGTGGTGTCGGCGGGCCTGGGCTTCCGTCAGGCCCTGGAACGCGTGGCCGATCACTACGAGGGCCCGTGGGCGGACGAGCTGCGCATCACCCTGCGCCAGATGGACATGGGCGTGAGCCGCCGCCAGGCCTTCGACGAGCTGCGCAGGCGCAACTCGTCCGAGCAGGTGGCGCAGTTCGTCTCGGCGCTCCAGCAGGGCGAGGAGCTGGGCTCCCCGATCGCGGACACCCTCATCCAGCTCGCCACGGACATGCGCCGCACGGACGCCCAGAACTCCCGCCGCCGGGCCGCCAAGACGATCCCCAAGGCGACCATGGTCACGCTCGTCTTCATGCTGCCGGCCACGATGATCCTGATCGCGACGGGGATGTTCCTGGGCTCGGGCACGAACTTCGGCTCGGTACTGGGCCGCTGACATGGCAGCCGGAGGGACTCCCGAGGGCGGCCGGGCCGCGCCCCGTCAGGGACGCGGGGAACCGCGCGACGAGCCCCGACGGACCCGCGGGTTCAAGGCGGTCCTGTCCGCCAGGGCCAGGGCGTCCCGCCCGACGGGCTACTTCGCCGACGACGCGGCGGCGCCCGGCAGCGTGCGTCTCCAGCTCAACGCCCTGCAGGCCCTGTGCCGCCAGGCGTTCGCGGTCAGGCTCACGATGATCGCGATCGGCGCCCCCTTCGCCACGGCCAACGCGTCCGACGGCCTCCCCCGCCACGCGGTCGTCACCGCCGCGGTCCTGGCGGTGACGGGCTCGTACGCCATGCTCAGGGACTGGGACAGGTTCGCCCCGAAACTCCTCGCCCACCCCACCCTCATGGCGGTGGACCTGGTCTTCGGCGCGATACTCCTCCTGACGGCGCCCCCCGCCTCCCCCCTCGCGTACGCGGCGGTCTGCACCCCCCTCCTGGCGGGCCTGCTGTACGGCTGGCGCGGCTCGGGAGTCTTCACGGGACTCCAGCTGGTCGTCCTGCTGACGACCTTCAGGGCATGGCAGCACCACCCCGGCACCGGTGCCAGCACCCTCCTCATCGCGGGTTTCTGCATCGCGGCGGGCATCATCGGCGTGACCCTGCGCAACCTGATGTTCCAGTTCGGCACGGCCGGCCAGGCCCTCGCGGAGGCGAACTCCCGCCTGGCCGTCGCGGAGGCCGTCGAATCGGAACGGGCCCGGCTGGCCCGCGAGATGCACGACTCGGTGGCGAAGACCCTGCACGGCCTGGCCCTGTCGGCGGAGGCCCTGGCGGTCGCCGCCGACCACGACACGGACCCCCGCGCCCTGAAGGCCCAGGCCACCGCGGTGGCGGGAGCGGCCCGACGGGCGGCGGCGGAGTCCCGTGAACTGCTGACGGACCTGCGGGCCCACACGGCGATGTCGACCCCGCCGACGGACCTGCTGGCGGACCTGCTGACGGAACTGGCTTCCAGGGTGACCGACTTCGAGTCCCGCACGGGTATGAGGACGACCTTCACCCACGAAACCGTCCCGGCCGCGGCCGTCCCTCTCCGGGCCGTCCCTCCCGAGGCCTCCCGCCACCTGCTGGCGATCGCCTCGGAGGCCCTGGAGAACGCGCACCGCCACGCCTCGCACGCGACCCACGTACACGTGTCCCTCGCCGTCACGCACCCCGCCCCGCACTGCGCCCTGCACCTGACCGTGCGGGACGACGGGGAAGGCACACCCGTGTCCCTCGCCGACATACCGGTCCTGGCGAAAACCGGCCACTTCGGCCTGCTGGGAATGCTGGAACGCGCGGCATCCGTGGGAGCGGACCTCCGACTGCACAGCGCCGAAGGCGGAGGCACGGAGGTCACGCTGAGCCTCCCCCTCGCCCCTCCGCCGTCCGCACCCCCTTCACACACTCCCCAAGAGGAGGCCGCACATGCCTGAGCAGGCACTTCCCGGCCCGCCCCTGCGAGTGCTGGTGGCCGACGACAACCCGGTCGTCCGGGCCGGCCTCGCGGCCCTGCTGAACGCCCACCCGGACATCAGGGCCGTGGCCCAGGCGTCCGACGGCGAGGAAGCGATCGCACTCGCGACCCGCCACCGCCCCGACGTGGTCCTGCTGGACGTGCGCATGCCGGGCACGGACGGCCTGACCGCGCTGCCCCCGCTGGCCCGGCTCGCGCCCGTGATGATGCTGACGTACAGCCGCGAACCTGAGGTGGTGGCACGGGCGTTGTGCCTGGGCGCCGTCGGTTACCTGGTCCACGGCGAGTTCACCGCGGACGAACTGATCACCGCCGTGCGGGACTTGCGCGACGGAACGGCCACTTTCACCGTGTCCGCCGCCGATGTGTCGGATTCGCTCGGAGTTTCGTACGAACCGAACCAAAACTCTTCGCACCTGCAATCGGTTGTGGCACAGTCGTCGCAGGCTCTTCCCGTCCACGCGCCGGGGCTCCTGCGGCGCGGCCGCAACCGTCCGGATCACGACCTGAGTTCACGGGAGGTGGAGGTCATGGATCTCATCGCGGCAGGTATGAGCAACCAGCAGATCGCCGCCACGTGCTTCATCAGCGAGAAGACGGTCAAGAACCACATCAACCGCATCTTCGCGAAGCTGCACAGTTCCACCCGCAGCGAAGCGATCGCCCACTGGCTGGGCACGGCCCACGGGGGGTGGAACCGGTGACTCCGGCCACGGGAAGTTGGGCCCCTGGACCCACCCGCAGTAGGCGGATTATCACGTACGGTGCGCGGGACGGTAGTGGTTTTGGGCGGGAGGGAAGGGATCACTGTGACCAGAAACCTGGAGCCGGAGACGTCCACGGGAACGAAGCGGGCGGTTCGGAAATGGGGCCGCACCGTGGCCTCCCGGATGCGCGGACGGGACCGGGACGCGGGCGCGGGCTTCGTCGAGTACGCAGGGCTCATGATCCTGATCGCCGGGATCTTCACGCTGATCGACGGTCTCGGCCTCGACGGACTGATCTCCGGCGCGATCCTGGACGCGGTCAACCAGGTCATCGGCGGCTGATCCGCGCACGACTGCGCGGCGACCGGGGATCGACTCTCCCCGTCTCCATCTGGCTGACGGCCATCCTGCTCTTCGCCGCGTTCGCGTTCTTCGCGTTCGCCCAGGCGGCGTCCGCCCGGAACGGAGCACAGTCCGCGGCGGACGCCGCCGCTCTGGCAGCCGCTCAGGACGCCAGGGACGAACTGATGGAAGGCCTGGAGGCCGCCGTCGGTGTGGAGGACGACTGGCTGGACTGGCTCGACGGCGACGGGTTCGACGGCGCCGGCGCCGCAGCCGCAGCTGGTGAACTGGCCGCCGAGAACGATGCGTCTGTGACGGCGGTCACGCCCTATGCCGTGGCCGGATTCCCCGGTTTCCAGGTGGAGATCCGGACCGACTACACGGTCGGGGACTCGATCATTCCGGGCACGGAGGGCATGCACGCGACCGCGGAAGCCGCGGCCGTCATCAAGCCTCGCTGCGACTTCGACGTACCCGATGATCCGAAAGATGTCGTCGAACTGGATTGTGACGGCGAACTTGTGGATATCGACCCCGAAGATTTCGATTTGGACGACCTTCCCGACGCGTCCGTGCTGTTCTCTGTGCATCTGGCCGAGTGAAAGGAAGCCGTAGCGATGAACATTCGGCACACCACGAAGGGCCGCACGGTACTGACCGCCGTGGCGATCACGACTGGGCTGGTCCTCACGGTGGCCGGCTGCGGCGGTGGAGACGACGGGGGCTCGGACAAGAAGACGTCCTCGTCCTCACCGGCGAAGGACGACGGGGACGACGGGGGCGACGACGAGCAGGGATCCCAGTCGCCGTCGGCCCAACAGGTCCTGGCCGAAGTGAAGGCGGGCGGCCTGACCGTCGCCGTCACCTCGGCCGACCGTGACGAGGGTGGATTCGTCACCGTCGAGGGGACGGTGACCAACGGCAGCGGCAAGTCGTGGGTGGCTGCGGACTGGCGGGGCGACGAGCGGGAGCTGGCCGGGAACGGCGGATCCATCGCGGGTGCCAGCCTGGTCGATCAGGGGGGCAAGAAGAAATACCTCGTTCTGCGCGACACGGAGGGGCGCTGCCTCTGCACGCGGTTCACCGGCGGCGTCCAGCCGGGCGAGACCACGGAGTGGTTCGCCCAGTTCCCCGCCCCGCCCGAGGGGACCACCGAGGTCTCCTTCCAGGTCGGCTCGATGCCCCCGGCCGCGGTAGAGATCTCCGAGGGTGAGTGACCATGCCGCTCACCCCCCGCGCCACGTCGGTCACCCTCACCGCCCTCGCCGCACTCGTCTTCATGACCCCGCTGACCGCGGCCCACGCGGACGACGCGGACCCGAGTGAACCGCCGGGCAGCGTCACCACGTCCCAGCCGCCGGAGGTCGACGCGAACAGCCCCGGGCTGAAGCTGGCCGACGGCGCGACCCTCGCGGCCGCGCGGGTGCTCGACATCAAGTCGGTCGTCGAGGACCTCGGCGGGGAGGAGCGCCGCGAGGACACGAACGAGGACGTGACGTTCGCGCTCCAGGCGGAGGTCCTCTTCCCGAAGAACAGCTCCAAGCTCAACCCGGAGGCACGTGCCCGTATCGCGACGATCGCGGACGAGATCAAGTCCCAGAAGGCCACGAACGTCCGTGTCTTCGGTTTCACGGACAACCTCGGCTCGTACGCCCATGGCGTCACCCTCTCCAAGGGCCGGGCGGAAGCCGTCCATGAACAGCTCGCGGCGGCCCTCGGCGAGGTGGACGTCACCTTCGTCGTACGCGGCTACAGCGAGGACTACCCCATCGCCGACAACACCTCGGAACAGGGCCGCCGCAAGAACCGCCGCGTGGAGGTCACGTTCCCGAAGGAGGCGTGACGGAGCGCGCCCGGTACTCGTCCAGGAACCCCACCGCGAGCAGCGACAGCATCGCTGCCAGCACGAAGGCGGCGGCCAGGACGTTCAGGAGGGTGTAGGGGCCGTCGGCCGCGACGACCCGGCCGTCGCTCAGCAGGCAGTCGAAGCCCAGCGGCAGGTAGGACGGCCCGTGCCCGGTGAGCTGATCAAGGGTGCCGGGCGGGAGGGAGCGGCAGGGGGCGGCGGGCGCGGACCCCGCGCCGGACTCGGCTTCGCTCGCGTTCCACTGGACCAGGCCGAGCCCGATCGCGTACACGATCACGGCCGCGACAGCCGCCATGCCCGCGCACCACCGCAGCAGGTCCCCGGCCCAGTCCGGTCGCCGCCCGGGCGCGAGGACCGACGCCAGCTTCACCACGACCGCGACGGCCCACAGCGGCACAGCGAGCACGGCGCCGTACATCAGCAGGACGAACATGTTCCAGCCGCCTCCCGCTGTCCCTGCCGCTCCGATGATCCGGTCGTCCTGTGCCAGACGCCAGGTCGCGCCGGCCGGTTCCTTCACGCGACGGCTACCGCGCCCGGCAGGGCGTCCCCGCGAACCAGGACCGGCTCCGCCGTGGTGCGCTCGCAGCGCGCGCACATCCGTACCGCGGGGCGCGTCACCGGGACGCGACCTGTACGTCGCCATCGCCGGCCACGTTGCCGCGCGTATCGCGGCGGGGGAGCTGCGGCCAGGTGCTGCGGGAGCGGCAGCTCATCGTCACCGTCCACGGCAAGGGGACCTTCGTCGCCGATCCGCCGCCGGGGTCGGGCCGGCCGGAGTGATCCGACAAACAGGTTGAACCCCGCCGACCCTCCGGGTAGGAACAGCGCATGACCACACTCGGCGCTGTCTTCCGGCCCCAACTGCCTCCAGAACGCCTGCGAGCTCTGGCCCGCGCGGCGGACGACGCCGGGCTGGAGGAACTCTGGCTCTGGGAGGACTGCTTCCTCGAAGGAGGCGTCTCGGCGGCAGCCGCGGCCCTCGCGTGGACCGACCGGCTCCGCGTAGGAGTCGGCCTCCTCCCCGTGCCGCTGCGCAACGTCGCCGTCACCGCCATGGAGGCCGCCACCCTGCACCGGCTCTTCCCCGGCCGGCCCGTCCTGGGCGTCGGACACGGCGTACAGGACTGGATGGGCCAGGTCGGAGCGCGCGCCGAGTCACCCGTGACGCTCCTGCGCGA
Organism: Streptomyces sp. V3I8; assembly: GCF_030817535.1. Lineage (NCBI taxonomy): Bacteria > Bacillati > Actinomycetota > Actinomycetes > Kitasatosporales > Streptomycetaceae > Streptomyces > Streptomyces sp. V3I8. The sequence continues at coordinate 3,247,295 of NZ_JAUSZL010000002.1, read as the reverse complement.
GTACCTCACGGCCCTGCGCGCCCTGCTGGCCGGTGAACGCGTCACCACCGACGGCCGGTACGTGAAGCTCGACGACGTCGCCCTCGACTGGCCCCCGCCGACGCCGGTGCCGATCCTCGCCGGAGCCACCGGACCCCGCTCGCTCAAGCTCTCCGGAGAGGCCGCGGACGGCACCGTCCTCACGGCCAACACGTCACCCGGGGGTGTGCGGGAAGCCCGCCGCCTCATCGACGAGGGGCGCGCGTCGGCCTCCCGTACCGGCGACCCGCACACCGTCGTCGTCTACCTCCTCACCGCCACCGGCCCCGACGCCGCCGCCCGCCTCCAGGCCGAGCAGCGCGCCGAAGGTGTGGCGTCGGTGCCGGACCTCGGCGTCGCCGGGGACGCCGGCGACGTCGCGCAGGCCGTGCAGCGTCTCGCGGACGCCGGCGCCGACACCGTCGTCCTGCAGCCCACCGCCGACGAGCCGGACCCCGAGGGCTTCATCCGCTTCACCGCCGAAGAAGTACGCCCTCTCGTCCCCTGAGCCCCGGGCTCCGGTTCCGATCCCGGATCCGGATCCGGGATCGGAACCGGAGCCGGGATCGGAACCGGATCCGTGCCGTCGTCGCCCATGCCAACACCCACGCCCACTGTCAGTGCCCGGTGCCAGACTGCTCCGGCATGAGCGACGACGCGCACGGACAGACCGCCCCGCCCGCCCCACGCGTACGGCTGCGGAACGTACGGGACACCGACCTGCCTGTCCTCTTCGCGTACGAACAGGACCCCGAGGCGACCCGGCGGTCGCGGTTCCCCGCCCGGCCCCGCGACCGCTTCATGACGCACTGGACCACCCGCATCCTCGGCGACCCCACCGTTCTCGTACGGACGGTCGACGTGGACGACGCCCCGGCCGGCAGCATCGTCGCCTGGTGGGAGGCGGACGCGGCGACGGGTGAGGACCGGCGCTTCGTCGGCTACTGGCTCGGCCGCCCCTACTGGGCCAGAGGCATCGGCACCGAAGCCCTCGGCCTCTTCCTCCGCGAGGAGAGGACCCGCCCCCTGTACGCCGACCCCTTCGCGGGGAACACCGCCTCGGTCCGCCTCCTGGAACGGCACGGCTTCCGCAAGGTCGGCACGCTTCAGCACGGCAAGGACGTGCACGACCTCCTCGTACTCGACGGACCCGTATCCGACGGGCCCGCGCCCGACGGACCCGTACCCGACGGACCCGCCGCCCAGGAGTGACCCGCCGGGAAACCTGTCGCGTCCCGCGCCCGCCGCCTGCCACCATCGCCCGATGAGCCAGACCGATCCGACCGGCCCACGCACCCACACCGGTACCGGCACCCACACCCACACCGGCACCGGCACCTTCGAGGAACTTGTCGCCGAGGCCGAGGCCGCCCCCACCGCAGGGTGGGACTTCTCGTGGTTCGAGGGGCGGGCCACCGAGGAACGCCCCTCCTGGGGATACGCACGCGCCATGGGGGAGCGGCTGGCCCGCGCGGACGCCGCGCTCGACATCCAGACCGGCGGCGGTGAGGTCCTCGCCGCCGCGGCCGGGTTGCCCAGGCTCACCGTCGCCACCGAGGGCTGGCCCCCGAACGTGGCCAAGGCCACCGCCCTGCTCCATCCGCGCGGCGCGGTCGTCGTCGCCTCGCCGCAGGACGCGCCGCTGCCGTTCGGCGACGGGGCGTTCGACCTGGTCACGAGCCGGCACCCGGTGACCCCGCACTGGACGGAGATCGCCCGCGTCCTGCGTCCCGGCGGCACGTACTTCGCCCAGCACGTCGGTCCCGCCAGCGCCTTCGAGGTCGTCGAGTACTTCCTCGGGCCGCAGCCCGGCAGTCACCGCGGCCACCGTCACCCGGACCGCGAGCGCGCCGGGGCCGAGGCGGCCGGCCTGGAGATCGTCGACCTGCGGGCGGAGCGGCTGCGGATGGAGTTCCACGACATCGGGGCCGTCGTGCACTTCCTGCGCAAGGTGGTGTGGATGGTGCCGGACTTCACCGTCGAGCGGTACCGGACCCGACTGCTGCGCCTGCACCGGCAGATCGTCGGCGAGGGCCCGTTCGTGGCCCACAGCTCCCGCCACCTCGTCGAGGCCCGTAAGCCCGCAAGCCCGCGAGCCCGTAGGCCGGAGCGCGGCTGTGGCGCTCACGCCTCGTCCCGCAGCCCCAGCCGCAGGTGCTCCACATGGTGCAGCGCCTGCTCCAGCAGCTCCGCCACGTGGTGGTCGTACAGCGCGTACACGATCGACCGCCCGCGCCGCTCCCCGGTGACCAGCCCCAGGTTCCGCAGCAGCCGCAGCTGGTGCGAGCACGCCGACTGCTCCAGGTCCGCCGCCTCGGCGAGTTCGCCGACCGCGCACGGGCCCTCCCGCAGGCGCGCCAGGATGCGCAGCCGGGACGGCGTGGCCAGGGCCTGGAGCGTCGCCGCGACGTCCGCGGCGCCGACGGCGTCCAGCCGCTCGCGGGTGCTGCTCTTCGCATCGACTCCGTGGCCCATCCCGTCATCGTAGCGAGACCGCCACGCCGGCCCCGTACCCATCGGAATGAATGAAGACTTGTTCATGTGTTCCTGTATGGTGGCGCGCATGTCCGCCCCGGCACCCACTCCCACCGCCCTGCCCGCCTCCGCACCCGCACCGGCTTCCGCCCCGGCGCGCGTGCGGCCCGCCCGTACCCGCCTCCTCGCGCTCCCCGAAGCCCGCTGGGCCGCCGCCTCCACCGCGGCCTTCCTGCTCGCGCTGCCGCTCCAGCTGCTCGGCGCGAGCGCGTGGCTGTGGGGGCCGCTGTACGCCGTCGCCTACCTGGCCGGCGGCTGGGAGCCCGCGCTCGAAGGGCTCAGGACGCTGCGCGGGAAGACCCTCGACGTCGACCTGCTGATGATCGTCGCGGCGCTCGGCGCGGCCTCGATCGGCCAGGTCATGGACGGCGCGCTGCTCATCGTCATCTTCGCCACCTCGGGCGCGGTGGAGGCCCTGGCCACCGCCCGCACCGAGGACAGCGTCCGCGGCCTCCTCGGCCTCGCGCCGGCGACAGCCACCCGGCTGCACCCCGGCAGCGGCGCGCAGGAGACGGTCGAGGCCGGCCGGCTCGCCGTCGGGGACGTGATCCTGGTGCGGCCCGGCGAGCGCGTGGCGGCCGACGGCCGGGTCCTGGACGGTACGAGCGACCTCGACCAGGCGACCATCACCGGCGAACCCCTGCCCGTATCGAAGGCGGCGGGCGACGAGGTCTTCGCCGGCACCCTGAACGGCACCGGCGCCCTGCGCGTCCGCGTCGGGCGCGACCCCTCCGACACGGTCATCGCCCGTGTCGTCGCCCTCGTCGAGGAGGCCTCCCGCACGAAGGCCCCGACGCAGCTCTTCGTCGAGCGGATCGAACACCGCTACGCGCTGGGCATGGTGGCCGCGACCGTCCTCGTCTTCGCCGTCCCGCTCGTCTTCGGCGCCGACCTCACCGGGGCACTCCTGCGGGCCATGACCTTCATGATCGTCGCCTCGCCGTGCGCGGTGGTCCTGGCGACGATGCCGCCGCTCCTGTCGGCCATCGCCAACGCGGGCCGCCACGGCGTGCTCATCAAGTCCGCCGTCGTGATGGAACGCCTCGGGCAGGCGGACCGGATCGTCTACGACAAGACCGGCACCCTGACCGAGGGCACGCCCCACCTCACCGGCGTCCTGCCCGAACCGGGCTTCAGCGAGGCCGGGTTGCTGTCCCTCGCGGCCGCCGCCGAGTACCGCAGCGAACACCCCCTGGCCCGCGCGATCGTGGCCGCCGCCCAAGAACTCCCGCACGCGACCCCGCACCCGGAGGAGGCGTACGACTTCCGGTCCGCGCCCGGGTGCGGAGTGACCGCGACCGTGGCCGGGCGCGAGGTGGAGGTCGGTTCCCCGGAGCGGCTCGGCGAACGGGCGGCGGTCCCCGACACCGACGGCACCGCGGTCGTCGTCCGCGTGGACGGCGTCCGCGCGGGCTGGCTGCTCCTCGCCGACCGGCTCCGCCCCGGCGCCCCCGAGGCGGTCGCCGCCCTGAGCGGCCTCACCTCCGCCCCGCCCGTCCTCCTCACCGGCGACAACCGCCGGGCCGCGCACGCGGTGGCCGGACGGACCGGCATCCCCGCCGGCGGCGTACACGCGGCCCTGCTCCCGCACCAGAAGGCCGAGGCCGTACGGGACCTGGGCGGCCGGGTGCTCTTCGTGGGCGACGGGGTCAACGACGCCCCGGCCCTCGCCGCCGCCCACACCGGCGTCGCGATGGGACGGGGCGGCGCGGACCTGGCGCTGGAGACCGCGGACGCCGTACTCGTCCACGACGACCTCACGGCCGTGCCCAGGGCCGTCGCCCTCTCCCGCCGCGCCCGGCGCCTCGTCGTCCAGAACCTGTGCCTCGCCGGGGTGTTCATCACCGTCCTCGTCGTCTGGGACCTGGCGTGGCACCTCCCGCTGCCCCTCGGTGTCGCCGGCCACGAGGGTTCGACGATCCTGGTCGGCCTCAACGGCCTGCGCCTGCTGCGCGAGAGCGCCTGGCGCGAGTAGGCCCCGCGAACCGCCCACCCCCGCGAACCGCCCACCCGCGCGGCCCGGCGCGAGCGGCCCGGCGCGAGCGGGCCGAGACGCCGCGAAAATCCCGGAAACGTACACACGGTTTCCACATCGTTATGCCGGATGGCTCATTCCACCCGTCACCGTCGCGTAGTTTCGTACGAAGGCAATTCGCGCCAGCAAAGCTGCGCGGGACGGCACCGCGCGGTGGAGGGGGCTGCGCGGTGCCGTCCCTGCAGGTCCGTCCCGCGAGGAAGCGGGGCGGACGGCGGACGGGTACCGCCCCGGCGCGGTCACCCTTGGGGCGTACGTCCGAGGGAAACGGCCCAACGCCTCATATCCTCGTGCGAACCCCCTGATTCCCTTCGTATTCTCCTTGATCGCCTTGGAATCCGCTGGGATCCGGCCATGATCTGCCTCGGAATTCACGTCTCCGCATCCACCCGGGCGTTGTCGGGCGACTCCGGAGAGTAGTTTTGGCACGCCGATGCGCGCAGCATCACTTACGAAGGGTTATGGTGGAAACCCCCCCTCGGGCCGGTCCGTCTCCCCCCCACGGACCGGCCCGTTTTTTGTGCGCTCCCGCGCGCACGGCGCACGCACCGGAGCCGCCGTCGCATCGGACGCCCGGCCCCCGCCGGCTCCCCGCCCCGTCTCCCTTACGGCGCAAGGCCTCCCGCCCGGCGGCCAGGAGGCCTTGCACCCCAAGGGGGAGGCGGGCTCCGGCGGCTGTAAGGTGTCGGCCTCGGGGACTGCCATCTGCACGGAGGGGCTGACGGAAACGTGGACCTGCGCGACAACCTGCGCCGTTTGCTGGTCAGGTTCTATGCCCGCAGGGTGGAAGGCCACCTTGACCACGACCAGGTGCCGAAGCACATCGGGGTCATCGTCGACGGGAACCGGCGCTGGGCGAAGGCCGCGGGCAGCACCGCCGCCCAGGGGCACCGGGCCGGAGCGGACAAGATCGAGGAGTTCCTCGGCTGGTGCTCCGAGACCGACGTCGAGGTCGTCACCCTCTGGCTGTTGTCCACGGACAACTTCGACCGGCCCCGCGAAGAGCTCGTACCGCTGCTCGACATCATCGAGAACGTCGTGAGCTCCCTCGCCGCCGACGGCCGCTGGCGCGTGCACCACGTCGGCACGCCGGACATCCTGCCCTCGCAGATGCAGACGACCATCAAGGAGGCCGAGGAGTCCACCGCGCACGTCGACGGCATACTCGTCAACGTCGCCATCGGCTACGGCGGCCGCCAGGAGATCGCCGACGCCGTACGGCTGATGCTCCTCGACCACGCCGACAAGGGCACCTCGCTGGAGGACCTCGCCGAGACCGTCGACGTCGACATGATCGGCAAGCACCTCTACACCAGCGACCAGCCGGACCCCGACCTCGTGATCCGTACGAGCGGTGAGCAGCGGCTGTCCGGATTCATGCTCTGGCAGACGGCCCACTCCGAGTACTACTTCTGCGAGGTCTTCTGGCCGGCCTTCCGCAAGGTCGACTTCCTGCGCGCCCTGCGCGACTACGCGGCCCGCCACCGGCGCTACGGCGGATGACGGACCGCGGCGGTCCCCCGCCGCGGGGACTCGGCGGGGACGCCGCGGGACCACGGGTTGGTCCTCTGGGGTGGAAGTAATGAGGAGTTCACCAGGGCGCCGCCGTGCCTGTCGGCATGGCATGGCTCGTTCGAGGGCATAAAGCCTCCAGGTCGACGCCCGAACCACGGGTGTCGGATCTCAGCGGACGGCACGGGGCCGTCCGCCCGGGAGGCCCTTTGCACCAGCGCGACCGTGCGGTCAGTACGGACGAGGCGAAGGGCCGGTTCACGGCCCGTGCATCGGTGCCAAAAACCGGTCCAGCTCTCCTCCGTCGCTCCCCGACCTCATCCGAGGGGGTACGTCCTTCCGTGGTGACCAGCACAAAGCGCCGTATGCCAGACCGGCGCACCTATGTTCTCGACACCAGCGTCCTGCTGGCCGACCCGCACGCCATGAACCGCTTCGACGAGCACGAAGTAGTGCTGCCGATCGTCGTGGTCACGGAATTGGAGGCCAAGCGGCACCATCCCGAACTCGGCTACTTCGCCCGGCAGGCCCTGCGTCTGCTCGACGAGTTCCGGGTGAAGTACGGCCGTCTCGACGACCCCATCCCCACCGGGGAACTGGGTGGGACGATCCGTGTCGAGCTCAATCACTCGGACCCCAGCGTGCTGCCGAGCGGCTACCGCCTGGGGGACAACGACTCCCGCATCCTCGCGGTCGCCCGCAATCTGCAGGCCGAGGGGTTCGACGTCACGGTCGTGTCGAAGGACCTCCCGCTGCGGATCAAGGCCTCCTCGGTCGGTCTCCTCGCCGAGGAGTACCGCGCGGAACTCGCCATCACGGGCTCTTCCGGCTGGACCGGAATGTCCGAACTGCCCCTCTCCGCCGAACAGGTGGACCTCCTCTTCGAAGAGGACACCCTGTATGTGCCCGAGGCGTCGGACTTCCCGGTCCACACGGGCCTGATGATCCAGTCCGAGCGCGGCAAGGCGCTGGGACGGGTGACGGCCGAGGGGAACGTCCGGCTGGTCCGCGGCGACCGCGAGGCCTTCGGCATCAAGGGCCGCAGCGCGGAGCAGCGCATCGCGCTGGACCTGCTCCTCGACCCGGACATCGGGATCGTGTCGATGGGCGGCCGGGCCGGCACCGGAAAGTCGGCACTCGCCCTGTGCGCGGGCCTGGAGGCCGTGCTCGAGCGGCGCCAGCACAAGAAGGTGATGGTCTTCCGGCCGCTGTACGCGGTCGGCGGGCAGGAGCTCGGCTACCTGCCCGGTTCCGAGTCCGAGAAGATGGGCCCCTGGGCGCAGGCGGTCTTCGACACGCTCTCCGCGGTCACCAGCCGCGAGGTCATCGAGGAGATCACCGCACGCGGGATGCTGGAGGTCCTGCCCCTCACCCACATCCGCGGCCGCTCGCTCCATGACGCGTTCGTGATCGTGGACGAGGCCCAATCCCTGGAACGGAACGTCCTGTTGACCGTTCTGTCCCGGATCGGGGCCAATTCGCGGGTCGTCCTGACCCACGACGTGGCCCAGCGGGACAACCTCAGGGTCGGCCGGTACGACGGTGTCGTGGCCGTCGTGGAGAAGCTGAAGGGCCATCCCCTCTTCGCGCACGTCACGCTCACCAGGTCCGAGCGGTCCCAGATCGCCGCCCTGGTGACCGAGATGCTGGAGGACGGACAGATCTGAGGCCGCCTGTCCCGCCTGTCCCACTTGCCCCGTCCGTCCGGTGAGCGGTCCGGCGGACGGACCGGCGGGTGACCCGACGGGTGACCCAACGGGTGGTGACTGCACGGTAGTTGGCGCCGTCCGGCAAGGCGAAAGAGCCTAGCCGGGCGGCGCCTGTGCGTGCGCCCGTTTCCGGAAAACTCCTGGGGTGAACGAGGTGTGAGCTTTCACACCCGGCACGGAATTGCCTCCTGGCGCCGCGGTACGGCTAGAGTCTCGTTCCTGTCAGGCCCCGCATACGACACACCTGTACCCCCAGCGGCACAGCACAGCAAGAACACCAGAACTCCATACCGCCGTCGTATGCCGCCCGAGCACCATGCGGCGCTCCCTCCCGGGGAGTTGCCCACCGGGCCCGTGCCTCCCGTGACCCCGCAGTTGGGAGGCCAGTGCCAGGGGCACGATTGCGTCCGCGAGGGTCACCTGTAGCGGTCGATGCTGGAAGGAAACCGTGTGAGCCGGATCTCGGTCCGTGGGCTCGCAGTGGCCTCGGCCACCGCAGTCACCGCTGTCGGCGCCGTTACGGGTGTTGCCTCGGGCAGCACCGCACCCTCGGGCGATGAGGCCGAGGCGACGGCGAGCGGCGCGACGCTCCTCGCCGACATCCCCGCGGGTGCTCAGGCGCAGGTGCAGACCGCTTCCCTGACACAGCAGGCCGACTCCCAGGCCATCGCGGCGGACGCGACCGCCAAGAAGGACGCCGAGGCAGCCGCGCGCAAGCAGGCCGCCAAGGACGCGGTCGCCAAGCAGAAGGCCGCCGCCGAGAAGGTGGCGAAGGCGGAGAAGGAAGCCAAGGAAGCCAAGGAACGCAAGGCGGCGGAGAAGGTCGCCAGCCGCTCCGCCACGCGTGACTCGGCCAGCTTCCCCGTGCAGTCCTCGTACACGGCCGCGCAGGTCCAGGAGATGGCGCGCCAGCTGGTCCCGGCGGACCAGTTCCAGTGCTTCAGCCGGATCGTCGACCACGAGTCCAGCTGGAACTACCAGGCGGACAACCCCACCTCGGACGCGTACGGCCTGATGCAGGCGCTGCCGGGTTCGAAGATGTCCTCGGCCGGTGCCGACTGGGCGACCAACCCGGCGACCCAGATCAAGTGGGGCCTGAGCTACATGGACGGCCGGTACGGCAGCCCGTGCGCGGCCTGGAACTTCTGGCAGGCCAACAACTACTACTGAACCGGCCCCGGCCGTCATCGAGCCGGTCCCGGCTCAACCTCGCGGAGCCCTTCACCGTCCTACGGTGAGGGGCTTCTGCCCTGTACGGTCGATGCCGACGACTCCAGGGGGGAGTGGTGGGGAGCAACGGGGGAAGAGGACGGATCATGTCGCGAGTGCCAGGGTGGATCGGCCGAATCGGCGCCGGACTCACCGAAGTGGGGGATCGGCTGGACGCGCGCCGCGCGGCCGCCGAGAAGGACGACGACGCCGACGAGTCCGGCATCGTCGAGGACGGGACGGACGGTACGGACCTCCGCTCCCCGTCCCCGTCCTCCTCCCCGGGCACGGTCCGCCCCGATCCGGCCACCGCCGTCCCCTGGGGCGTGCGGGTCGCCGCCGAGGCCGGCTGGCGGCTGCTCGTCCTCGCGGGCACCGTCTGGGTGCTGATGCGCGTCATCAGCGCCGTCCAGCTCGTCGTCCTCGCCTTCGTCGCCGCGCTCCTCATCACCGCGCTGCTCCAGCCCACGGTCGCCCGGCTGTGCAGGCACGGGGTGCCGCGCGGGCTCGCCACCGCGCTCACCGCCATCCTCGGCTTCGTCGTCATGGGCCTGGTCGGCTGGTTCGTGGTCTGGCAGGTCATGGAGAACATCGACGACCTCTCCAACCAGATCCAGGACGGCATCGACGAGCTGCAGCGCTGGCTGCTGAACAGCCCGTTCCACGTCACCGAGGACCAGATCAAGGACACCGCCAAGAGCCTGCGCGAGGCGGTCGGGGCGAACACCGAGGAGATCACCTCCGCGGGCCTGGAGGGCGTCACCGTCATCGTCGAGGCGCTCACCGGCATCCTCCTCACGATGTTCTCCACGCTCTTCCTCCTCTACGACGGCAAGCGCATCTGGGAGTGGACCCTCAAGCTCGTCCCCGCCGCGGCGCGGCCGGGCGTCGCCGGCGCCGGGCCGCGGGCCTGGCGCACCCTCACCGCCTACGTCCGCGGCACGGTGATAGTCGCCCTGATCGACGCCATCTTCATCGGGCTCGGGATCTTCTTCCTCGACGTCCCGATGGCCGTCCCGCTCGCCGTCTTCATCTTCCTGTTCGCCTTCATCCCGCTGGTCGGCGCGGTCGTCTCCGGGGCGCTGGCGGTGGTGGTCGCGCTGGTGACGCAGGGCGTCTTCACGGCCCTCATGGTGCTGGCCGTGGTGCTGGCCGTGCAGCAGATCGAGGGGCACATCCTGCAGCCGTTCATCCTCGGGCGGGCGGTGCGGGTGCATCCGCTCGCGGTCGTGCTGTCCGTCGCGGCGGGCGGGGTGATCGCCGGGATCGGCGGAGCGGTGGTCGCGGTACCGCTCGTCGCGGTCACCAACACGGTGGTCGGCTATCTGCGCTCGTACTCCCAGGCACCGGCGCTTCGCGGCTCTCCGCCACCCAGAGGGGCGACGGCGATGGGGGCGACAGCGGTGGAGGCACCGCAGGCGGAACAGGCGAAGCCGGTGGAGCAGCCACCCACGGACGCGCCGCCGCCGTCCGGCTGACACCCTGGAGCGACACCCCGCGCTGTACCGAATAGCGGAGAAGCCGACTCCGTCGCCCATACCAGCTGGCAGGCTTCTCGCCATGCTGGTGACGGACGCTTCCGACGACCTCTACATCGCTCTGGTGCTCCTCCTGAGCGCGGCCGGCATCGTGGTCACGCCCTGGCTCGTCACCCGCGCGGTGCGGTTGCTGCGCCGTGACGGCGGCGGACGGGACGCGCAGACCGTGGTCAAGGGCGTCGCCGCTCTGACAGGGGCCTGCGCGGTCGGCCTGTACGGCTGGGGCGTGCTCCATCTCCTGATGCTGGACGAGAGCGGCCAGGCCCTGGCCTGTGAGAAGAGACTGAGGTCCGAGCAGGTCGAGTCCGTCGTGGGATACGAATACTCCTTCCTCCCCCTGCATTTCAGGTGCCGTGTCACAGGCGGGCGGACGTACGACGCCGTCGTGCCCGGATACGTGAATCCCGTGGCAGGGGCCTTCGGAGCCGCCGCCCTCGCTCTGACCTGGGCCGCGCGTCCCACGTACTGGTACGAGGAGACGAAGGGGCGGCTCTGAGCATCCCCGCCGCGCTGCGGATTCGGTCCGGTCAGCGGGTCAGGACCGCCTCCGAGTCCAGGGTGACCCCCACGGCCTGCACCACCGCCGCGATCTTGAACGCCTCCTGGATCGTTTCCCGGTCGACACCCGCCCTGCGGAGCGCCTGCTCGTGCGAGTCGAGACACTGCCCGCATCCGTTCACCGCGGAGACGGCGAGCGACCACAGCTCGTGGTCGACCTTCTCGACCACCGGGTTCCCGATCACGTTCATCCGCAGCCCGGTCCGCAACGTCGCGTACTGCGGGTCGGAGAGCAGATGCCGGGTGCGGTAGAAGACGTTGTTCATCGCCATGACCGCCGCCGCGGCTTTCGCCGCCGTGTAGGCCTGGGGCGAGAGCTTCGCGTTGGCCTCCTCCTCCAGCTCCCGCAGGACGACGGGCGAGCGCGAGGCGATGGCGCAGACGAGCAGCGTGCCCCACAGCTGCTGCTGGGTGAGGGGGGAGTTGCCGATCACCGAATCGAGGTTCAGCCGGAGGTCCTTGGCGTAGTCCGGGAGCGCGGACCTCAGCGTGTCGAGGGACATGGGTCACCCACCGGCCGGCAGCGGGGCCGGGACGGGGTCGCTCCCGGGGGACGTGTCACTGACAGTGAGCATGTGCTCTCCTCGCAGCGAAGCGGGCCCCGTGTCCGGGGGTTTCCTCATGAATTCGGACGCTCTTGATCGTGGCACAGAGTGCGGTGATTGCGGAAACAGGGGGCGCGGGGTGGGGCGCTGCGGGCGCGTCGTGGCCGGCCGCGCAGTTCCCCGCGCCCCTGGAGGACTGTGCCGTTCCCGCGCCCCCGTCGGGGCTACTCCGTGCGGAGGCCGTCCGGGCGCATCAGGCGGAGGAGCGGGGGGACGCTCAGGGCCGTCACCGCCAGGACCACCGCCGCGCCGATCCCCGTCATCGCGAGGACGCTCGTCCAGTCCACCGTCACCGCCGTGTTCGTCATCTTCAGGAGGACCGTACCGAGGGTGAGGCCCACCGCCGCGGCGAGGAGCAGGCCCAGGGCGACCGGGATGGCGGTCTGCCACAGCACCGACAGGCTCAGGGTGCGGCGCCGGGTGCCGAAGGCGACCAGCGCCGACAGCAGCCTCTTGCGCTCGCGCAGTTGCTCCAGCTGCGAGACCAGCAGGCTCGCCCCGATCAGCGCGAGGACACCGGCCGCGCCGACGAACAGACCGGTGCGGATGGAGTCGTACCGCTCGGACCGCTCGGACGCCGTGTACGCCATGGGATTCGCCAGCGGGGAGATCTCCGCCGCGGTGTTGCGCACGAACTCGCCCACGTCCGGGACCGCGGTGTCGAGGCCGAGGTAGACCTCGCCCCGGACGGTCGGGGCCGCCGCGGCGGGCAGCGCCTTCGTCGTGATCAGGAGACCGCCCCGCTCCCAGCCCGTCGGGTCCTTGCGGGGATCGGCCTTCTTGATGCCCCGCGGCACCGTCCAGGGGACCTCCGCGCCCGGCGAGGACTCGTAGGAGGGATCGATGACGAGCTTGCTGCCGGGTTCGGCGAGTTTCGCGGTGGCGATGTCGTAGTCGACGTCGTGCACGGCGAACACATCGCCCTCGCGGCACGAGGGCAGCGTCGCGACCTCGCGCAGGGCCGCGCAGTCGCCGACCGTGAGTCCCACGGACGTCTCGGGCTCCTTCCTGCTCGCGCCCAGCGTGCCGTCGGAGAGCGTGACGGCGCTGCGCACGCCCCGTGTTCCGGCGAGCTTTCGCCGGGCGTCGGCGACGGAGACTCCCGCGGGCACGGAGACCTGCATCTGGGCCCGCGAGAGATCCTGGTCGGTGGACTTCGTGTAGTCGCTCTGGACGCCGGAGAACAGCATCTGCAGGGCGATCGCACCGGCCACCGCCACCGCGATGCCGTTGACCATGCGCGCCGCCGTGCCGCTGCTCAGCTGCAGCCTGCGTACGGCCAGCTGCCAGGAGACCGGGCCCGAGTTCAGCCGGGTCACGACGGCCTCCACGACCCACGGCAGCAGCGCGGTGACGCCGACGAGGAGCAGGACGACACCGCCGGTCACCATGTACTCGTTGAACTCGCCGTTCTCGGTGCCCTTGCCGATCATCGGCGCGAGCAGCCCGAGGCCGCCCAGCGGCAGCAGCAGCCGCCACCACAGCCGGCGCCGCGCGGGCCTGGCCGTGCGCACCACGCCGAGCGGCTCGATCACCACACCGCGCAGGGCCAGCAGTGTCACCGCGACCGCGGCGGCCGGCACCGCGACGGCGATCAGGACGGCGAGCGCGGGCGTCGGGTTCAGGTAGCTCGGGAAGACGCTGAAGCCGAACACTTCGACGGACCCGGCGATCTGGCGCCCGATCAGGAAGAAGCCGGTGCCGAAGAGCAGCCCGAGGACGGCCCCCGAGAGCGCCTCGCCCGCCGCGATCCGGCGGGTCATCCGGCTGTCGGCGCCGACCAGCCGCAGCGCCGCGAGCCTGCGGTCGCGCCGCTCGCCGCCGAAGCGTACGGCCGCGGCGATGAAGACGCCGACCGGCATCAGCAGCACCACGAAGACGGTCAGGACGAGCAGGAGGAGGACCGGGTCCAGCTCCTCCGAGGGGGCCTTCTGCGCGTGGAAGGTCTTGATACGTACGACGTTGGGGCCGCCGACGTACGCGGCCAGGTCCTCGCCGCCGGCGTAGAAGGCGAGTTCGGCCGAGCCGATGAGACCCGGCTCGTCGATCGTGTCGGTGATCCGGTACGGCAGCCGCTCACGCAGCAGCGCCGAATCCCCGGCCGCCAGCAGCTTCTTGAGCGCGGGGGACGCGACCATCTCGCCCGGCCCGGGGAACGTGTGCACCCCCGGCGGCAGCGGCGCCCGCAGCCCCTCGGGCTCCAGCTGACGGCCGCGGATGTCCGAGCCGCGGAACTCCGTGTCGACGTTGGCGACGACCACGGTGTTGTCGCCCTTGGGCGGCTCGGACGAGCCGAAGGTCATGTCCATGCGCGCGTACTCGCGGTCGGAGCGCGCCTGCATCGCGCTCGGCAGAGCGGTGGTGAGGAGCAGCAGCGCCACCCCGAGACCCACGCCGACGCCGGTGAGCAGGACGCGCACCCAGCCCTCACGGCCGCCGGTGAACGCGAACCTGGCGCCCATGGCCAGGTCCCTGGACCACTGCACGACCATGGGGATGTCGCGCGCAGGCTCCGGGCGGGCGGGCGGCCCCGGGGGAGCCCCGGGCGGGGCGGCGGTTTCCTCCCGTGTGGTCATACGGCACGCTCCATGTCCCGGGATTTGCCGTCCCGTACGACGATCTCGCGGTCCGAGTAGGCGGCGACCCGGGTCTCGTGCGTGACGAGGACGACGGCCGCGTTGGCGGACCGGGCCGCGTCCGTGAGCAGTTCCATCACGCGCTCGCCGTTGAGCGAGTCGAGGGCGCCGGTGGGCTCGTCGGCGAACAGCAGGCGTGGACCGGTGACCAGGGCGCGGGCCACGGCGACGCGCTGGCCCTGGCCGCCGGAGACCTCGCCGGGGCGCTTGCCCGACAGGTCGTCGACCTCCAGGCGCTCCATCCACGACAGGGCGGTGCGCTCGGCCTCCTTGCGGGAGACGCCGTTCAGCCGCAGCGGCAGAGCCACGTTTTCGACGCAGGTCAGCTCCGGCACCAACTGGCCGAACTGGAACACGAAGCCGAACTCGGAGCGCCGCAGCGCGCTGCGCCCGGAGTCGTTCATCGTCGCCATCTCGCGGCCGTCGTACGTGATCGAGCCCGAGTCGGGCGTCACGATGCCGGCGAGGCAGTGCAGGAGGGTCGACTTGCCGGAGCCGGAGGGGCCCATCACGGCGACGACCTCGCCCGGGTGGATGGAGAATTCGGCGCCGTCGAGGGCGTTCGTGGGACCGTACGCCTTGCGCAGGTCGTGGGCCACGAGCAGGGAGCCTGCGGGGGTCATCGGGTCACCGCCTCTGCGAGTTTGCCGAGGCGCGCGGCGGTGAGTTCCAGCCACCGCAGGTCCGCCTCGAGATGGAAGAGGGCGTGGTCGCAGATCAGCTGGTCGGCGAGGTCGCCCTTGCGCTTGCGGTCGGTGAGGATGCGCATCATGCGCAGGTGCTCCGAGCGCTGGGTGTCGAGGATGTCGGACGCGTCGCGGTGCGTCAGGAGGGCGAGGACGACCTTCGTGTAGAGGGTCGACTGGAGGTAGGGCTCCGGCTTCTCCGGGGTCGCGAGCCACCGCTGGACGTCGGTGACGCCCGCCTCGGTGATGGCGTACCGCTTCCGCTCGGGACCGTCGCCCGCCTCGATCCCGTCGACCTCCACGAGGCCGTTCTTCAGCAGGCGGGACATCGTCGAATAGACCTGGCCGTAGTGCAGGGGCCGGTCGTGACCGAACTTCTCGTCGAAGGCCCGCTTCAGGTCGTAACCGTGGCGGGGCCCGGACTCCAGGAGCCCTAGGAGTGTGTGACCGATGGACATGCGGAGCACTCTACACAGTGCGTATACACGGTGTGTATACGCACGGTGTGGACCCGTATCCCGACCGTGCGCCTCAGCAGGTCAGGGCCGATTGTCACGGTTCTGCGACCGACCGCGGGGCGGGCCGGTGGGTGGGCGGGCGCGGCGCCGTCGTGGTGGCTCACGCGGTTCCCCGCGCCCCTGGAGCACGGGGCCGCGCCCCGGTCTTTCGCCTTTCAGGGGCGCGGGGAACTGCGTGACCGGCCCCACCGGCCTGCGGTCGACGGCGTCCTACTCGTCCGCCTCCTCGGAGAGGGGCGGTCGCCCCCGCCGGGGCATCGGCCCCGCCCCGCCGGGAAGCCGCCCCGCCTCCCCGAGCGCCCGCCGCAGCAGGAACTCGATCTGCGCGTTGGCGGACCGCAGCTCGTCCCCGGCCCACCGGGCCAGTGCCTCGTACACCAGCGGATCCAGCCGCAGCAGCACCTGCTTGCGCTGCTGCGGCGGCCGACGCCGAGGGGAATCCCCCTCCGGAGGAGAGGCGCTCACTGGTAGAGGGACCCCGTGTTCAGCACGGGCTGCGGCGCCCGGTCCCCGCAGAGCACCACCAGCAGGTTCGACACCATCGCGGCCTTCCGCTCGGAGTCCAGTTCCACGATGTCCCGTTCGGACAGCTGCGTGAGCGCCGCCTCGACCATCCCCACCGCGCCGTCCACGATCTGCCGCCGTGCGGCGACGACCGCACCGGCCTGCTGGCGCTGGAGCATCGCGGAGGCGATCTCGGGCGCGTACGCGAGATGCGTGAAGCGGGACTCGATGATCTGCACGCCGGCGGCCTCCACGCGCGCGTGCAGCTCGACCGCGAGCTTCTCGGTGATCTCCTCCGCGTTGCCGCGCAGCGAGAGGCCCCCCTCGTCATGGGCGTCGTAGGGGTACTCGATGGCGATGTGCCGCACGGCCGCCTCGGTCTGGGTGGCGACGAACTCCAGGAAGTCGTCCACCTCGAAGCTCGCCTGCGCGGTGTCCTCGACCTTCCACACCACGACCGCCGCCAGCTCGATCGGGTTGCCGTAGGCGTCGTTGACCTTGAGGACGGCCGTCTCGTGGTTGCGTACCCGCGTCGAGATCTTCGTACGGGACGTGAGCGGGTTCACCCAGCGCAGCCCGTCCTCGCGGATCGTGCCGCGGTAGCGGCCGAAGAGCTGGACGACGCGGGCCTCGCCGGGGGCGACCATGTTCAGGCCGCACATGGCGACGAAGGACGCGATGCCGATGAGGACGCCGCCCACGATGAGCAGGGCCTTGCCGCCGGTGGACTCCACCGCCGTGGCGCAGACGACCATCGCGACACCCGCCAGCAGTCCGAGGAGCCCGAGCAGCAGCGCGAGCCCGCCGCCGATGCTGCGCGCGGAGAACTCGCGTACGCGCGGAGCGGGCATCTCGGGTACGTCGGCGACGTCCGCGGCCGTGCCTGGAGAGTCGTGCGTGGACATGGGTGTTCCCCCGTTTCGTGGTGCCGCCGCCCGGCGTGCGGGCGCTTGCTTCGCTCTATCTAAGTGATATCACTTTACCCGCCACGGCAACCTTCCATGCCCGTGAATCGTCGGTTCCCATGAGGTGGGTGCTGATTCTCACGTCCGTAAAAGGCCGGATCGGCAGACGTTTGTCCCCGACTGCGGTGTTAGTTTGCTGAGCTGACTCGGGCGACGAACCTGTGAGACACGAGAGACGGAAGCGGAGCGGACGGAGCCATGGGACGAGCGGATGAGAGACGAGCGCGGCAGCGTGGTGGCCACCGCGGCGCGCCGAAACGCTCGTCGAAGGCGGGCGGGAAGAGCGGCATACGCCGTTTCTTCACCTGGAAGAAGATCCTCGGCGCGTTCTTCGGTCTCTGTCTGCTCGGCATGGCCGCGTTCGTCGCGCTCTACCTGCTGATCGACGTCCCCAAGGGGAACGCGGCCGCGGTGCAGCAGAGCAACATCTACAAGTACAGCAACGGTGCGACGCTCGCCCGCGACGGCGAGGTCAACCGTGAGCTGGTCGACCTGGACCAGCTCGACAAGGGTGTGCGGATGACCTTCGTCGCCGCCGAGAACAAGTCCTTCTACAAGGACGCCGGCGTCGACTTCAGGGGCACGGCCCGCGGACTGCTGAACACCTTGTCCGGCAAGGGCAAGCAGGGCGGCTCGACGATCACCCAGCAGTACGTCAAGAACTACTACCTCACGCAGGACCAGACCGTCACGCGCAAGCTGAAGGAACTGGTCATCTCGCTGAAGGTGGACCGCCAGAAGTCCAAGGACGCCATCCTCGCGGGTTACATCAACACCAGCTACTACGGCCGCAACGCCTGGGGCATCCAGGCCGCCGCGCAGGCGTACTACCGTGTCGACGCGAGCGACCTGAACGTCCAGCAGGGCGCGTACCTGGCAGCCCTGCTCCAGGCCCCGAGCCAGTACGACTGGGCGGTCGCCAGCGACACCAGCAAGAAGCTCGTCACCAACCGCTGGAACTACGTCCTGGACAACATGGTCGGCGAGGGCTGGCTGAGTTCCGGGAAGCGCGACGCGATGAAGTTCCCCGTGCCGGAGGACCCGCAGGGCGCGCCCGGCCTGGAGGGCCAGGCCGGCTACCTGGTCGAGGCCGCCAACACGGCCCTCGAGAAGCAGCTCGTCGAGCAGGGCACGGCCGCCGACACGAACGAGGCCGAGACGATGGTCAAGGCGGGCGGCTGGACCATCACCCTGAACATCGACAAGAAGAAGCAGGCCCAGCTGGAGAAGGCCGTCAAGGCCAGGCTGACCGGCAAGCTCGACGGCAAGAAGCGCAAGGTCGACGCCGACGTGCAGGCCGGCGCGGTCTCCGTCGACCCGAAGACCGGCCGGGTCCTCGCGATGTACGGCGGCGTGGACTACGTGAAGCACTACACGAACAACGCGACGCGCCGCGACTACCAGCCTGCCTCCACCTTCAAGCCGGTGATCCTCGCCGCGGCGGTCGACAAGGACGCCACGACCCAGGACGACCAGCCGATCACGGCGAACACGATCTACGACGGCACCAGCAGGCGTCCCGTCCTCGACGACGGGACGAAGGTCGGCTTCTCCCCGCCGAACGAGGACGACGTCGACTACGGCGACGTCACCGTGCAGACCGCGATGAACAAGTCCATCAACTCCGTCTTCGCGCAGATGGGCCTCGACGTCGGCATGGACCAGGTCATGAAGACCGCGGGCGAGCTGGGCATGGACGTCGAGGGCGTCAAGTCGGTGCCCGCGCAGACCCTGGGCACCATGGGCGCCAGCCCGCTGGAGATGGCCGGCGTCTACGCGACCCTCGACAACCACGGCAAGAAGGTGACACCGGCCCTCGTGAAGTCGGTCCAGCACAAGGACCGCAGGGTCGATCTCCCGGACGCGATCGGCGAGCGGGTCGTCAGCCGTGAGGCCGCCGACACGGTCACCTCCGTGCTGACGGGCGTGGTCGACGACGGTACGGCGAGGACGTCGGTACGCGACAACCCGGACCGGGACGGCCAGCAGGTCGCCGGCAAGACGGGTACGTCCGACTTCAACCGGTCGGCCTGGTTCACGGGTTACACCCCGGATCTCGTGACCTCGGTGGGGCTGTTCGGCGAGGACGACAAGCCCCCGCACAAGCAGGTCTCCCTGACGGGTGCCACCGGGCTGCTGCCGGGCAAGGGCCGCGTCAACGGCGGTGGCTACCCGGCGCAGATCTGGGCGGCTTACACCTTCGGCGCGATGGGCGACGTCTCCGAGTTCGACCTGGACACCGACCAGGGCGCGGCCGTGCGGCCGACGCCGACGCCGACGGTGTCCGAGACGCCGACGACCCCGTCCGAGGAGCCGTCCTCCGAGGAACCGACGACGAAGCCCCCGTCGTCCAGCCCCGCGGAGGAGAGCACGCCCGAGGAGACCCCCTCGGACGACACCCCGTCCCCGCCGTCGACGAGCCCGACGTCGTCCCCGCCGGGAGGCATAGAACTTCCCCCGGACCCGGACGACCCCCAGCCGGACGACGACGAGTAGCAGCACCCCGCGCCCCGGAAAAGGGGCGCGGGGAACCGCGCGACAAACCACGGCGGACCCGCGGCGGACGGAACCACCCGCACCACCCCGCGGACCCGGGCCGGTCCGAAGGAAACGCCCTAGCCGTGGTTCAGCTCGAACCACACGACCTTGCCGGTGCTGAGCCGGGTCGCCCCCCAGCGCCGGGCCAGCTTGTTCACCAGATACAGGCCCCGCCCGCCCTCGTCCGTGGCCCGGGCGTTGCGCAGCCGCGGCAGCTGCGGCACGTCGTCCCCCACCTCGCAGCGCAGCACGTCCGTGCGGAGCAACCGCAGGGTGACGGGCCGCGTGGCGTACCGCACCGCGTTGGTGACGACCTCACTGACCAGCAGCTCCACGGAGTCCGTGAGCTCCTCCATGTCCCACCGCGACAGGGCCTTGCGGGCCAGCCGCCGGGCCCGCCCGGGTGCCGAGTCCTCGGGGTCGAGGTGCCAGAGCGCGACATCGCTGGGCGCGATCCCGTCGAAGCGGGCGGCGAGCAGCGCGATGTCGTCGTCCCGGTCGCCCGGGCCGAGCATGTCGAGCACCTCGTCGCACAGCGCCTCCAGCGGCGGCGGGTGGTCGGGGCCGGTCAGCTGCGCGGTCGCGGCGATCCGCTCCCGCAGCTGCTCTATCCCGGTCCACACGTCCCGCAGCCGCGACTCGACGAGCCCGTCGGTGTAGAGCAGCAGCGTGGCGCCCGCGGGCGCGTCCAGCTCGACCGCCTCGAAGTCCACGCCGCCTACGCCGATGGGGGCACCCGGCGGTACGCGCAGGACCTCGGCGCGCCCGCCCAGATGCAGCAGCACCGGCGGCGGATGGCCGGCGTTGGCGATGGTGATGCGGTGCGCGACCGGGTCGTACACCGCGTACAGGCAGGTCGCCATGCGGTCGGTGCCGAGCCGCTGGGCCTGCTCGTCCAGATGGTGCAGGACCTCCTGCGGCGGCAGGTCGAGCCCGGCGAGGGTCTGCGCGGTCGTGCGCAGCTGGCCCATGATCGCCGCCGAGGTCATGGAGTGGCCCATGACGTCGCCGACGACGAGGGCGACCCTGCTGCCGGGCAGCGGGATCGCGTCGTACCAGTCACCGCCCACCCGGGCCGTCTCGGCGGCCGGCAGGTAGCGGGAGGCCAGCCGTACGCCCGTGGGCCGCGGCAGGGTCTCGGGCAGCATGGTGCGCTGCAGCTCGTCCGCGATGTACGCCTCGCGCCCGTACAGCACCGCCTTGTCGATGCCGAGCGCGCTGTGCGTGGCGAGCTGCGCCGCGACCAGCAGGTCGTCGGTCTCGAAGGCGGGCCGGTCGGGGCGGCGCAGGAACAGCGCGGCACCGATCACCCGCCGCCGGCCGCGCAGCGGCGCGAGGATCGCGCGCTGGCCGCCCGGCACGGTCAGGTCGTCACCGATCAGCTCGGGCAGCGCGGCCCGGGCGGCGGGCGCGTCCGCGAAGACGGGCCGCACACCGCGCAGCACCTCGTTCAGCGCGCCACCGGGCCGTACGGTGCACAGCTCGGCGGTGACGCCCACGTCGGGCTCGGGCTGCAGCGCGGGCAGCAGGAAGCCCTCGGTGTCCCGGTCCTCCGGGATCCGGTCCGTGCGCCGCAGCCGCAGCACGACGGGACCGGTCGGCCGCTCGTCGCCCACCGGCAGCGGATCGCGCAGATAGACGAGGATCGCGTCCGAGAAGGTCGGGACCGTCGCCCGGCACAGCCCCATCACGATCTCGTCGAGGTCGATGCCGCGGGCGATCCGCCGGGTGGCGGCGCCCACGAACCGCAGCCGGTCGCCGTCGCGGCGCATCGGCATGGGCGCGCCGGGCGCCGGGCTCTGCCCCGTACGGCGGTCCTTGCCGCTCTGCTGGACGGACGCCTCGGCACCTGGCTGGGTCACGATCGCCTCCGGCACGGGCCGCGGACGGTGCGGGCCGGGCTCCCTCGCGGACGGCTGGGACCGCCCGGGACCGGACCCGGCGGGCGGGTCGGCCGGGCCGTGCCCTCCCGAGGGCGCGGGCGGGCCCTCGCTGCCGGCCGGGGGACCCGACGCGGCGGGCGTGCCGGTGGCGGCGGCCCGGGCGTCCGGGACGGGCATGTCTGTGGCCCCCGGCGGTGCGGGGGTGCCTGCGATCCGTCCCTGCGCGGGTAAACCGGCTGAGCCCGGTACCGGCGGCTCAGGGGTACGCAGGAGCGCCCCGCGAGGGTCCGCGGGGGCCGTGGGCCGGGCAGCGCTCGGCTGCCGGCGCTCATGGGAGGTGGGGTGCTCCGTCACGCGTGTCGAATCCATCCGTCCGGTGCTGCGCGCCCTGCGTGCAGTTCGTCCCGCGAAGAACCCGATACCCGGAATGCGTGCCCCAGGAACGGATTTCCCGCGTGATCAGACAGCCTCTCAGAAGAAGGACCTTCGGACACCGGCGGGAACAACCTGATTCGCCGGCTCCGAGCCGTGCCGCCGTGGCCCTCGTACCCCTCGCTCACGTCCTGCCGCCCCTCGGTGACGTTCGGTCAAGCCCAGCGCATCGTGCGGGAGTTGCCGGATGCACCCGTCCGCCGTCCGGCCACCGCTTCTCAACGACGGTGCCCTGCACCGGCCCTGACGGGCCGTTCTCTTCGCTCTCTTCGTTCTGTTCGTTGCTGTTCGCTGTTGTTCGTTGCGGAGGACGATCCTACGGTTCTACCACGGGGGCGCATCAAGGGTCTCATGTGGACACGTACGCGGGCGTGCGATCCCAGTCGTCCGGCAGGGGCGGTACGGACCAGGCCGGATCGGGGCGCCAGCGCTCCCAGCCGTCCGAGAACGGCGGACCCCAGCGCCGGATCACCTCCACCGCCGCCCGCCCGGCCTCCCTGACGCGCGCCGCCAGCCGCTCGTCCATCAGGCCGTCCCGCTGGGCCTGCGCGAACTCGTCCTCGTCGCGCCAGCCCCAACTGCGGTCCGGGTGCACCGAGATGTCCAGGAAGTGGTCCTCGGAGTCGACCCCGCCGGCCCATCTGGCCAGCGGTTCCTCCAGGTTGACGTACCAGTTCTTGAACTGCCAGCCCGGCTCCCAGAACAGCCACACCGACCAGGGCTGGCCCGGCCGCGCCAGCTTGAGCACGCCCGTGCCGAACCAGCGGTCGCGCTGCACGGTCCGCGGCTTGGTGTAGCGGGACTCCAGCGGCTCCGCGTGCACCGGCGTGCCGTCCGCGAGGACGGGCTTCGTGCACTGCGTCCCCGGGGCCAGCCAGACGGCGAGCAGTTCCTCGTCGTCCCGCACGACGGTCACGGGACGCACGATGTGGAAGCGCTCACCGGCGTTCTCCCGGTACCGCCACAGGATCTGACTCCCGGGGTTCCAGTACGCCGCCGGACCGCCCGATTCCACGTCTGTCACCGCTCCGCCCTCTGCCATGAACAGATATTAGGTGCCCGGGGCATACGACGCCGCGGCCGGCGCCATGGTTCGCCTGCGCGCCGGACGACGTCACGGCCGTGTCATCCGCAGGACATCCAGGGCCTCGTCCAGCTGCTCCCGGGTGAGGTCCCCGCGCTCGACGTAACCGGAGTCCAGGACGACCTCGCGGATGGTCCGCCGCTCGGCCAGCGCCTTCTTGGCGACCTTCGCGGCCTCCTCGTACCCGATGTACTTGTTCAGCGGTGTCACGACCGACGGCGACGACTCGGCGTACTCACGGGCCCGCTCACGGTTGGCGGTGATGCCGTCCACGGTGCGGTCGGCGAGCAGCCGGGAGACGTTCGCGAGCAGCCGGACCGACTCCAGGACGTTCTTGGCGATGACCGGCAGCATGACGTTCAGCTCGAAGTTGCCGGAGGCTCCGGCGGCGGCGATCGTGGCGTCGTTCCCGGTCACCTGGGCCGCCACCATCAGCACGGCCTCGGGGATGACGGGGTTCACCTTGCCGGGCATGATCGACGAACCCGGCTGGAGGTCGGGCAGGTTGATCTCCGCGAGGCCCGTGCGCGGTCCCGACGCCATCCACCGCAGGTCGTTGGCGATCTTCGTGAGCCCCACCGCGACGGTCCGCAGCTGGCCGCTGGTCTCGACGATGCCGTCCCGCGCGCCCTGCGCCTCGAAGTGGTCGCGCGCCTCGGTGAGCGGCAGCCCGGTGGCCCGTGCGACCTCGGCGATCACGGCGCCGGAGAACCCGGGCGGCGTGTTGATGCCGGTCCCGACGGCCGTTCCGCCCAGCGGCAGCTCGGCGAGCCGGGGGAGGGAGGCCTCCAGCCGCTCGATCCCGTACCGCACCTGGGCCGCGTACCCGCCGAACTCCTGGCCGAGCGTCACCGGGGTGGCGTCCATGAGGTGGGTGCGCCCCGACTTCACGACGTCGGCGAACTCCTCGGACTTACGGGTCAGCGAGGCGGCGAGGTGGTCCAGGGCCGGGACGAGGTCGCGGGTGACGGCGGCGGTCGCGGCGATGTGGATCGAGGACGGGAAGACGTCGTTGCTGGACTGGGAGGCGTTCACGTGGTCGTTGGGGTGGACGTCCCGGCCGAGCCGTTCCGTCGCCAGCGTGGCGAGCACCTCGTTGGTGTTCATGTTGGACGACGTGCCCGAACCGGTCTGGAAGACGTCCACGGGGAAGTGCTCGTCCCACTTCCCGTCCGCGACCTCGGCCGCCGCCTCCTGGATGGCCTCCGCGACGTCCTCGTCCAGCACGCCGAGACCCGCGTTCACCTTGGCCGCGGCCGCCTTGATGCGGGCCAGGGCCTCGATGTGGGCGCGTTCCAGGTGCTGCCCGGAAACGGGGAAGTTCTCGACGGCGCGCTGGGTCTGGGCGCGCCACTTCGCGTTCGCGGGGACGCGGACCTCGCCCATGGAGTCGTGTTCGATGCGGTAGTCGGTCATACCGTGTATAGCGCCCCCGCCGCCCCTGCCCATTCCCGCCCCCGGGCCGAAGGGCAGGGGCGCAGCCCCGCCCTTCAGGGGCGCGGGGAACTGCGCGACCGGCCCCCACCGAACCCGCAGCCGAATCCCGCCGCTAGCCCAGCCCGGGCCCCCGCACGGGGATCGACGTGAACGTCGGCGCCGGCGCCGGGTCCTTGAAGAAGTCGTTGCCCTTGTCGTCGACCACGACGAACGCCGGGAAGTCCTCCACCTCGATCCTCCACACGGCCTCCATCCCGAGCTCCTCGTACTCGACGACCTCGACCTTCTTGATGCAGTCCTGGGCCAGCCGCGCGGCCGGCCCGCCGATGGAGCCCAGGTAGAAGCCGCCGTGGGCCTCGCACGCGTCCGTGACCTGCTGCGACCGGTTCCCCTTGGCCAGCATCACCCGGGACCCGCCCGCGGCCTGGAACTGCTCCACGTAGGAGTCCATGCGCCCGGCCGTGGTCGGCCCGAAGGACCCGGACGCGTACCCCTCGGGGGTCTTCGCCGGCCCCGCGTAGTACACCGGGTGGTCCTTCAGGTACTGCGGCATCTCCTCACCCGCGTCCAGCCGCTCCTTGATCTTCGCGTGCGCGATGTCACGGGCCACGACGAGCGGCCCGGAGAGGGACAGCCGGGTCTTGACGGGGTACTTGGTCAGCTCGGCCAGGATGTCGTCCATCGGCTGGTTCAGGTCGATGCGCACGACGTCACCGGCCTCGTCGAGGTGCTCGTCCGTCGTGTCGGGCAGGAACCGCGCAGGGTCCGTCTCCAGCTGCTCCAGGAAGACGCCCTCCGCGGTGATCTTCGCAACGGCCTGGCGGTCGGCCGAGCAGGAGACGGCGATCGCGACCGGGCAGGACGCGCCGTGCCGCGGCAGGCGCACCACGCGCACGTCGTGGCAGAAGTACTTGCCGCCGAACTGCGCGCCGATCCCGATCCGCTGCGTCAGCCCGAAGACCTTCTCCTCCAGGTCCTTGTCCCGGAAGCCGTGCCCGAGCGGCGAACCCTCGGCCGGAATCTCGTCCAGGTAGTGCGCGGACGCGTACTTCGCCGTCTTCAGGGCGTACTCCGCGCTCGTGCCGCCGACGACGATCGCCAGGTGGTACGGCGGGCAGGCGGCCGTGCCGAGCGAGCGGATCTTCTCCTCCAGGAACTTCATCATGGAGGCCTCGTTCAGGACGGCCTTCGTCTCCTGGTAGAGGAACGACTTGTTGGCCGAGCCGCCGCCCTTGGCCATGAAGAGGAACTTGTAGGCGCCGCCGTCGGTCGCGTACAGCTCGATCTGGGCGGGCAGGTTGGAGCCGGTGTTCTTCTCCTCCCACATGGTGAGCGGAGCCATCTGCGAGTAGCGCAGGTTCAGGTTCAGGTACGCGTCGTGGATGCCGTGGGACAGGGCCGCCTCGTCGCCGCCCGCCGTGAGCACGTTCTGGCCGCGCTTGCCCATCACGATCGCCGTGCCGGTGTCCTGGCACATGGGCAGCACACCGGCGGCGGCGATGTTCGCGTTCTTCAGGAGGTCCAGCGCGACGAACTTGTCGTTGCCGGAGGCCTCCGGGTCGTCGATGATGCGCCGCAGCTGCGCGAGGTGCGCGGGCCGCAGGTAGTGCTGGATGTCGTGGATCGCCTCGGCGGCCAGCGTGCGCAGCGCCTCGGGCTCCACCTTGAGGAACGTGCGCCCGTCGGCCTCGAAGGTGGAGACACCCTCGGAGGTCACCAGCCGGTACGGGGTGGTGTCCTCTCCCTGGGGGAGCAGATCGGTGTACTCGAACTCAGGCATCTCGCCAAATCCTTCATCGACAGACAGCGCCGGCCTCCGTTGGCGGCGCGCCCACCAGCGTAGAACCTGTCCCGGACACCGGGCCTGTGAGGTAAGGCTCAGTTCGCCGTCCACACCCCCTAGTCGCGATCTATCGCGTTTGGGTACGCTGCTGCCGTGGACCTTCAGAAGCACACCGAGCCCGACCTTCGCAAGCACACCGACCTCCGCGCCTCCGACGCGGACCGCGACCGGACCGCGGACATCCTGCGCGAGGCCCTGGCGGAGGGCCGGCTCACCGCGGAGGAGCACGCGGAGCGGGTGGAGGAGGTCTTCCGCGCGAAGACCGTGGGCGAGCTGGAACCGCTGGTGCGGGACCTGCCCGCGGGCCACGGGCCCCACTCGTCGGCCGCGTTCGCGGCGGCCCCCAGCCGCCCCGCCCCGGGCGCGATCCCCTCGGTCGCCGACGAGAACGTGGTGGCGGTGTTCAGCGCGGCCGTCCGCAAGGGCCGCTGGCGCGTGGGGCGCCGCACGCACGCGTACGCGATCTTCGGCAGCGTGGAGATAGATCTCAGTGAGGCGATCTTCGAGCATCAGCATGTCGTGATCAAGGCGGTCTCGGTGTTCGGCAGCGTCGAGATCCGCGTCCCGGAGAACGTGTCGATGCGCGGCAGCGGCGGCGGGGTCCTCGGCACCTTCGAGGTGGACACGCTGGACTCCGGTGAACAGGACGCGCCCGTGGTGTACGTGGACGGGCTGGCCGTGCTGGGGAGCATCGAGGCGAAGCCCAGGAGGGGCAAGCTGATCGAGGACATCCTCGACCGCGTCGGCGACCGGTTGAACGCCAAGTTGCGCAGGCACCTGGGGCATTGACGCGTCCGGGGCATCGACGGCCGTGCGTCACGCGGGGTGCGGAAGCCGGGGGTCCGGCGGTGGCGGCCCGGTGCCGGGCGCGATCTACGCGCTTCGGAACTGAGTGCTTAGGCGTGCGCACAGCGGGTAGGCCTTGCTGCATCGTCTCTCGCTCGCGAAGCCGTCGTCAGGAGTAGACCGTGCTGCATCCGCCGCATCAGTCTCTGCAGGTCGCCGCCGTTCCACCCCAGCCGGTGCCGGTGCGCGAGAGGGACCAGGACGCCCCCTGGCACACGGAGGCCGTGTGCCGCCGCGACGAGGCCGGGCTGTTCTTCGCACCTTCGAAAGAACCCACCGCGGCCAGGCTGTCCCGCGAGGATGCCGCGAAGCGGGTCTGCGCGCGCTGTCCCGTGATGGTCGAATGCCGGGAGCACGCGCTGCTGCAACCCGAGCCGTACGGGGTCTGGGGCGGCCTCACCGCCGCCGAGCGCCGCGTGGCCCTGGCCCGGCGCCGCAGGCGCGAGCTGGAACTGCAGCAGACGGCCCGCGCGGCGGGGACGATAGCCGCGGCCGGCTAGCGGACACCGGAAGGGGCGCCCCTGCGCACAGGGGACGCCCCATCGCCGTGCCCCGTCAGGGGCGCGGGGAGCCGCGCGGCAGGCGACGACGGGCCCGCGGTCGGCTAGCGGCCGGTGCGGTCCCGGCCCGCCGGCACGGTCACTTCGCCCGGTCGAAGTCGATCGCGCTGTAGGCGCGGAGCTTCGCCAGCCGGTGCTCGGAGTTGATCTGCCGCACCGTCCCCGACTTCGACCGCATCACGATCGAGTCGGTCGTGGCGGTCTCGGGCCGGTACCGGACCCCCCGCAGCAGTTCGCCGTCGGTGATCCCGGTCGCCACGAAGAACACGTTCTCGCCGGACACCAGGTCGTCGGTGAGCAGCACCCGGTCCAGGTCGTGCCCCGCGTCCACCGCCCGCGCCCGCTCCTCGTCGTCCTTGGGCCACAGCTTGCCCTGGATCGTGCCGCCGAGGCACTTCACGGCGCAGGCCGAGATGATGCCCTCGGGCGTGCCGCCGATGCCGAGCAGCAGGTCGATGCCGGTGCCCTCGCGCAGCGCCAGGATCGAGCCCGCGACGTCGCCGTCGGTGATGAGCTTGATGCGCGCGCCGGTCTCCCGGATCTCCTGGATGATGCCGTCGTGGCGCGGCCGGTCGAGGACGACGACCGTGACGTCCTCGGGCGTGACGCGCTTGGCCTTGGCGACCCGGCGGATGTTCACGGACACCGGGGCGTTGATGTCGACGAAGTCGGCGGCCTCCGGGCCGGTGACCAGCTTGTCCATGTAGAACACCGCGGACGGGTCGAACATGGTGCCGCGGTCGGCGGCGGCCAGCACGGCGATCGCGTTGGTCATGCCCGCCGCGGTGAGCGTGGTCCCGTCGATCGGGTCGACGGCGATGTCGCACTCGGGACCCGTCCCGTCCCCGACGTGCTCTCCGTTGAAGAGCATCGGGGCCTCGTCCTTCTCACCCTCACCGATGACGACGACGCCGTTCATCGAGACGGTGGAGACGAGGGTGCGCATGGCCCGTACCGCGGCGCCGTCGGCGCCGTTCTTGTCGCCGCGGCCGACCCAGCGGCCGGCGGCCATCGCGGCGGCCTCGGTGACCCGGACGAGTTCGAGAGCGAGGTTGCGGTCGGGGGCCTCGGAAGGGACCTCGAGTTCGGACGGCAAGTGATGCTCGGTCATCGGAGCGCACCTTTCTGATACGACGACGGCCGGATGAGGGTTCGGGCCGACTCTATCCTCAGTCCGACAAAATGAGCAGGGGGGCCCACGGATGAGCAGACCAGTACACCTGCGACGATGGGGGCGTGGCAGGTACGAAAGGCAAGCAGTCGGTCCGGGACATGGTGCTGTCCCTGGGCCTGATCGGCATCGTCGCGGGCTTCATCTACGTCTTCATCCCCAAGGACGACTCGGAGCCCCCTCTCGAGCGGGTCGACTACCGCGTGGAACTCCTCACGGCGCGGCGTGCCGCCGCCTATCCGGTGGCGGCGCCCGAAGGGCTGCCCGCGCAGTGGAAGGCGACCTCCGTGCGGTTCCGGGGGGACGACTCCGACGCGTGGCACCTCGGTTTCCACGACCCCGACGGGGAGTACGTGGCGATCGAGCAGTCCACTCAGAAGCCGGTCACGTTCATCGAGCAGGCCAGTCAGGGCGCCGAGGAGACGAACGTCTCGCAGCGCATCGGCGACAAGTCCTGGAAGCGGTACAAGGGCGGGAAGTACGACGCCCTGGTGCTGCGGGAGAAGAACTCCACGACCGTGGTCGCGGGCACCGCCTCGTTCGCGGAGCTGACGAGGATGGCGCAGGCGCTGAAGACGTCGTGAGCGCGGACACGGCGGAGGCCCCCGGCGGTGCGCCGGGGGCCTCCGCCGTGTCCGGCTCCGTACCGGTGGGAATCCCGGTGAGGATCCCGGCGGGGATCAGACCGTCGTGACGACCTGGTCGAACTCCAGGCGCGGGGAGCGCGGGAACCAGGCGTTCTCGGCGGGCCGGCCGATGTTGACCACCATCAGCGGGGTGTGGTCGCCGTCGAGGAACTCCTTCTGCACGCCCGCGGGGTCGTAGCCCGTCATCGGACCGGCGGCCAGGCCGGCGGCGCGGACACCGATGATGAAGTACGCGGCCTGCAGCGCGGCGTTGAGCGTGGCGGCACCCTCACGGGAGGGGCGCTCGGCGAAGAAGAGGTCCTTGGCCTGCGGGAAGTGCGGGAGGAGGTACGGCAGCTCGTCGTGGAACTCGTTGTCCGCGGACAGGATCGCGACGAGCGGGGCGGCGGCCGTCTTCGGCTGGTTGCCCTCGGACATGTGCTGCACCAGGCGCTCACGGGCCTCGGGGGAGCGGACCAGGGTGATGCGCAGCGGCGACTGGTTGAAGGCGGTCGGGCCGTACTTGACCAGGTCGTAGATCGCCTGCACCTGCTCGTCGGTCACCGGCTCGTCGGTGAAGGCGTTGGCGGTACGGGCCTCGCGGAACAGCAGGTCCTGGGCGGCGGGGTCAAGGACGAGAGACATGGAGCAACCTTCTCGGAGCGTGCGTCGGATCCTGAGGGGAATCCCCGGGGATCGGCTGGCACGTCCGACGGTACGCCCGTTAGGTTTAACTTTCAACGAAAACTGGACCGGGGTGATCCGGTTCACAATTGCATGGCCTGCCCACCTATGTCGGCGCCGTCCCCCGCCCTCCTCTCCCGGGCCCTCCCCCTCCCCTTCTCCCGCGTCCCGGTCCTCGCCCCGCGCCTTTACTCCTCGTTCTGCTCCTCGCCCGACTCCGCCTCCTCGGCCAGCGCCGCGTCGAGGCGGGCGCGGGCGCCGTCCAGCCAGCGCCGGCACACCTTCGCCAGTTCCTCGCCCCGCTCCCACAGGGCCAGCGACTCCTCGAGCGTCGTACCGCCCGTCTCCAGGCGGCGTACGACCTCGATGAGCTCGTCCCGCGCCTGTTCGTACCCGAGCGTCTCGTCCGTTGTGCTGGTCATGCGCCCACCCTAGGGTCTGCCTCGGACATCGACCCGTACCGTGAACTCGCCCGTGGCGACCCGCGCCCGCAGGGGCTCGTCCGCCGTCACCTCGTCCGCGGAGCGGACGGCGTGGCCGTCGGACTTCTGCAGGACCGCGTACCCCCGTTCGAGGGTCGCGGCGGGGGAGAGGGCCACCACGCGTGCGTGCGTGTGCGTCAGCTCCGAGTCGGCCCGGTCCAGGAGGTGACCGAGCGTACGGCGGCCGCGGTCCAGGAGCGCGGAGACCTGGTCGGCCCGCTCGTCCACCATCCGGTGAGGGTCCTCCATCGAGGGGCGGGCCAGCGCA
Organism: Streptomyces sp. V3I8; assembly: GCF_030817535.1. NCBI lineage: Bacteria > Bacillati > Actinomycetota > Actinomycetes > Kitasatosporales > Streptomycetaceae > Streptomyces > Streptomyces sp. V3I8. The sequence goes on along the minus strand of NZ_JAUSZL010000002.1, from coordinate 3,216,413 downwards.
TGCGCGAGGCCCCGCTCCTCGCGCTCGACGAGGGCCCCGACACACCTGCGGGCCCGGTCCCGCAGGAACCGGACGCGCTCGTACTCCTCGCCGACGTCCGGTACGACCTTCTTCGCGGCGTCGGTGGGGGTGGAGGCGCGCAGGTCGGCCACGTGGTCCAGGAGCGGGTTGTCGGGCTCGTGGCCGATGGCGGACACCACCGGGGTACGGCAGGACGCGACCGCCCGTACGAGCTGCTCGTCCGAGAACGGGAGCAGGTCCTCCACGCTGCCGCCGCCGCGCGCCACGATGATCACGTCGACCTCGTCGAGCGCGTCCAGCTCCTTCACGGCCTGGACGACCTGGGGAACCGCGTGGACTCCCTGCACGGCGACGTTGCGCACCTCGAAGCGGACGGCGGGCCAGCGGCGGCGCGCGTTCTCCAGGACGTCCCGCTCGGCGGCGGAGGCGCGACCGGTGACCAGCCCGACGAGCTGGGGCAGGAACGGCAGCGGCTTCTTGCGCTCGGGTGCGAAGAGCCCCTCCGCGGTGAGGGACTTCTTCAGCTGCTCCAGCCGGGCGAGCAGTTCGCCGACACCCACGGGCTTGATCTCGGTGGCCCGGAGCGACAACTGCCCGCGCGGCGCGTACCACTCGGGCTTCGCCTGGACGACGACCCGGGCGCCCTCGCCCACCACGTCGGCGACGGCGTCGAACACCTGCCGGTAGCAGGTCACGCTCACGGAGATGTCGTGCGACGGATCGCGCAGCGTCAGGAAGACGACTCCGGCGCCCGGGCGCCGTGACAGCTGGGTGATCTGCCCCTCGACCCACACCGCGCCGAGCCGGTCGATCCATCCCCCGATGAGCCGCGACACCTCACCGACGGGCAGGGGGGCGTCGGCGGACGTATTGAGAGCCATGACGCGAGCGTAGCGGCCACCGCCGACAGCGCCGGCGTACCTCGGCGTCATTGCCGGGTGCACGCCGGTGAGGGCTGAGCGCGCGGTTCCCCGCGCCCCTGAAGACGTGCCCGGGCTCCAGCCCCGTCAGGGGCGCGGGGAACTGCGCGACCGGCCCCCACCGGACCCGCACCCGACGGGCGGCCTGCGCTTTTCAGGGGCGCGGGGAACCGCGCGACCGGCCCCCACCGGACCCGCACCCACCCGACACGCCCGGCCACCCCGAAAACCCGGCTCAGCCCGCCGCGGGCGCCCGCCCCCGCTGAACCACCAGCACCACCACCCCCACCACGAACCACACCGCCCCCACCACCTGCGCCGCCCCGGACGCCTCGAGGATCACCAGCACGGTGATCCCCGCTCCCACGACGGGCACCAGCACATGCCGCCACCACACCACGGGCCCGCCCCGCCGCCGCACGGCGAACCACCCCACCACGCTCGCGTGCAGCAGCGTGAAGGCGGTCAGCGCCCCGATGTCGACCACCGACACCAGACGGTCCATCCCGTCGTCCCGCCGCGCGGCCCACACCGCCGCCACCAGGGTGATCACGGCGGCGCAGACCAGCGCGGCCCGCGGCACCCCGGAGTCCGTCCGGGACAGCGCCCGCGGCAGCCGCCGCTCCCGGGACATCGCGAACAGCAGCCGCCCCGCCGCCGCCTGCCCGGCCAGCGCGGCGAACGCCGCCCCGATCGCCTTGCTCACCGCCACCAGGTCGTGCAGCCAGGTACCGACCGAGGCGTCCACGGCGTCGTAGAACGCCGACCCCTGCCCGACCGGATCCGCGGCGAGCTGCGCCGACGACACCGGCTCCAGCAGGGCGATCAGGTACGCCTGCGCGACGAACAGCACACCGGCGAGGGCGAGACAGAACAGCACCGCCCGCGCGACCTTCTCCGAACCACCGGTGACCTCCTCCGCGAAGGAGGCGATCGCGTCGAAACCGAGGTACGACAGCACGGCGATCGACACGCCGCCGAGCACCGCGGACAGGGCGAACGCCCCCTGGGAGCCGTCCCCGGCGAGGGGCGACAGCCACCCCCGCTGCGCCCCGTCGCGCGCGAGGACCACGACCGCCGACACGACGAAGACGAGCAGGACCACGACCTCCAGCGCGAGCACGAGGAAACCGACGCGCGCGGCGGTCCGTACGCCCCACAGGTTCAGCAGCGTCGTGACGACGACCGCGACCGCCGTCCACACCCACCGGGAGACGCCGGGGACCAGGGAGTTCATGGCGATCCCGGAGAAGAGGTACGCCACCGCCGGGATGAGGAGGTAGTCCAGCATCGCCATCCAGCCGGCGACGAACCCCGCCTCCCTGCCGAGCCCCACGCGCGCGTAGGCGAACACCGAGCCCGCCCGGGGGACGACCCGCACCATCTGCGCGTAACTGAAGGCGGTGAACGCCATCGCGACCGTGGCGACGACGTAGACCAGCGCGACCGCCCCGTGGGACTTGGCGTCGAGGGTGCCGAAGACACCGACCGGTGCCATGGGGGCGATGAACAGCAGCCCGTACACGACCAGGTCACGGAAGCCGAGACTGCGCCGCAGTTCTTGTTCCCCGTGCCCCTGTTCCGCGTGCCCCTGTTCCGCGGGGCCCTGTTTCCCGTCGGCCGCGCCGGCCGGTGGTTCCGAGTGGGACATCCGTGCCTCCGAGAGTCGTGCCGTGTCCGCCCCTCCCGCTTCCCGCGCCCAGCTCTCCGTTCTCCGTTCTCCGCTCTCTGCTCTTCGCTCTCCGGTCAGTGTCCCCAAAGAGGTGATCCCCGACCTCCTGGGCGCACCCTTACGATGGGGGCATGACTGCTTCGACCGGCCGCCGCGTCCTGCTCGCCGCCCCCCGTGGCTACTGCGCGGGAGTCGACCGTGCCGTGATCGCCGTCGAGAAGGCCCTGGAGCAGTACGGGGCCCCGATCTACGTCCGCCATGAGATCGTCCACAACAAATACGTCGTGCAGACCCTGGAGAAGAAGGGTGCGATCTTCGTCGAACGGACGGCGGAGGTCCCCGAGGGGTCCATCGTCATGTTCTCGGCGCACGGCGTCGCCCCGGTCGTCCACGACGAGGCCGCGGCCGGCCGGCTCGCCACCATCGACGCGACGTGCCCGCTGGTCACCAAGGTCCACAAGGAAGCCGTCCGGTTCGCGGACGAGGACTACGACATCCTCCTCATCGGCCACGAGGGCCACGAGGAGGTCATCGGCACGTCCGGTGAGGCGCCCGACCACATCACGCTGGTCGACGGCCCCGGCGACGTGGCCAAGGTCGAGGTCCGCGACCCGTCCAGGGTCGTCTGGCTCTCCCAGACGACGCTGTCGGTCGACGAGACCATGGAGACGGTGGACGCCCTCAAGGAGAAGTTCCCGCAGCTCATCTCCCCGCCGAGCGACGACATCTGCTACGCCACGCAGAACCGTCAGCTCGCGGTGAAGCAGATGGGTGAGCAGGCGGACCTCGTCATCGTGGTCGGCTCGCGCAACTCCTCCAACTCCGTACGGCTCGTCGAGGTCGCCAAGCTCGCGGGCGCGCGGGAGGCGTACCTGGTGGACTTCGCCGACGAGATCGACGCGAGCTGGCTGGAGGGCGTCACGACGGTGGGCGTCACCTCCGGTGCCTCGGTGCCGGAGATCCTCGTCGAGCAGGTCCTGGAGTACCTCACCACCCACGGCTTCGAGGACGTCGAACTGGTCAAGGCGGCCGAGGAGTCCATCACGTTCTCGCTGCCCAAGGAGCTGCGCCGCGATCTGCGCGCGGAGGCCGCCGCCCTGGTCGCGGAGCGCACCGGAACCACCCCCTCGGGCGCGTGACGGTCCGTCTCCCGAAGTAACGTGGAGCCATGCAGATCTTCGGCGTGGACATCGGTGGATCAGGGATCAAGGGCGCTCCCGTGGACCTGGACCGGGGCGACCTGGCGGAGGAGCGCTGCAAGGTGCTCACGCCGCACCCGGCGACACCCGACGCGGTGGCGGACGGGGTGAAGGAGGTCGTCGGCCACTTCGGCTGGACGGGCCCGGTCGGGATCACCTTCCCCGGCGTGGTCACCGGCGGCTCCACCATCCGTACCGCGGCCAATGTGGACAAGGCCTGGATCGACACCGACGCGCGCGCCCTGCTCGGCGACCGCCTGGGCGGCCTCCCGGTGACCGTGCTGAACGACGCGGACGCGGCGGGCGTCGCGGAGATGGAGTTCGGCGCCGGCAAGGGCCGCCGGGGCACGGTCTTCCTCCTCACCTTCGGTACGGGGATCGGCAGCGCCCTCTTCGTGGACGGCACCCTCGTTCCGAACACGGAGCTGGGCCACCTCGAGTTGAACGGCCACGACGCGGAGAAGCACGCCTCCACGAAGGCCAAGGAGGACCACGACCTCTCCTGGGAGCACTGGGCGCACCGCGTCCAGAAGTACCTCGCCCACGTGGAGATGCTCTTCTCGCCGGAGCTGTTCATCATCGGCGGCGGTGTCAGCCGCAAGGCGCAGAAGTTCCTGCCGCTGATCGAGGGCATCAAGGCGGAGATCGTGCCGGCCCAGCTGCAGAACAACGCGGGGATCGTGGGCGCGGCGATGCGGGCGGCGCAGACGAAGTAGGTGCTCCGGCCGACGGGCCGGACCAGGTCTGCGGGTGACGACCGGGTCCAGGTCCAGGTCCAGGTCCGAGTCCGGGCCGAGGTCTCCGGATGGATGACCGCCTTCAGGCCGTACGGCGTCGCTGTGCGGCCTTGCGGGTCATCATCCGCGCCTTGCGGACGGTCACGATGACCCCGGCCACCAGCGTTCCCCCGTACAGCCACCCCGCGTGCATCGCGAGAGCGGTGACGAGTCCCATCAGCCGGCCGCCGAAGCCGCCGTCGCTGTCCGCGATCGGCAGGAGGCCGACGGCGAAGGCGATCGGTACGGCGACGACCGCGGTGACCAGGTCGGCCCGCCGCACCCACACCGCGGTCAGCGCGCAGACCGGCAGGAACAGCACTCCGTAGACGACGATCGACGCCCCGAAGAGCAGCTGGACCAGGCAGGCCAGCGTGAACATCGACGCGGTGCAGAACAGCCCGCTGCCCAGCCCGGTGAGCCGGGGGTTCGGGAACCGGCGCACCGCCTGCACGAGCGGTGAGACGGGCGCGCAGGCCCGCGGGACACCGGCCCCGGCCCTGGTCGCGGCCTTGGCCCCGGACCTGGTTCCGGACCGGGCGCCTGCCTGCCGGGCCGTACGGGTGCCGCCGCGTCCGGCCTGCGGGGGGAGGGGAGTGCCGCCGCGTGACGGCCGTGACTGGGGAGGACGCGTTCTGTGTTGCTCCACTGGTCCAACTTAGGTCGGGTTATGTGTGGAATGGGCGTCGGGACACGCGCTTTGGCCGAGCTTGGCCAAGCGTTCGATACGTCGCCGGTGGGAGGTGCCGCACGCCGTAGACTGGTGGATCGGCCCGCGCGTCACGCAGTGGAGGACGCGGGCCCGTCCGAGCCCGGTCCTCGTGGTCCCGGCCCCCGCCCGCCCCCACACCCTCACGTACGGGAAGTCGCAACGTGTCGCTCACGATCGGAATCGTCGGTCTGCCGAATGTCGGCAAGTCGACCCTTTTCAACGCCCTGACCAAGAACGACGTGCTGGCGGCCAACTACCCGTTCGCCACGATCGAGCCGAACGTGGGCGTGGTCGGTGTCCCCGACGCCCGGCTGACCAAGCTCGCGGAGATCTTCGGCTCGCAGAAGATCCTCCCCGCGACCGTGGACTTCGTCGACATCGCGGGCATCGTGAAGGGTGCCTCCGAGGGCGAGGGCCTGGGCAACAAGTTCCTCGCGAACATCCGCGAGTCGGACGCGATCTGCCAGGTCATCCGCGCCTTCAAGGACGAGAACGTCGTGCACGTGGACGGCAAGGTCTCGCCCAAGGACGACATCGAGACGATCAACACCGAGCTGATCCTCGCGGACCTGCAGACCATCGAGAAGGTCCTGCCGCGCCTCCAGCGGGAGTCCCGGATCAAGAAGGACGTCGGCCCGAAGGTCGCGGCGATCGAGGCGGCGCAGGAGATCCTGGAGAAGGGCGACACCCTGTTCTCCGCGGGCATCGTCCAGGGCTCCGGCAACGACGAGCTGCTGCACGACCTGCACCTGCTCACCACGAAGCCGTTCCTCTACGTCTTCAACGTCGACGAGGACGAGCTGGTCGACGACGACTTCAAGGCCGAGCAGCGCGCCCTGGTCGCCCCCGCCGAGGCGATCTTCCTCAACGCCAAGCTGGAGGCGGACCTCGCCGAGCTCGACGAGGAGGACGCCAGGGAGCTCCTGGAGTCGGTCGGCGTCCAGGAACCCGGCATGGCGACCCTCGCGCACGTCGGCTTCAACACCCTCGGCCTGCAGACCTACCTGACGGCCGGCCCGAAGGAATCCCGCGCCTGGACCATCAAGAAGGGCGCCACCGCCCCCGAGGCCGCCGGAGTCATCCACACCGACTTCCAGAAGGGCTTCATCAAGGCGGAGGTCATCTCCTTCGAGGACCTGGTCGAAACGGGCTCGGTCGCCGAGGCCCGCGCCAAGGGCAAGGCCCGCATGGAGGGCAAGGACTACGTGATGCAGGACGGGGACGTGGTGGAGTTCCGCTTCAACGTGTAGCGGCTGATTCCTTGATCGGCCGAAGTGGCTGGTCAGGTCAAGGAAACCCAGGTCAGGGGTCAGGCCTTCGGGTCTGACCCTTGCCTGTTCTCGTCGGAGTGCGTGGCGGTCCCGCGGGTTGCCGGGACGGCCCCGGGGATCCGCTTACGTCACCAGCCCCCGCCGGTACGCGTACACCACCGCCTGGACGCGGTCCCTGAGGTTGAGCTTCGTCAGGATGCGGGAGACGAAGGTCTTCACCGTTTCCGGGCTGATGACCAGGGCCGTGGCTATCTCGCTGTTGGAGAGGCCATTTGCGATCAGGCGCAGGACCTCCAGTTCGCGGGGGGTCAGGGGGATGTCGGAGGGCGTGGTGTCCGTCGGGCGGATGCGGGACGCGTATCTGCCCACCAGGCGGCGCGTGACCTCCGGGTCCAGCAGGGCCGCGCCCGTGCCCACCGTGCGGATGCCGTGCAGGAGCCGGTCCGGCGGGGCGTCCTTCAGCAGGAAGCCGCTCGCGCCCGCGCGCAGCGCCTCGTAGACGTACTCGTCCAGGTTGAACGTGGTCACCACGAGCACCTTGACGGGGTTCGGCACGCCCGCGCCGGCCAGCAGGCGGGTGGCCTCGATGCCGTCGAGCACCGGCATGCGCACGTCCATCACCACCACGTCCGGGTGGACCCGGGCGGCGAGGTCGACCGCCGTCCGCCCGTCGCCGCACTCACCCGCCACCTCCAGGTCGGGCTGGGCGTCGATGATCGTCACCAGGCCGGTGCGGATCAGTACCTGGTCGTCGCAGACCAGGACCCGGATCGGGGCGGTCGGGGACGTCATGAAAGAACTCCGGCCGGGATGCGTGCCCGTACCACGAAGCCGCCGGTCGTCCCCGGTGCCGCGGTGAAGTCGCCGCCCAGGACGTCGACCCGTTCGCGCAGGCCGGCCAGGCCCCGGCCGCTTCCGCCCGGGGACCCGGTCCGTGAGCCGGAGCCGTCGCCGTCCGTGCTGACCTCCACGGTGATCTCCCTGCGGGCGTGCCGCACCCGGACCGAGGTGCGGCTGCCGTGCGCGTACTTGAGGGCGTTGGTGAGGGCTTCCTGTACGACCCGGTAGGCGACGAGTTCGGCGCTGCCGGTCGACTCGGCCGGCGTGCCCTCCTCGGTGAACTCCACCGGCTGCCCGGCCCGGCGCGTCTGCTCGACGAGCGTGAGCAGCCTGCCGGCGGGCGGCGTCCTGGCCTCGCCGCCCTGCTGGACGCCGTGGTCGGGGTTGAGCAGGTCGAGCAGGTGCCGCAGGTCGGTGATGGCCCGGCGGCCGGTGTCGGTGACGGCGGTCAGGCTCTGGTCCAGGCGCTCGGGCGAGGCGGTGAGGTAGCGCGCCGCCTCGGCCTGGACGACCATCGCCGTCACGTGGTGGGTGACGACGTCATGGAGCTCGCGGGCGATCCGGGTGCGTTCGGCGGTGCGGGTGTCCTCCGCGATGCGCAGGCGGCGTTCGGCGTCCGTCACCCGGGTGGAGCGCAGCCACGACCCGATCCCCCACGCGAGGGCCATCGCCAGGTAGAACGTCACGAACTCACTCACCGGTTCGCCCACCCGGAGCCGGTGGAGGGCGACGGCGAAGGGCACGTACGCCAGGGAGAAGAGGACCGCGGCGATACGCCGGTGCCGTTCCAGGTGGGCTCCGGCGCTGAGCAGTGCGATGGGCAGCGCGGTGTTCGCGAACGAGTGGTAGCCGCGGATCTGGTCGACGGCGAAGCCGAGGGACACCAGGGCGAGACAGAGGGCCGGCCACCGCCTGCGCACGGCGAGCGGGAGGCTTTCGAGGGCCACGGTCAGCACGGCCGTCGCGTCGAAGGGACGGCTCGGCACGGTGCCGATCTGCGTCCCGTGGAACGACGGCAGAAGCAGCGTGGCGAGGAACAACAGCCCGAGCGGGAGGTCCCGGACGGTGACGTCGGAACGCCGCCACCGCTCCAGGACCCGACGAAGCCTGGTCACCGGTCCGACCGGCAGTCCGGTCACCAGCTTGGTCACCCATCTGGTTGCCAGTCCGATCATCGGGGGAGTGTAGCGGCGGTGCCGGGCCGCCCGGCGGTGTGTCCACCGCGGGGCACCACGTGGCCGCGCCGGCGGGCCAGCCACATGAACACGACGGTCGCCAGGACGCAGAACAGCACCGAGTACACGCTGCCCTCCGGGCCGAAGTCGCCACCGGTGAGCGGCGTCGGGCCCGAGGTCGTGGAGTCCAGCAGGCCCTGGGGGGTGTCGTTGCCCGAGACCTCGGTGCTGAAGACGCCGCCCGCGGCGTAGTTCCAGCCGAAGTGCAGACCGATCGGCAGCCACAGCTTGCGGGTGGCGACGTACGCGGCGGTGAGCATGCCGCCGGCCTCGATCGCGATGGCGACGGCGCCCCACGCACCGGCGTCGGGGTTGAGCAGGTGGACCAGGCCGAACAGCGTGCCGGTCAGCACGAGCGCGATCCAGGTGCCGGTGCGCTCCTCCGTGATGCGGAACAGGACGCCGCGGAACAGCAGTTCCTCCGTCACCGCGGCGGCGGCCATGAAGCCGACCAGCCCCGCCGCGCCCGGCACCGAGCCGATCCCGTCGACCTCGTAGTACCCGGCGGTGAGGAGGTTGACGACGACGGCCCCGAACAGCGCCGCGCCGATCAGGGTGCCGCGGCCCAGCGCGGCCGGGGCGTCCGCCAGGGCCAGTTCGGTCACCGGGCGGCGCTCGGTCCGTCCCACCACCCACCGGTAGACGAGGACCGCGAGCACGGCTGCCGGTACGCCGACGACCAGCTGCACCCACGGCATGTCCTCCGCCGCGGCCACCGCCTGCCCGCCGACGAAGGCGACCGCCACGACCGCCAGAAGTTGCCAGACCAGCCTCATGAACACTCCCGTACCAGAGCCGCGGTCCGGGCGCCGCGGGCTGAGGAGAAAGCTATGGATCCGGCGGCCGGGAGTCGTCACCGCTCGGTGGACACCTGCGCGTAGCTCTGACGGGGGACAAGGCGGGGAGAGCGCCTCGGTCGGCTGCCTCCGCGCTGTCAGTGGGGCGTGGAAGGATGCCGGTCGATCGGGGTGGGCGGGGTATGAGGGGTTCCATGGTGGAGGACGCGGGCGGGGGCGAGAGGGCGGCCGGAGGAGCCGTGGGTGTGGGGCGGCGGGCCCGGGAGGTGGTCGCCCGGGGGGAGCGGCTCGTCGGGCTCGCGCAAGGGGTCCTCGCCGATCACCGGCGTGCGCTGGAGCAGGTACGGGCCGCCCTCGCGCCGATCCTCGCCGAGCTGGTCGCCCAGGAGCTCGAAGGAATTCCGGTCGCCCGGCTGAAGGACGTCACCGAGGGGCGGCTGCGGCTCGGGGCGCTGGAGAACGCCGGATTCGGCAGCGTACGGCCGGTGTTCGAGGCCGGCCGGCACGAGCTGCGGCAGATACCGGGCGTCGGGGCGCAGACCGCCGACCAGGCGCTCGCCGCCGCCCGGCAGCTCGCCCGGGCCCTTGAGGAGACCGTGTCCGTACGCATCGACGTCGACCATCCGGAGCCGCGGACCACCGCCCTGGTCATCGCGTTGCGGCGGATCGTCGGGGCCGGGCCCGATCTGCGGCGGGCCGTGGACGCCGCCGGGGGACTGGAGCGCAGGCTCACGGCGCTCCTGCCGGTGGCCCGGCCCGCCACCGGCCGGCTGCGCATGGCGCTGCTGGGCAGGGTCGCGCGGGAGAGCGCGCTCGCGGCGGCGGCCGAGATACGGGCACTCGTCGCCGACGCCGTCTCCAAGGGCGTACCGATGCTGCTCACGCAGGCCTCCACCGACCTGCTGCGGGAGTCCGCGTCCGACGCCGAGGCGTGGGTGGACTTCGAGCTGCGGTCCGCGGAGTACTACAGCCAGCTCGCCGAGATCGCCGGCAGCGCGCCCGACGTCGAGGCGTCCGAGGGCTTCCTGCCGGCGGAGGTCGCCGACCGGGTGCACGCCCAGGGACTCGACGACACCCACCGCCGGGTCTCACTGCGCGGCTACCAGTCCTTCGGCGCGCGGTTCGCGCTCGCCCAGCGCCGGGTGGTCCTCGGTGACGAGATGGGGCTCGGCAAGACGATCCAGGCCATCGCGGTCCTCGCGCACCTCGCCGCCGACGGGCACCGGCACTTCCTGGTGGTGTGCCCGGCGAGCGTACTCATCAACTGGACGCGCGAGATCGGGACCCGCAGCACCCTGCGCGCGGTGCCCGTGCACGGCCCCGACCGGCTGGACGCGTACGCCGAGTGGCGCGAGCGCGGCGGGGTCGCCGTCACCACCTTCGACGTGCTGCACAGCCTGCCCGACCCGAGGAAGGCCGAGCGGCATCCGCTGGACGCCCCCGCCGCGCTCGTCGTCGACGAGGCCCACTACGTCAAGAATCCGCAGGCCCGCCGCTCCCGTGCCGTCGCGCGCTGGACCGACCGCTGCGAGCGCGTCCTGTTCCTCACGGGTACGCCGATGGAGAACCGGGTCGAGGAGTTCCGTACGCTCGTCCGCTACCTCCGGCCCGAGCTGGTGCCGAAGATCCAGGGCAGCGACGTCGTCGCGGGGCCGCACACCTTCCGCAGGTCCGTCGCCCCCGCCTACCTGCGGCGCAACCAGCAGGACGTACTCACCGAACTCCCCGCGCTGGTCCAGGTCGACGAGTGGGAGGAGTTCAGCGCCGCCGACCAGGACGCCTACCGGGAGGCCGTCGCCGCGGGGAACTTCATGGCGATGCGCAGGGCCGCGTACGTGCACGCGGAGAAGTCGGCGAAGCTGCAGCGGGTGCGGGAGCTGATCGCGGAGGCCGCCGCCAATGAGGTGAAGGTCGTCGTCTTCTCCTATTTCCGGGATGTGCTCGCCACCGTGCGGGGGGTGCTGGGCGAGGCGGTGGTGGGGCCGGTCGCGGGCGGGGTCCCGGCCGCCCGGCGGCAGCAGATGGTCGACGAGTTCGCGGATGCGCAGGGGCACGCGGTGCTGCTCTGCCAGATCGAGGCCGGCGGGGTGGGGCTGAATCTGCAGGCCGCGTCCGTGGTGATCCTGTGCGAGCCGCAGGTCAAGCCGACGCTGGAGCATCAGGCCGTCGCGCGTGCGCATCGGATGGGGCAGGTCCGGTCGGTCCAGGTGCACCGGATGCTGGCGACGGATTCCGTGGACGACCGGTTGCTGCGGATTCTGGAGAGCAAGGACCGGCTCTTCGATGTGTACGCGCGGCGCAGCGATGTGGCCGAGGCTTCGCCGGACGCGGTGGATGTTTCCGACGGGGCCATCGCTCGGCGGATTGTCGAGGAGGAGCAGGAGCGGTTGGCCTCCGGCGGTTCTTTGGGAGGGTGAGGGGGTGGGAGCGGGGGTTGTTGTGCGGGTGCGGGTGCGGGTGCGGGTGCGTTGGGGCTGGTCGCGCAGTTCCCCGCGCCCCTGAAGGCGAAAAGATTGCGCAGTTCCCCGCGCCCCTGAAGGCGAAAGGATTGCGCCGTTCCCCGCGTCCCTGGAGGCGAAAAGATTGCGCAGTTCCCCGCGCCCCTGAAGGCGAAAAGACTGCGCTGTTCCCCGCGTCCCGGGAGGCGAAAGGATTGTGCTGTTTCCCGCGCCCCTAAAGGCCCCTAAAGAGGTGTCGGCAGGCCTGATTTCAGGCCTGCTCCGCACAGGGGGAGGATCGTCGTGCGGGTGGGCAGGGGGGTTTCGCGGATCGCCGCCCAGCACGCCGCGGCCGTCGATTCCACGTACAGGCCCTGTGAGGCCAGGTCCGTCTGGGCATGGCGGAGCTGGTCCTCCGTCACGGTGAGGAACATGCCGCCGGAGTCGCGGACCGCTCGCAGGATCTGGCGTGCCCTCGGCGGGCGGGGGATCGCGATGCCCTCGGCGTACGTGGGGGCCGCCGGGGTGACCCCGGCCAGGTCGTCCGCGCCCTCCTGCCAGGCGTGGGCCAGCGGGGCGACGGCGGCCGCCTGGACCGCGTACAGGGCGGGTCTGCGGTCGATCAGGCCCGCCGCGTGCAGTTCGGCGACGGCGAGTGCCGCGCCGAGCAGCAGCGTGCCGTTCCCGACGGGGACGACGAGCACCTCCGGGAGCCGTCCGCCCAGCTCCTCCCACACCTCGTGGACGTACGTCTTCGTGCCGTGCAGGAAGTACGGGTTGAAGACGTGCGAGGCGTAGAACGTGCCCTCCTCGTCCGCCGCCGCCCGGGCCGCCGACGCCGCCGCCTCGCGGTCGCCCGGGACGACCTCGACACGAGCCCCGTGCGCCCCGATCTGCTCCAGCTTCTTGGCGGACGTGCCCTCGGGGACGTACACCGTGCACGACAGCCTGGCCCGGGCGCAGTACGCGGCGACGGCCGTGCCCGCGTTGCCGCTGCTGTCCGCGACGACCCGCCGGGGGCGCAGCCGCAGGGCCAGCTCGGCGAGCACGACCGCCCCACGGTCCTTGAAGGAGAGCGTCGGCATCAGGAAGTCCAGCTTGGCCGAGACCCCCTCCCTCAGCTGGACCAGCGGGGTGCGTCCCTCGCCGAGCGACACCGTGGGGGCCGGCAGGGGCAGGCACTCCGTGTACCGCCAGAGTGAGTTCACCCGGCCCGTCAGGGACTTGAGGGGCGCCGGGGTGGGGGCGAAGTCCAGGTCGAGCGGGCCGTGGCAGACCGGGCAGCACCATGCGAGCGAGTCCGTGGGGACGCGCGTGCCGTCCACCGGGCAGAAACAATCCGGCAAGGGAGTCATCTCCGCAGGTTAGACGGCCCGGACCGGCCCGGCCCGGCTGCCGGCGGGTTGTCGTGACACGGTTTTCGCCCCCGCGTTCCGTCCCCGGCCACGCCCTGCTTACCATGCGCTCTGTCGTACATCAGTTCCGTGCGTCAGGATGCACGCCCCCCCCGGACGAGGAGCACGGTACAAGTGGAGATACCCCCGCCCGCCGGCCCCCAGCCGCCGGAGGGCCGGTCGCCGCAGGGTCCGCCTCCGCAGGGCTCGTACGGTCCGTACGGCGCGTATCCGGGGCAGCAGTTCCCTCCCGGGCCCCCCGGGCCGGGGCCGTATCCGCCGCCGCAGGGGCAGGTTCCGTACGGGTACCAGGCCTGGGGGCACGGCTACTCCCCGTACAACGCCCCGGCACCCGTCAACGGGCTCGCCGTCTGCGCGCTGGTGCTCGGGCTGCTGTGCTTCCTGCCGTTCGTCGGGCTGGTCCTCGGGTTCTTCGCGCTGCGGCAGATCGGGAACAAGGGCGAGCGCGGCAAGGGCATGGCCGTCGCCGGGATGGTCCTGTCGGGCATCGGCAGCGGCGTCCTCGTGCTCGCGCTCGTCACCGGGGGCGCGTCCGGGTTCCGGGAGGGGCTCGAGGAGGGCGCGCGTGAGGCGGGTGAGGGCGGCTCCGTCTTCTCCGTGGACACGGGCGAGTGCTTCGACACCCGGGGCGACTCCCTCGAAGGCATGGCCTACGACGTCGACACGGTGCCCTGCGAGGGCGAGCACGACGCCGAGGTGTTCGCCGCCTTCGAGATGGCGGACGGCGCCTACCCGGGTGACGACGCCGTCGTCGAGGCCGCCGACGGCAAGTGCTACACCCTCCAGTACGCGTACGCGATGGACTCCTGGGCCGTCCCGGACGACGTCGACGTCTACTACTTCACGCCCACGCGCGACAGCTGGGACTTCGGCGACCGCGAGATCAGCTGTCTGTTCGGCAACGTGGACGAGAAGGCCGGCCTGACCGGGTCGCTGCGCCAGGACCGGTCGAACCTCGACGCCGACCAGCTCGCCTACCTGAAGGCCGCCCATGTCCTGAACGTGGCGATGGACTCGGCACCGGAGGAGCCGTACGTCGAGGACGACCTGCCCGGTCACAGGAAGTGGGCCACCAGGGTCTCGGACGCCCTCACCGAACAGACCGGCATGCTCCGCGGCCACCAATGGCCCGCCGACGCGAGGAAGCCGGTCGCCACGATCGTCGAGGACCTGGAGGCGGCGAAGGAGGAGTGGGACGCGGCGGCGAAGACCTCCGACGCGAACACCTTCTACGAGCACTACGGCGCCGCGCTCGCCCTCACCGACGGGAAGAAGACGGTCACGGCACGCAAGGCTCTGGGCCTCGCATCCACCCCGCCCGCCGCCTCCTACGACGACGGCGGGGACGGCGGGGACGGCGAGGGCGGCGGGAACGGCAGGGGTGAGGGCGGCGACGGTACGGACGACGGCTCCGGAGACGGCGTCGTCGAGGTGTGACGGAGTGGCCGGAAGGACGTCGCGGGGAGAGGGTGCCGGTCCAAAACCCCTGATGGCCTGACGTCATCACATCGAGTGAATCTTTGGCCTCCGCTTGCCTGGCGCAACCCAGGGTCGTCACTCTGTTGCTGTCTGTACGACCGCAACGGGGAGTGGCCAGTGACATTCGGTGAGCAGCCGGCGTATCTGCGCGTCGCGGGTGATCTTCGCAAGAAGATCGTCGACGGATCACTGCCACCGCACACCCGGCTCCCGTCGCAGGCCCGCATCCGCGCCGAGTACGGGGTCTCGGACACGGTCGCCCTGGAGGCCCGCAAGGTGCTGATGGCCGAGGGGCTGGTCGAGGGCCGCTCCGGGTCCGGTACGTACGTGCGCGAGCGCCCGGTGCCCCGCCGGATCGCCCGCTCCGGGTACCGGTCGGACCACGGTGCGACCCCGTTCCGTCAGGAGCAGGCGGACGCGGCGGCACGCGGTACGTGGGAGTCGAACAGCGCACAGGCCGAGGCGAGCGGGGCCGTCGCCGAGCGGCTCGGCCTCAAGGCCGGCGAGCGGGTGATGTGTACGAAGTACGTGTTCCGGGACGCGGGCGAGGTGATGATGCTCTCCACCTCGTGGGAGCCCCTCGCCGTCACGGGCCGTACCCCGGTGATGCTCCCGGAGGAGGGGCCCCTCGGCGGGATGGGCGTGGTCGAGCGGATGGCCGCCATCGACGTGGTCGTGGACAACGTCACGGAGGAGGTGGGCGCCAGGCCCGGCCTCGCCGAGGAGCTGTCGGCGCTCGGGGGTGTGCCGGGCCACGTCGTGCTGGTCATCCAGCGGACGTACTACGCGTCGGGCCGCCCGGTCGAGACGGCGGACGTGGTCGTACCGGCGGACCGGTACCGGGTCGCGTACCACCTGCCGGTGAAGTGAAGTGGAGTGAAACAGGGGAGCGGAAGGGCGACGGAGGGGCGGAGGGGCGCGCTGGGGGAGCGGCTGTCCGGCGGGGGCGCCGCCGGTTCGGTACACGCGCCGGTGGGATTCGGTCGATTCCGGTGAGGGGCCGTATGCCGTTCCTGTGCTGCTGACGGGACCGACGGGGGATACCAGGGGGTGCATCCGGAAGGATGCGCCCCCTCTGTTCTGGCCGGTTGCCTACCCCGCGCGTGCCTCTTTGTGTAAAGGCGTATTCGCTGCGTGAAGGTAAGGCGTAGGCTCCGGCATATGCGGATTGCGGTTTCCTTATGTGACGGGGCTGGGCGCGAACCGGGGGCGGGCAGTGGAGGGGTGCGATGAACGACGGCACGATCACACTTCCCTGGCTCGTCATACGACAGGACGACAACGGCAATCGCTACCGGGTCGGCAGGTACGCGACCAGGGGTGAGGCGCAGAAGATGGCGGACAGCCTCGATGCCCGCGGCCACAAGCAGCTGTACTGGGTGGAGCGGGTCGCGCAGAACGGCGCCAGGTGAACCGTGCCGGACGAGCCGCGCCGTCCGCGCCGTCCGGGCCGTTCGCGGCATCCGGGCCGTCTGTGCCGTCTGCGCCGGATGAGCGTGCCAGGGGCCCGCGGGGCTGTCGTAGGCTCCCGCGCATGACCGAACGGATCGTGGTGGTGGGGGCCGCCGTGTTGCGCGACGGGTGCCTTCTGGCGGCTCGTCGCAGTGCGCCCGCGGAGCTGGCGGGGCGCTGGGAACTGCCCGGGGGGAAGGTCGAGCCCGGGGAGGGTTCCGAGCAGGCCCTGGTGCGGGAGCTCCGGGAGGAGCTGGGGGTCGAGGCGGAGGCGGTTCGGCGGGTGCCGGGGGAGTTCCCGCTCCGGGAGCCGTATGTGCTGCGGGTCTGGACCGCTCGGTTGCTGGAGGGATCGCCCGAGCCCAAGCCTTTGCAGGACCATGACGAGTTGCGTTGGCTGACGCCTGACGAGGTGTGGGACGTGGAGTGGCTCGATCAGGATGTGGCCGCGGTGCTTGAAGTCGTGCGGGGCGTGTGAGCGGGCTTTTCTCGCCCCCGCCGCCCTTTCCCGTCCCCGCCCCGGGGCTGCGCCCCCGGCCCCCCGCGATCGCGCTGCGCGCTCGCCCTCAAACGCCGGACGGGCTGACTCGGTCGGCCCGTCCGGCGTTTGAGGACCGAGGGGCGCGGCGTGCAGGTGTGACCTTCGCTACTTCGTGTACTCGGGTCCGCGGGGTGCGGTAGGCGCTCCGTACGTGGGACGCTCGGCCGCCAGGGGCGCGTGTGGTGACTGGTGCGAGTCGGAGTACGCCGTTCGTGCCACCACGCACCCGCCCGGACGGTACTCCGTCCGGGATATCGGGTATGTGCCCATTAACCCCATGAAACCGGACAGGGCCCGCTTCTGGCCTGGGAGTGATCTGCGTGATCCACACCGAGGGCGATGTCGCCGAGTGGACCTTTCCGGCGGACCCGGGCGCTGTCAGGACCGCCCGTACCGTCGTCCGGGGGCAGCTGTGCGCCTGGGGCCTCGACGCTCTGACCGATGTGACCGCGCTGCTGGTCAGCGAGCTGGTGACCAACGCCCTGCGGCATGCGACCGGTCCCATCGGAGTGCGGCTCGTACGCCCCTCGGGGCCGGCCGGGACCCTGCTGGTGGAGGTCTCCGACCCGTTGCCCGACCTCCCCAGGGAGCGTGCCGCCCGGCCCGACGACGAGACCGGCCGCGGTCTCCGGCTGGTGGCGGACTCCTCGTACCGCTGGGGCACCAGACCGGGCCGTGAGAAGGGCAAGACGGTGTGGTTCGAGCTGGCCCTCCCCGGCTGATCGCACTCCGTCCGGGGCGGCGCCCGCCCGCCTGGGCCGGTCCGGGAGTCAAGGACACGTCGGACGGTGGTTCGACGGGGTGCCTCGTGGTTAGAAGACTGGGAGTGTTTGTCGCAGCCGGTCCTAAAAGCATCGGGACCGTGCTGTGATCGTGAACACCGTGTTGTGCGGCACCGTAGTGCTGGATACTGCGGGCAGCCGCTGCCGGTGACCGGTGCCGGGCGCGGTGAGCTGGAGGGGACGGTTCGCGTGAGCGAGATACCAGCGAAGGCCACGGAGTCCGAGGACCCGTCGGGCGGCGCGATGGCTGATGCGACGACAGGCGACGGCGCCGTGCCGGACGGAGGGCCGGCCGCAAGGCCGCAAGGCCGCCCGGACGGGGCGCGCGTCGCGATGCCCGGTGGAGCCTCCGGCGAGGTGCGCGGCGGAGCGTCCGGCCGTGCGCCGGGTGATGCGCGCGGTGACGCGCGCGGTGGCGCGGCCGGCCGTACGCCCACCGACGGAGCTGGTCATGGTCACGGGACCGGATCCGTGACCGGGACCGGGACCGTGACCGGTCACGGATCCGGCGACGCGCCCGGTGACGTCGTGTGGCAGAGCAGTCCGCCCGGCTCGATCTACGACTACATCAAGGTCGCCTCGTTCTCGATCGGCCCCGACGGCCTCGTCGACCAGTGGAGCCTGCGCGCCGAGCAGTTGTTCGGCATCAGCGCCGACCGTGCCGTGGGCATGGACCCCGTCGAGGCGTTCCTCGCCGAGGACAGGCGCGACGTCGGGCAGCGGAAGATGGCCGAGGTCCTCGACGGCAGGGAGTGGACCGGTGTGGTCCCCTTCCGGCTGCCCGACCCCGAGGGCACCGGTGCGGACACCGAGGGACTCGCCGAGGTCTACGTCATGCCGACGCGGACCGAGGAGGGCGAACGGGCCGCCGTGTGCATCGTCGTCGACGTCCGCACGCTCCGCAGCATCGAAACGGATCTCGCCGCGTCACAGGCCATTTTCGGCCAATCTCCCTTCGGCTTCCTCCTGATCGACCCGGACCTGCGGATCCGCCGCGCCAACCAGCGGTTCGCCTCGATCTTCGGCGGTACGGTCGACGACCACCGCGGCCGCACCGTCAAGGACTACCTGTCGCCGGGCGAGTCCGAGCGCGTCACGGCGATACTGCACCGGGTCCTGAAGACGGGCGACTCCGTCACCGAGATGCTGGTCACGGGCACCGTGCCCGGTTCCACCGAGCGGCGTCACTGGTCCATCAACCTCTACCGCGTGCACGGCGGTTCGGGCCGTCCGATCGGCATCGCGTGGCTGGGCACCGACATCACCGCCCGTCGCGCCGCCGCCCGCGAGGCCGCGCAGGCCCGGCGCAATCTCGCCCTCCTGAACGAGGCGGGCGCGCGGATAGGGAACTCGCTCGACCTGGAGACCACGGCCCGCGAACTCCTCGACGTGGCCGTCCCCGGCTTCTGCGACCTGGCCTCCGTCGACCTCTACCAGGGCCTGCTCGCCGGTGACGAGACCCCGCCCGGCCTCGCCGACGGCAGTGCGGAACTGCGCCGGGTCGCCTACGCCAGCGCGGTGTCGGACGCCCCCTTCGTCGGCGGCCGCAAGCCCGTGCGGGTCGGCGCGGTTCACCGTTTCGCCTTCAACTCCGTCTGCGCGGACGCCCTGCGCACCGCCAAGCCGCAGACCGTCCCTCCCGAGGAGGGCGACCTGATCCAGTCCACGCTCGCGGTGCCGATGGTCGCCCACGACACGGTGGTCGGCATCGTCCAGTTCTCCCGTACGAAGGGCAGCGAGCCGTTCGGGGAGCGCGACCGGGCGCTGGCGGTCGAGCTGGCCGCCCGGGCCGCCGTCTGCATGGACAACGCCCGCCTGTACCGCCGCGAGCACGAACGCGCCCTCATCCTGCAGCGCTCCCTGCTGCCGCCCGGCGACCCGGAGGCCTCCGGCCTGGACATCGCCTGCCGCTACCTGCCCGGCAACGCGGCCACCGAGGTCGGCGGCGACTGGTTCGACGTCATCGAGCTGCCGGGGCACCGCACGGCGCTGGTCGTCGGCGACGTCATGGGGCGCGGTCTGCGCGCCGCCGTCGCGATGGGCGAACTGCGCACGGCCGTACGCACGCTGGCCCTGCTCGACCTGGAACCGGCCGAGGTGCTCTCCGCGCTGGACGAGATCGCCCGCGGTCTGGGCACGCCGGGCGGCACCCAGCAGTCTACGCGCGGTGCCCGCCAGTCCCGGGACGCCGACCTGTCCGAGGTGTACCTCGCCACCTGCGTGTACGCGGTCTACGACTCCGTCACCCGGCGCTGTACGTTCGCCAACGCCGGCCACCTCCCGCCGGTCCTCGTCGAGCCGGGCGAGAGCGCGCTCATGCTCGACGTACCGCCGGGGATGCCGCTCGGCGTCGGCGGCGAGCCCTTCGAGGAGGTGGAGGTCGAACTGCCCGAGGGGGCCCTCCTGGCGCTCTACACGGACGGCCTGGTCGAATCACGCGACCACCCCCTCGACGAGGGCCTGCAGTCCCTCGTGGGGGCCCTCACGGACCCCTCCGAGCCGCTGGAGGACGTCTGCGACCACGTCCTGAGCACCCTCGACACGCACCACGGCGAGGACGACATCGCGTTGCTGATGGCACGTGTCCAGGGGCTGTCCGCCGAGTCGGTGGGCGACTGGACGCTGCCGCGCGAGCCGCGCAGTGTGGGCCGCGCCCGCGAGTTCGCCCGCAACCAGCTGGTCGGCTGGGACCTGGAGCCGCTCGTCGACACGGCCGAACTGCTCGTCAGTGAGCTGGTCACCAACGCCCTGCGCTACGGCGAGGGGGAGATCAGGCTGCGGCTGCTGCTCGACCGCACCCTGGTCTGCGAGGTCTGGGACGCCGGGCTCGTCCAGCCCCGCCGCCGCCGGGCCCGCGACACGGACGAGGGCGGCCGCGGCCTCCAGCTGGTGGGCCTGCTCAGCGCCGCCTGGGGCTCGCGCCGCACACCGCGCGGGAAGACGGTGTGGTTCGAACTGCCCCTGCCCCACGAGGGGAAGGGCCTCGCGGACCCGGCGGCGGCCCTGCTGAGCCTCTTCTGACCCCGCCCGCTCCCGGGGGCGCTGCCCGCCCCGCCGTCCCGCGCCCGCCGCCTCAGTCCCCCGGGGAGCGCCTCCTGATCTTCGACCCCAGCCAGACCAGCGGGTCGTACTTCCGGTCGACCGCGCGTTCCTTCAGGGGGATCAGCGCGTTGTCGGTGATCTTGATGCCCTCGGGGCAGACCTCCGTGCAGCACTTGGTGATGTTGCAGTATCCGAGCCCGTGCTCGTCCTGGGCGGTCCTCTTGCGGTCCAGGCCGTTGTCCTCGGCCGCGTCCAGCGGGTGCATGTCCAGCTCGGCCACCCGCATCAGGAAGCGCGGACCGGCGAAGGCCGGTTTGTTCTCCTCGTGGTCGCGCACCACATGACAGGTGTCCTGGCACAGGAAGCACTCGATGCACTTGCGGAACTCCTGCGGGCGGTCCACGTCCTCCTGCATCATCCGGTACTCGCCGGGGCCGAGGCCGTCCGGCGGCACGAACGCGGGCACCTCCCGCGCCTTCGCGTAGTTGAAGCCGACGTCGGTGACGAGGTCGCGCACCACCGGGAAGGCCCGCAGCGGGGTGACGGTGATCGTCTCCTCCCGGGTGAACACCGACATGCGGGTCATGCACAGCAGCCGCGGCCGGCCGTTGACCTCCGCCGAGCACGAACCGCACTTGCCCGCCTTGCAGTTCCAGCGCACGGCGAGGTCCGGGGCCCGGGTCGCCTGGATGCGGTGGATGACGTCGAGGACCACCTCGCCGTCGTTCACCTCGACCCCGAAGTCCTCCAGGCCGCCGCCCCCGACGTCTCCGCGCCACACCTTGAAGCGGGCCTCGTAACTGCTCACTCGTGGAGCTCCTCTTCGGCGAGGTACTTGACCAGCTCCTCCTTCTCGAAGAGGGCGAGCAGGTCGGGGCGGATGGGTTCGGCGGTCTCCCGGACGAGGTCGATCTGGCCGTGCACGGGGTCCGTCGCGGCCAGGCTGCCCGTGGGATCGGTCAGTTGGCAGAGCAGGTTGACGCGCCGCCACGCCCGGTCCATCGCCGGATGGTCCTCGCGGGTGTGGCCGCCGCGCGACTCCGTACGCTCCAGCGCGGCCCGTGCCACGCATTCGCTGACGAGCAGCATGTTCCGCAGGTCGAGCGCGAGGTGCCAGCCCGGGTTGAACTGCCGGTGCCCCTCGACCCCGGCCCGCCGCGCCCGCAGCCGCAGGTCCGCGAGCTTTTCCAGGGCCTTCTCCATCTCGGCCCCCCGGCGGATGATGCCGACGAGGTCGTGCATCGCCTGCTGGAGCGCCTGGTGGAGGGTGTACGGGTTCTCCGGCGGCCGGCCGTCCTCCTCGCCGGGCGCGGGCCCCTCGGCGGAGAAGGGCCGCAGTGCCTCCGCGGCGGCCGTGTCGATCTGGACCTCGTCGACGAGGGGGCGGCTCCCGGCGAGCCCGGTGGCGTACCGCGCCGCGTGCAGTCCGGCCCGGCGCCCGAACACCAGCAGGTCGGAGAGCGAGTTCCCGCCGAGCCGGTTGGAGCCGTGCATACCGCCCGCGACCTCACCGGCCGCGAACAGCCCCGGCACCCCGCGCGCCGCCGTGGTGTCCGAGTCGACGGCGATCCCGCCCATCACGTAGTGGCAGGTCGGTCCGACCTCCATCGCCTCGGCGGTGATGTCGACGTCCGCGAGTTCCCTGAACTGGTGGTACATGGACGGCAGCCGGCGCCGGATCACCTCGGCGGGCATCCGGGTGGAGACGTCGAGGAACACACCGCCGTGGGGCGAGCCGCGGCCCGCCTTCACCTCGGAGTTGATGGCCCGCGCCACCTCGTCACGGGGCAGCAGTTCGGGTGGCCGCCGGTTGTGGTCCGGGTCCTCGTACCACCGGTCGCCCTCCTCCTCCGACTGCGCGTACTTCTCCTTGAACACGTCCGGGATGTACTCGAACATGAACCGCTTGCCCTCGGAGTTCCTGAGCACCCCGCCGTCCCCGCGCACCGACTCCGTGACGAGGATCCCCTTCACGGACGGCGGCCAGACCATGCCCGTCGGGTGGAACTGCACGAACTCCATGTTCAGCAGCGGCGCGCCCGCGAGCAGCGCCAGCGCGTGCCCGTCGCCGGTGTACTCCCACGAGTTCGACGTCACCTTGAAGGACTTGCCGATGCCGCCGGTGGCGACCACGACCGAGGGCGCCTCCAGCACGAAGAACCGGCCGGACTCCCGCTCGTAGCAGAAGGTCCCCGAGACCCGGTCGTCCTCCTTGAGGATCCGGGTGACGGTGCACTCCTGGTAGACCTTCAGCCGTGACTCGTAGTCGCCGGTCTCCTTGAAGTCCTCCTGCTGCAGCGACACGATCTTCTGCTGGAGCGTGCGGATCAGTTCGAGGCCCGTACGGTCGCCGACGTGCGCGAGCCGCGGGTACTCGTGCCCGCCGAAGTTGCGCTGGGAGATCCGCCCGTCCGCCGTACGGTCGAAGAGGGCGCCCCAGGTCTCCAGTTCCCACACCCGGTCGGGGGCCTCCTGCGCCTGCAGCTCGGCCATCCGCCACTGGTTGAGGAACTTGCCGCCGCGCAGGGTGTCGCGGAAGTGGACCTGCCAGTTGTCGCGCGAGTTCACGTTGCCCATGGCGGCCGCGATGCCGCCCTCGGCCATCACCGTGTGCGCCTTGCCGAACAGCGACTTGCAGATCACGGCCGTGCGCGCCCCGCGCTCGCGTGCCTCGATCGCCGCGCGCAGGCCGGCTCCTCCGGCACCGACCACGACGACGTCCCACTCCTGGCGGTCGACCACGGACATCAGAAGAACCTCGGATCGTCGAAGGCCCCGGACGCGAGCAGGTACACGTAGAAGTCGGCGAGCGCCACGCTGATCAACGAGGCCCACGCGAGCTGCATGTGACGGGCGTTGAGGCGGCCGACGAGCTGCCAGGTCCGGTAGCGCACCGGGTGCTTGGAGAAGTGCTTGAGCTTGCCGCCGACGATGTGCCGGCACGAGTGGCAGGAGAGGGTGTACGCCCAGATCAGCGTGATGTTGACCAGGAACACGAGCGTGCCGAGCCCCATGTGGCCCCACGCGTAGTCCTCGTCCCGGAAGGCGAGCACCGTGTCGTACGTGAGGATCCCGGCGACCGGCACCGCCGCGTAGAAGAAGTAGCGGTGGATGTTCTGCGCGATCAGCGGGAAGCGGGTCTCGCCGGAGTACTTCCTGTGCGGCTCGGCGACCGCGCAGGCCGGTGGCGACGCCCAGAAGCCGCGGTAGTAGGCCTTGCGGTAGTAGTAGCAGGTCAGCCGGAAGCCGAGCGGGAAGATCAGGACGATCAGGGCGGGGGACAGGCCCCACCAGCTGCCGAGGACCTCCCAGTTGGGCCCGTTCCGCATCGGCACGCAGTTCTCCGCCAGGCACGGGGAGTAGAACGGTGAGACGTAGGGGGCCGCGTAGTAGTCGCTGTTCGCGAACGCCCGCCAGGTCGAGTAGACGACGAAGGCCAGCAGCCCGGCCGCGGTCACGGCGGGCGCCAGCCACCAGCGGTCGGTGCGCAGGTGCGGGGCGCTGATCGCGGCGCGCGTACCACCGCGTACGCCGCCGCTCTTCGGTTGGGGTTCCGTACCAGTGGCCAAGGAGAGCTCCGGTCGGGGGTCAGGGGGTGTGACGGTGGCCCGCGCCGAGACCCTCGTCGTCGGAGTCCGTCCACAGGCTGTTGTCGTACGGGGTGTCGGGGATGGACACGAGGTCGGCGCGCTTCGGCCGGGCGAGGCCCGGTGCGGCCTCGCGGAGCAGCGCCACGCTCTCGCGCAGGTGGTCGGCGTCGGTGCGCACCCTGCGCATCTCCAGGCCGCCCCCGCTCAGCTGCTGTTCCAGGCGCTTCACCGACCGCACGAGGTCGTCGAGGCAGCGCTGGACTGACGTCAGGTCGTCGTGCACGGACATGACTTGCCCTCACTTCCGCGGGCCCACCGGCCCAAGGCGGCAACGTTCATGCGCCTGCGAGTGTGACGTGCCACACGTGCCGGTGTGAAGGGATGTGCAGGGATTGGCCGGGGCGCGTGGGTGCGCGGACCGCTCCGGAGGGGCGGGCAGGGCCGGGCTTCCGGAACGGCGGGCCGGGCGGCGTGGATTTTTCGGGTGCGGACCGGCGGGGGCCGTTCGCGCGGTTCCCCGCGCCCCTGGAAGACGGGGCCGGCGCCCTTCAGGGGCGCGGGGAACCGCGCGGGCGGCCACACGCGACCCGCACCCGGCAGAGAACCTCGAGCCCGGCCCCACCCGTGCGGCGCAACGGCCCCGGCCGTTGCGCCGCACGGGTGGGGTTACCCGGTCCCGTCGCCGTGTCGCCGTCCGGTGCCGAATCCTTTCCTCTTCAGTGGCCGCATAGATCTGATCAACACCAAATACCGCCAGACGTGATCAGACCACCCGTGTTCACCCGTGGAGCGGCCCCCCGGAGGTACCAGTCATGTCCCACGACGGCGTCGGACTGCGCGCGGTGGCGCGCTCGGTCGCGTTCCTCACGGCGGGTGTCCTCGCGGTGCCCGCCCTCGCCGGATGCAGCGAGCAGGACGAGGCGGACCGGCTGTCCGCCGGTCAGGACATCGCGGCCGCGAAGCGCGACCGGATCGCCGACGGCGGCACCCTGCACTGGGCCGTGGACAGCGTCCCGGAGACCCTGAACACCTTCCAGGCGGACGCGGACCCCGCCACCTCCCGGGTGGCCGGCGCCGTACTGCCCGCGCTGTACCGCCTCGACGTGAACGGCCGGCCGCAGCGCAACCCCGACTACCTGGAGTCGGCGAAGGTCGTCGAGCGCGAGCCCCGGCAGGTCGTGCTCTACAAGCTCGCCCAGCAGGCCGTCTGGAGCGACGGCCGCGAGATCGGCGCCGCGGACTTCGCCGCCCAGTGGCGCGCCCTGTCCGGCAGGGACACCGCCTACTGGACGGCCCGCAACGCCGGCTACGACCGCATCGAGAAGATCGAACGCGGCGCGAGCGACCTGGAGGTGCGGGTCACCTTCAAGAAGCCGTACGCGGACTGGCAGTCGCTGTTCACCCCGCTGTACCCGAAGGACGTCATGGGCACGCCGGACACCTTCAACGACAGCGCCCGCCGCGGGCTGAGGGTCACCGCGGGCCCCTTCACCGTCGACGAGGTCGACCGCGCGTCCGGTGACGTCACCCTCAAACGCAACCCCCGCTGGTGGGGCCGTCCCGCCAAGCTCTCCGAGCTGGTCCTGCGGGCCGTGCCCCGGGAGAAGCGCGCCGCCGCGCTGGCCGGCGGCCGGCTCGACCTGGCGGAGATCGACGCGTCCGAGGCACGGCGCATCACGTCCGCCGGCCGGAAGGAGGGGGCGGCCGGGGGCGCTCCGCTCACCCACGGTCCCGGCGCCGCCCTCACCCCGGGCCGGGCACTGCGGTCCTGGGCGATCGCGCACGGCTCCGACGAGGAGGCGGCCGACGAGGAGACCACGGCCCGCAAGAAGCGTGCCAGGGCGGCCCTGAAGTACGCCGGCCAGCAGTCCTCCCTGCGCGGTTTCACGGTCCGTAAATCCCTTGAGCCGTCCTTCACGCAGCTCGCGCTGAACGGCTCCGAGGGCCCGCTCGCCGACGAACGGGTCCGCAGGGCCGTGGCCCGCGCCCTGGACCGCGAGGAGCTCGCCCAGGTCGTGCTGAAGCCGCTGGGCCTGCCCGCCGAGCCGGTCGGCAGCCACCTCGCGCTCGCCGGACAGCACGCGTACGCCGACGGCAGCGGAGCGCTCGGCGGGCAGGACACCGAGGAGGCGCAGGCCCTGCTCTCCGACGCCGGGTGGGTGGCGGGCGGGCCCGTGAAGGAGGAGAAGAAGAAGTCGAGGAAGGCGGCCGGCGCCGAGAGCTCCGAGGACGCGGACGGCACGGCCGACGACGGCACGTACATCGTCGGCGGGACGGACGACAAGCCGCGCGGCGCACCCCGCGCCGCGCGCGACGCCCGGCCCGGCGGAGACGCCGGCTCCGCCGTGCTCGCACCCGCGCCCCTGGTCGAACTGCAGCGGGCCGCGCTCCTCGTCCAGTCGGCGGAACTGGCGGAGCGCCGTGTGGCCGGGAAGGAGCGGGACGGCGGGCAGCGGGAGGAGAACCTCGCCCGAAACAGCGGGAAGCGGCTGGAACCCGGCGCCCTGGGGGCGTACGCGCCGAAGGGCACGGCCGCCCCGGGGCGTGCCGCCGCGGGGCCGCTCGCCAAGAAGGGCAAGCCGCTGTCGCTGCGCTTCGTGCTCCCCTCGGGCCCCGGATCGCAGTCGCTGCGGGCGGTGGGGGAGCGGATCGCCCGGATGCTGGAGCGCGTCGGCATCCGTACGGAGATCTCCAAGGTCGCGGACGACAGTTACTTCAAGGACCACATCGCCTCGGGCCAGTACGACCTGGCGCTGTACTCGTGGCCCGCGTCCGCGTTCCCCGCGACGGACGCCCGCCCCATCTACTCCAAGCCGGTCCCGGCGGCGGACGGCTCCCTGAACGTCGAGCAGAACTTCACGCGCGTCGGCACCGACCAGGTGGACCAGCTGTTCGACCAGGCCATCGCCGAACTGGACCCGGACGAGTCCCGCTCCCTGGTCCGCAAGGCCGACGCCCGCATCTGGGCCGCCGCGGGCTCGATCCCCCTCTACCAGCGACCCCAGCTGGTGGCGGCCCGCACGAATCTCGCGAACGCGGGGGCCTTCGGCTTCCAGACCCCCTTCTACGAGGACATGGGCTTCCTGAAGAAGTCGTAGAACCGGCAGGTGGAGAGCGCGGCCGCGCCCCGTGAGGGGCGCGGGGAACGGCGCGGCCGGCCCCCACCGGCCCGCACTCCGGAAGCCGACCGGTCCAGCCCGCGCGGCCCCCGCGGCGGCGGCCCCGTACCATGGGGTAAGGCCGTGGCACGTTTCAGCCCGGCAGGGCCCCGCGCAGCAGCGGATGGCCGTCACCTCACTCCGGGAGAAGCGCCTCAATATGGCCACGCGCCACGACATCCGCAACGTCGCCATCGTCGCCCACGTCGACCACGGCAAGACCACCCTGGTCGACGCCATGCTCAAGCAGGCCGGTGCCTTCGCCGCGCACGCCGCCGAGTCGCTCGACGACCGCATGATGGACTCGAACGACCTGGAACGTGAGAAGGGCATCACGATCCTGGCCAAGAACACGGCGGTCAAGTACCACCCGAAGGATGGCGGCGACGTCATCACGATCAACATCATCGACACCCCCGGCCACGCCGACTTCGGTGGTGAGGTCGAGCGCGGCCTGTCGATGGTGGACGCGGTCGTCCTCCTCGTCGACGCCTCCGAGGGCCCGCTGCCGCAGACCCGCTTCGTGCTGCGCAAGGCGCTCCAGCAGCGCCTGCCGGTCATCCTGTGCATCAACAAGACGGACCGCCCGGACTCCCGGATCGACGAGGTCGTCAACGAGACCTACGACCTCTTCCTGGACCTGGACGCGGACGAGGAGCAGATCGAGTTCCCCATCGTCTACGCGTGTGCGCGTGACGGTGTGGCTTCGCTCACCAAGCCGGAGGACGGCACCGTCCCGGCCGACAGCGACAGCCTGGAGCCGTTCTTCTCCACGATCCTGTCGCACGTCCCGGCCCCGTCCTACGACGAGGAGGCCCCGCTCCAGGCGCACGTCACCAACCTGGACGCGGACAACTTCCTCGGCCGCATCGCGCTGCTGCGCGTCGAGCAGGGCGAGCTGCGCAAGGGCCAGACCGTCACGTGGATCAAGCGTGACGGCACGATGTCCAACGTGCGCATCACCGAGCTGCTGATGACCGAGGCGCTCACCCGCAAGCCGGCCGAGAAGGCGGGCCCGGGCGACATCTGCGCCGTCGCCGGTATCCCGGAGATCATGATCGGCGAGACCCTGGCCGACCCCGAGAACCCGATCGCGCTGCCGCTCATCACGGTCGACGAGCCGGCCATCTCGATGACCATCGGCACGAACACCTCGCCGCTGGTCGGCCGCGGCGCCACCGGCAAGGGCGCGGACAACAAGGCCGCGGTCAAGGACCGCAAGGTCACCGCCCGCCAGGTCAAGGACCGCCTCGACCGCGAGCTGATCGGCAACGTCTCGCTGCGCGTCCTGGACACCGAGCGCCCCGACGCCTGGGAGGTGCAGGGCCGCGGTGAGCTGGCGCTGGCCATCCTGGTCGAGCAGATGCGCCGCGAGGGCTTCGAGCTGACCATCGGCAAGCCGCAGGTGGTCACCCAGATCATCGACGGCAAGGTGCACGAGCCGGTCGAGCGCATGACGATCGACGTCCCCGAGGAGCACATGGGCGCGGTCACGCAGCTCATGGGCGTCCGCAAGGGCCGGATGGACAACATGTCCAACCACGGCTCGGGCTGGGTGCGCCTGGAGTTCGTCGTCCCGTCCCGCGGCCTCATCGGCTTCCGTACCGAGTTCCTCACCGGTACGCGCGGCACCGGTATCGCGCACTCGATCCACGAGGGCCACGAGCCGTGGTTCGGCACGCTGACGACCCGCAACAACGGTTCGCTGGTCGCCGACCGCGCCGGCGCCGTCACCGCCTTCGCGATGACGAACCTCCAGGAGCGCGGCGTGCTGTTCGTCGACCCCGGCACCGAGGTGTACGAGGGCATGATCGTCGGCGAGAACTCGCGCGCCGACGACATGGACGTGAACATCACCAAGGAGAAGAAGCTCACGAACATGCGGTCGGCCGCGGCCGACTCGTTCGAGGCGATCGTCCCGCCGCGCAAGCTCTCGCTGGAGCAGTCGCTGGAGTTCTGCCGCGACGACGAGTGCGTCGAGGTCACCCCGGAGTCCGTGCGCATCCGCAAGGTCAACCTGGACGCCCGTGAGCGGGGCCGCGCGGCGAGCCGCGCCAAGCACGGCTGACCCGGACCTCCACGGCCCCCGGAGCTCGCTCCGGGGGCCGTGAGGGCCTCCTGCGGGGCTCTCCCGCCGACCGACCGAAGTGCCCGGTTCCCCGCACGGTGGGAGCCGGGCCTTCGGCGTATGCGCGTACGGTGAAAACGGTTCAGTTCGGACAACGGTGGCAACGAAGCGGCGGCGTTCGCATATCGGGCAATGCCCAATCAAGTTTCGGACACGTAAACGAAATTACCTACACAAATGACCGTTTTGACGGGGATGCGTCTCACCTGTCAAGCGCGCGTAGGTGTCATTCTCTGCAATTTTTGCCCAAAATTTCGGCGGTAGGGAGATCCCTATGCCTTCCGCCCTTGACGCGCGTTGACCAACTCGCTGAAAGTTCCCTGAAACCACAGAACCTGCCGGTATCTGTGCTGCGCTCAACTCTCCATCCCCCGGGGGAAGAACAAAGATGACCAGTCCAACCAAGGCCGAGGGCTCCGGGCCGTCAATTGCCTTGGACCCCGAACTCGAGCCGAACGGCACGCCCGTCAAGGGTGTGAAGAAGCTCGAGGGCCGCTCTCCCGGGCAGTTGATGTGGCAGCGCTTCAAGCGTGACCGTACTGGCATGTTCTGCGCCGCGGTAGTGATTTTCTTCTTCGCGGTCGCGCTCCTCGCACCGGTACTGACGGCCATCAGCGGCACCGACCCGTACACGCTGTACGGCCAGGACCCCACCTACGCCGACGCCTCTCCCGTCCTCGACGAGTTCGGGCTGCCGCTCGGCTACCTCGGCGGCGTCTCGGGCGAGCACTGGTTCGGCGTCGAGCCGCAGTACGGCCGCGACCTGTTCGCCATGCTGATGTACGGCATGCGCACCTCGCTGTTCATGGCGCTCGGTGTGACCGTCCTGGTGATGCTCAGCGGTGTCCTCATCGGTCTCGTCGGCGGCTACTTCGGCGGACGCACCGACTACTGGATCGGCCGCGTCACCGACTTCTTCCTCTCGTTCCCGCAGCAGCTGTTCTTCATCGCCTTCATGCCCGTCGTCACAGCGTTCTTTGTGGACCCCCAGGAGGAGACCCCCACGTACTTCCGGGCGGTGGCCATCCTGATCGTGCTGTGGGTGCTGGGCTGGATGGGTATGGCGCGGCTCGTCCGCTCCACCGTCCTGTCCCTGCGCGAACGGGAGTTCGTGGAGGCGGCCAAGGTGTCCGGGGCCTCGCCCTGGCGGATCGTCCGCAAGGAGATCCTGCCGAACGTGGTCTCGCCGATCCTGGTGCAGTTCACGTACCAGCTGCCCAGCACCATCCTCACCATCGCCTTCCTCTCCTTCGCCGGAGTCGGCTTCGTCGAGCCGACCCCCGACTGGGGGCGTCTGTTCGCCGCCGGCGCCCAGTACGCGGAGCAGGACCCGGCCTTCATGTTCTTCCCGGGCGTGGCGTTGGTGATCTTCATCCTGTGCTTCAACCTCCTCGGAGACTCCGTACGGGATGCTTTCGACCCCAAGTCCGGGCGCTGAACCGTCCATTGGTGGGGGGTGACTGCCGCCCCCGCGTCGGCCTACCAGCCGCGTCAGGCAGTACTCATGGATAACAACCGACAGGTAGGTGCTTACACCGATATGAAGTCGCTCACCTCGCGCAGAGCCCGCGCCATAGTGGTCGCCGTCGCGGCCGGATCCCTCGCGCTCACCGGATGCTCCGAGAACAAGGGCAGCAACTCCGGCAAGGACTCGAAGAAGGACCAGAAGGAAGCCTCGACGCAGTCGAAGGCGGTCACCTACGCCGACGCCGCCGCGTCGACCGGTCCCGCCGAGGAGGTCACCGGCGCCAAGAGCGGCGGCACCATCCAGGTCTACCAGGAGGCGGGCCTCTCGCACCTGGACCCGGGCCAGATCTACGTCTCCGACGCCGGCCAGGTCGCCAACCTGCTCTTCCGCGGCCTGACCAACTTCGAGGAGGACGGCAAGGGCAACGTCTCGGTCGTCGGCGACCTCGCCACCGACTCCGGCAAGTCCTCCGAGGGCGGCAAGACCTGGACCTTCACGCTGAAGGACGGGATCGAGGACGAGAACGGCAACGCCATCACCTCGGCCGACATCCGGCACTCGGTGGAGCGCCTGTACGCCGAGTTCATCTTCGACGGCCCGACCTACCTGCAGACCTGGCTGAGCGGTGCCAAGTACCGCGAGGCCCTCCCGGACGGCGGCTTCGGCAAGAAGCACCTGCCGGACTCGGTCCTGGAGACCCCGGACGCGAAGACGGTCGTCTTCCACTTCGACACCGCGCGCCCCGACCTGCCGCAGACGCTCGCCATGCCGGGCTACTCCGTCGTCACGGAGAAGACCGACACGAAGGCGAAGTACGACAAGGCCCCGGTCTCGACCGGACCGTACAAGATCGCCGAGTACAAGGTCGGCAAGACCCTCAAGCTCGTCAAGAACGAGAAGTGGGACCCGAAGACCGACTCCGTGCGCCACCAGTACGTGGACGGCTTCAACTTCGACTTCGGTGTCACCGAGTCGACCCAGACCAAGCGTCTGATCGCGGACCAGGGCGCGGCCAAGAGCGCCATCCAGTTCACCGGCGGCGTCGACGCCACCCAGATCCAGGACGTCATCAGCACGCCCGAGGTGAACAAGCGCACGATCAAGGGCTACCAGCCCTACGTCATGACGCTCACCTTCAACCTGGACCGCGTCAAGAACAAGACGGTCCGTGACGCCGTCACCTACGCGATCAACTCCAAGTCCCTGATCGCCGGTGAGGGCGGCGCCTACGGCGGCGACGTGGCCCCGAACCTGTTCGCCCCGACCCTGCCGGGCTACGAGGCCACGTACGACCCGTACGGCCGCCTCAAGACGCCGTCCGGCAACATCGCGAAGGCCAAGGAGCTCCTGAAGGACGTTCCCGCCTCCGAGAAGAAGCTGGTCTTCGCCTACGGCAACACCGAGCAGGGCCAGAAGCGCAAGGTCGCCATCGAGGACGCGCTGAGCAAGGTCGGCATCGACGTCGTCTCCAAGGAGATCGACTCGGCGAGCTACTACGAGCAGATCGGCAAGCTCAAGAACCCGTACGACATGTACGTCTCGGGCTGGGGCCAGGACTGGCCGTCGCCGGGCACGGTCGTCACGCCCATCTACGACGGTGACCAGGTCGCCGACGGCGCGCCGAACTACTCGCACATCGACGACCCGAAGGTCCAGGAGCTGATCAAGAAGGCTCTCGGCCAGGAGCCGACCGAGGCCGCCGCGACCTGGAAGGAAGCGCAGCACTACATCCTGGAGAAGATCAACCCGGGCGCCCCGCTCTGGTACACGAAGCAGTTCCAGCTCTACGGTTCGAACATCGGCGGTGCCCGCTACAGCACCGAGTCGAGCTACATCGACGTCACCCGCCTGTTCCTGAAGTCGTAACTCTCTACGGCTGATCGCGGGAGTGCGCACCAGGCGGAGCGCACTCCCGCGGTTCCGTGAAACCGCCCACCGCCTCCGCAGAGAGCAGCCTCCCCGCCATGCTTCAGTTCATCTTCCGGCGCTCAGTCGGTGCCGTCGTGACCTTGTTCCTCATCGGCGCCGCCACGTTCCTCCTGTTCGTCGCCGCGCCCTCCGACTACGCCTCCCTGGCCTGTGGCAAGGACTGCTCGCCCGCGAGGCTGGAGGACATCCGCCACGCACTCGGGCTCGACCAGCCCGTCGCCACGCAGTTCTGGGACTTCATGTCCGGGATCGTGGTCGGCCGTGACTTCCCCGACGGCCACTGCGCGGCCCCCTGCCTCGGACAGTCGTTCTACTCGGGCGACTACGTCTGGGACACGATCATGGACCGCTTCCCGCTGACCCTGTCGCTGACCATCGGCTCCATCGTCGTCTTCCTCTTCATCGGTCTCGGCGCGGGCATGCTCGCGGCCTACAAGCGCGGTTCCGTGACGGACAAGGTCGCGACGGGCGCCTCGATGGTGCTCAGCTCGTTCCAGATCTACTTCCTCGGACCGATCGTGCTGACGATCTTCGTCTACAGCACGGGCTGGATGGAGGACCCCAAGTACGTGCCGTTCACCGAGGACCCGGTCGGCTGGCTCGTCGGACTGTCCCTGCCCATGATCGTGATGGCCACCATCTTCACCGCGCAGTACACGCGTATGGCGCGCGCCTCCATGATCGAGCAGCTGCAGGAGGAGCACGTGCGGACCGCCCGCGCCAAGGGCATGTCGAAGAAGTACGTCTTCTTCCGCTACGCCTGGCGCGGCTCCCTCATCCCGATCGTCACGGTCCTCGGCATCGACATCAGCGCCCTGCTCGGCGGTGGTGTGGTCACCGAACTGACCTTCTCCCTCCAGGGCATCGGACGCCTCGCCGTGGACGGCGCGGTCAACAAGGACCTCCCGCTGACGATGGGCGTCATGCTGTTCGGGGCCTTCTTCATCCTGATCCTGAACATCCTCGTCGACATCGTCTACGCGTACGTCGATCCGCGCGTCCGGCTCTCCTAGGAAGAACGAACCACCGTGACCACACTGACCAAGACCGAGGGCTCCCCGGCTCCGACCGGGCCGGAGAGCTTCCTCTCGGTCCGCGATCTGAAGGTGCAGTTCTCCACCGAGGACGGCATCGTCAAGGCGGTCGACGGCCTCTCCTTCGACGTCGAGCGCGGCAGGACCCTGGGCATCGTGGGCGAGTCCGGCTCCGGCAAGTCCGTCACCAACCTGACGATCCTCGGACTGCACAACCCGCTCAGCACGACCGTCGAGGGCGAGATCGTCCTCGACGGCAAGGAGCTCGTCACCGCCCACGAGAAGGAGCTGGAGAAGCTCCGCGGCAACAAGATGGCGATGATCTTCCAGGACCCGCTGACGGCCCTGTCGCCGTACTACACCGTGGGCCGGCAGCTGTCCGAGCCGTACATGAAGCACACCGGCGCCTCCAAGAAGGAGGCGAAGGAGCGGGCCGTCCAGATGCTCGACAAGGTCGGCATCCCGCAGCCCAAGGTACGCTTCGACGACTACCCGCACCACTTCTCCGGCGGTATGCGCCAGCGCGCGATGATCGCCATGGCGCTGATGTGCGACCCCGACCTGCTGATCGCCGACGAGCCGACCACCGCGCTCGACGTGACCGTGCAGGCGCAGATCCTCGACCTCCTGAAGGACCTCCAGCAGGAGTTCGGCACCGCGATCATCTTCATCACCCACGACCTCGGCGTCATCTCGAACATGGCCGACGACCTGCTCGTGATGTACGCGGGCCGGGCCGTGGAGCGCGGCAGCGTCCGCGAGGTGCTGCGCGAGCCCAAGCACCCGTACACCTGGGGTCTGCTCAGCTCCATGCCGCGCCTGGACGGCGACATCCACGAGATGCTCACGCCCATCCCCGGCTCGCCGCCCTCGCTGCTCAACCCGCCCCCGGGCTGCCCCTTCCACCCGCGCTGCGCCTTCAAGGACCAGGTGCCGGGCAACCGGTGCAGCGACGAGCGTCCTTCGCTGGGCGAGGGCCGCGACGCCGCGTGCCACCTCACCGCCGAGCAGAAGCAGACCATCTTCATCGACCAGATCCAGCCCCGGCTGCGATAGGGAGAACCGAGACATGAGCGACAACCTCACCCTCCCCGTTCAGCAGGGTCCCGCCGAGTCGACCAAGGAGACGCTGCTCTCCGTCGAGGGTCTGACGAAGCACTTTCCGATCTACGGCGGCTTCCCGATCAAACGCAAGGTCGGAGCCGTGCAGGCCGTCGACGGGGTCGACCTGACCGTCGGCGTCGGCGAGAGCGTCGGACTGGTCGGCGAGTCCGGCTGCGGCAAGTCGACGACCGGCCGGCTCATCACCCGGCTCCTGGAGCCGACGGCCGGCAAGATCACCTACGCGGGCCAGGACATCTCGCACGCCTCGCGCCGCCAACTGGCGCCCGTGCGGTCCGAGATCCAGATGATCTTCCAGGACCCGTACTCCTCGCTGAACCCGCGGCAGACCGTCGGCACCATCGTCAAGTCGCCGATGGAGGTCAACGGGATCAAGCCGGCCGGCGGTGTCGAGAAGCGCGTCCGTGAGCTGTTGGAGCTGGTCGGTCTCAACCCCGAGCACTACAACCGCTTCCCGCACGAGTTCTCCGGCGGCCAGCGCCAGCGCATCGGCGTCGCCCGGGCCCTCGCCCTGAACCCGAAGCTGATCGTCGCCGACGAGCCGGTCTCG
This sequence comes from Streptomyces sp. V3I8, assembly GCF_030817535.1. NCBI lineage: Bacteria > Bacillati > Actinomycetota > Actinomycetes > Kitasatosporales > Streptomycetaceae > Streptomyces > Streptomyces sp. V3I8. The sequence goes on along the minus strand of NZ_JAUSZL010000002.1, from coordinate 3,180,842 downwards.
GCCCTCGACGTGTCGATCCAGGCGCAGGTCGTCAACCTGCTGCAGAAGGTCCAGGAGGAGATGGGCATCGCCTTCCTCTTCATCGCCCACGACCTGGCGATCGTGCGGCACTTCACGCAGCGCGTCGCGGTGATGTACCTCGGCAAGGTGGTGGAGGTCGGCGACCGCGACTCCATCTACAACCGGCCGCGTCACCCGTACACCCACGCCCTGCTGTCGGCCGTCCCCGAGGTCGCGCTCGACGGCGAGGTCCACGAACGGGAGCGGATCCGGCTCTCCGGTGACGTCCCCTCGCCGATCCACCCGCCGTCCGGCTGCCGCTTCCGTACGCGCTGCTGGAAGGCGCAGGACAAGTGCGCGACCGAGGAACCCCCGCTGGTGCAGCTCTCCGGCAGCCTCGCCGGCCACCTGACGGCCTGCCACTTCCCGGAGGAGCCGACGACCGAGGCCCGGGCCGAGGACATCGTGCTGGACCCGGCGCTGCGGGCACTGGAGGACGCACCGGCGACACCTCCCGTGAAGGGCTGACGCCTCCGCGAAGACCCGACTCCGGCCGCGGCCGCCGGGGCCGGGACCCCCGCCGGGGGCCGGGCCGGTCCCGGCCGGACCGGGACCGGGGTGGTCTCACTCCGCCCCGGGCGGCACACGGGTGGCCTGGTGGTAGTACATCCGCCAGCCCCCGCCCTCGTCACCGCCGCCCGCGGGCCCGTCGCGCCTGCGCCAGATCGAGCTGTGCCGGGTCCTGACCCCGTCGAGCAGGGTCTCGAACGTCAGGTGCACCAGGCCCGGTGCGAGCAGCACGCCGGAGATGTCCGAGGGTTCGTAGCGGGGACCGTCCGGGGAACTGCCCGGATGGCCGGCCAACCCGTCGAGCATGGCCGCGTACGTCCACCGCCGCCCGGATCCGCCGACCTCCACGAACTCCGGGTCGAGGAGCCGCCCGGCGAGCTCCCGCGAGGAACGCACCCGCGGGTCCATGAGCCGCAGCTCGCCCGCGATCGCCTGCCGCACGTCGTCGGCCGCGTCGTCCTTCGCACCGTCCATGGGGGCATCCCACCGGAGGCCCGGCAGGATGCGCAATCCGATTGAACGGCTGCCACCGCCCGTGCTACTCCTGGCGGCTCGGGAACGCTGATCGTCAGGCATACGGAGGACGGACCGGCATGGTGCTCGGAGACACGGTGGGGCTGCGGGCGATGGAGCCGTCGGAGGCGGAGGCGCTGTGGCGCTGGAACCACGACCCCGAGGTGATGCGCTGGATGAGCGACGGGTACGCCCAGCCGCTGGCCCAGGTGCGCAAGCGGCTGGAGGAACGGCCGCGCAACGCGTACGGCGACGTGCTGTTCGGCATCGAGGTGCTCGCCGACGCGAAGCTCATCGGCCTGGTCCGCCTGCGCGACGCCGAGCCGGAGACCGGCCGCGCCGAACTGGACATCTACCTCGGGGAGAAGGAGTACTGGGGGCGCGGCCACGCCACCGACGCGATGCGGACGGTCTGCCGCTACGGCTTCGAGAAGATGCGCCTGCACAAGATCGCGCTGACCGTCGTCGCCGAGAACCACGCCGCCCACCACGTCTACCGGAAGATCGGCTTCGTCGACGAGGGCCGGCTGCGCCAGGAGTTCCGCCGGGACGGCCGGTGGTACGACATGTTCACGATGGGACTGCTGGAGGGCGAGCTCCGCGCCTGATATTCGCTCGACACCGACCGGCGGCGTCCGCGAGGCTCCCCACCCATGACCCGAACAGACACACCCCCCGCCTGGGACGAACGCACCCAGCTGGCCACCTTCCTCGACTACGCACGGGACACCGCGCGCGCCAAGTGCGAGGACGTGTCCCCGCAGGACGCGCGCAGAGCACCGCTGCCGGACTCCCCGCTGATGACGCTGTGCGGCCTGATCAGCCATCTGCGGTGGGTCGAGCACCACTGGTTCCAGGTGGTGTTCCTGGGCGGGGAGCCGTCCGGCCCGCTGGTCGGGGCGACCGAGGAGGACCCGGACCCCGAGATGCGGCTCGCCGTCGACATCCCGCTGCCCAGGCTCCTCGCCGAGTACGAGGAGCAGAGCGCCCGGCACCGCCGCCTGCTGGCCGAGCACGACCTGGACGAGAAGGCCGGGCGGCCGGTCCGGGACGGGACGTACGTCGACCTGCGCTGGATCGTCCTCCACCTCGTCGAGGAGACGTCCCGCCACAACGGCCACCTCGACATCGTCCGCGAACTGCTCGACGGGCGGACGGGTGCCTGAGGGGACGTACGGCGTGCATCCCGCCCTCCACAGCATCACCTTCGACTGCACGGGGGATCCGTACGACCTCGGGCTGTTCTGGAGCGAGCTGCTCGGACGGCCGCTGGCCGACGACGACAAGCCCGGTGACCCGGAGGCGCTGATCGAGGACCCCGGGGGCGGTCCACGGCTGCTCTTCGTGCGGGTCCCGGAGGGCAAGACGGCCAAGAACCGCATCCACCTCGACCTGCGGCCGACGGGGCGCACCCGGGCGGCGGAGGTCGAACGGGCGATCGCGCTCGGCGCCCGCCTGCTCGCGGACCGGACGCGACCGGACGGCGGCGGCTGGGTCCTCCTGGCGGACCCGGAGGGCAACGAGTTCTGCGTGGAGCGGGGGGAGGCGGACCCCGCCCGCGAGCCCGCCCGGGCCGGGTCCCCGTCGTCCCTGCGCCTGGAGGAGATCACGGCCGACAACGTCGGGGCCGCCCTCGCCCTGAGGGTCCGTCCCGATCAGGAACGGTTCGTGTCCCCGGTGGTGAAGTCCCTCGCCGAGGCGTACGCGCAGCCCCGGACCGCCTGGCCCCGGCTGGTCTACGACGGTGACGAGCCCGTCGGTTTCGTCATGGCCTTCTTCGACGTCCGCTTCGACCCCGACGACCCCGGGGACCGGCTCCGCTCCGGCCTGTGGCGGCTCAACATCGCCGAGGGCAGGCAGGGCCGGGGGTACGGCACGTTCGCCGTGCGCGCGGTCTGCGAGGAGATCCGCCGCCGAGGCCGCTCCCGGCTCGTCACGGTCACCTGGGGCGAGGGCGAGGGCGGCCCCGAGCCGTTCTACCTGCGCCTCGGCTTCCGCCGCACGGGAGAGACACTCGGCGACGAGGTCGTAGGCGAACTGAACCTGGACGCCTGAGAGGCCGGCTCCGCCCCGCCGCGTCACCCGCCCGCATACCGGCTGCCGGCCGGTGAGAGGGCTGACCGCGCAGTTCCCCGCGCCCCCAGGAGGGGCACTGCGTGCCCCGTCAGGGGCGCGGGGAACTGCGCGACAAGCCACATCCGACCCGCAGGCCGAACACACCGTCCCCTCCCCGGCGAAGCGCCAGCGCTACGGCATCCGGAGTGCATCCACACCCATGTGGGTGGACGAATGTGCGCTAAGGGACTTATGCGCAGATATTGGGCGCAAAGGTACCGGCTCCGGCGCCGGAGCCGCAGCGCAGCTAAGAGGAGGCACTCCATGCGTGGAGCCACGCACGCCAGATGGGCCGTGTGCGCGACGGCGGCAGCCCTCGCGGCGACGGCCTGCGGGGGCGGGGGAGACGGAGGCGACAGCGGCGGCGGTGACGGCTCCGGCATCGTCAGCTCCTCGTGGGGCGACCCGCAGAACCCCCTGGAGCCGGCGAACACCAACGAGGTGCAGGGCGGCAAGGTCCTCGACATGGTCTTCCGCGGCCTCAAGCGCTACGACGCGAAGACCGGCGAGGCCAAGGACATGCTGGCCGAGAAGATCGAGACCTCGGACTCGCAGAACTTCACCGTCACCGTCAAGGACGGCTGGACGTTCAGCAACGGCGAGGCCGTCACCGCCAAGTCGTTCGTGGACGCCTGGAACTACGGCGCCAGTCTCAAGAACAACCAGAAGAACGCGTACTTCTTCGGGTACATCGACGGCTACGACAAGGCCCACCCGGAGGACGGCGGCAAGCAGACGGCCGACACCCTCTCCGGCCTGAAGGTCACCGGTGAGCGGACCTTCACCGTCAAGCTCAACCAGAAGTTCTCGACCTTCCCCGACACCCTCGGCTACGCCGCCTTCGCGCCGCTGCCCAAGGCGTTCTTCGACGACCACGCGGCCTGGCTGAAGAAGCCGGTCGGCAACGGCCCGTACACCGTGGACTCGTACGCCAAGGGCTCGGTGATGAAGCTGCGCACATGGGACAAGTACCCGGGGGACGACAAGGCCGAGAACGGCGGGGTGGACCTCAAGGTCTACACCGACAACAACACCGCCTACACGGACCTGATGGCCGGCAACCTCGACCTCGTCGACGACGTGCCCGCCTCGCAGCTGAAGAACGCCAAGAGCGACCTCGGCGACCGGTACATCAACACGCCCGCCGGCATCATCCAGACCCTCGCCTTCCCGTTCTACGACAAGAACTGGGGCAAGGAGGGGATGGAGAAGGTCCGCACCGGCCTGTCCATGGCGATCAACCGCAAGCAGATCACCGAGACCATCTTCCAGAAGACGCGCACCCCCGCCACCGACTGGACCTCGCCCGTCCTCGGCGAGGACGGCGGCTTCAAGGAGGGGCTGTGCGGTGACGCCTGCGAGTACGACCCCGCCAAGGCCAAGAAGATGATCGAGGACGGCGGCGGGCTGCCCGGCGGCCAGGTCAAGATCTCGTACAACGCGGACACCGGCTCCCACAAGGAGTGGGTGGACGCCGTGTGCAACTCGGTCAACAACGCGCTCGGCAACGACAAGGCCTGCGTCGGCAACCCGGTCGGCACCTTCGCCGACTTCCGCAACCAGATCACCCAGTCCAAGATGTCGGGCCCCTTCCGGGCCGGCTGGCAGATGGACTACCCGCTGATCCAGAACTTCCTGCAGCCGCTGTACTACACCAACGCCTCGTCCAACGACGGCAAGTGGACCAGCAAGGAGTTCGACGGCCTCGTCGACAAGGCCAACGCGGAGACCGACCAGGCCAAGGCCGTCGACCTGTTCCAGCAGGCCGAGGAGGTCCTGCGGGACGACATGGGTGCCATCCCGCTCTGGTACCAGAACGGCAGCGCCGGCTACTCGGACCGCATCTCGGACGTGGCGCTGAACCCGTTCAGCCTGCCCGTCTACAACGAGATCAAGGTCAGCTGAGCCACGGGGGCGCGCACTTCGGTGAAACACCAGGCGCGCGCCCCCGCCTACCTCCGGAGCCCTCATGGGACGGTATGTGATCCGGCGCCTGCTGCAGATGATCCCGGTCTTCATCGGCGCCACCCTGTTGATCTTCCTGATGGTGAACGTGATGGGCGACCCCGTCGCGGGCCTGTGCGGCGACCGGCAGTGCGACCCCGCCACCGCGACCCAGCTCCGCAAGGAGTTCGGCCTCGACAAGCCCGTGTGGCAGCAGTACGCGACCTACATGGGCAACGTCTTCACCGGCGACTTCGGCACCGCGTTCAACGGGCAGGAGGTCACCGAGCTGATGTCGAGCGCCTTCCCGGTCACCGTCCGGCTCACGATCGTCGCCATCCTCTTCGAGGTCGTCATCGGCATCCTGCTGGGCGTCGTCACCGGACTGCGCCGCGGCCGGCCCGTCGACACCGGCGTCCTGCTGGTCACCCTCGTCGTCATCTCGGTGCCCACCTTCGTCACCGGCCTGCTGCTCCAGCTGCTCCTCGGCGTCAAATGGGGCTGGATCAGCCCGTCCGTCTCCTCGGAGGCGCCCTTCGGCGAGCTGATCGTGCCGGGCCTGGTCCTCGCGTCCGTCTCCCTCGCCTACGTGACCCGGCTGACCCGGACCTCCATCGCCGAGAACCGGCGCGCCGACTACGTCCGTACGGCCGTCGCTAAGGGACTGCCCCGGCGCCGGGTCATCACCCGGCACCTGCTGCGCAACTCGCTGATCCCGGTGGTCACCTTCATCGGCACCGACATCGGCGCGCTGATGGGCGGCGCGATCGTCACCGAGCGGATCTTCAACATCCACGGCGTCGGCTTCCAGCTCTACCAGGGCATCCTGCGCCAGAACACGCAGACCGTCGTCGGCTTCGTGACCGTCCTCGTCCTCGTCTTCCTGGTGGCCAACCTGCTGGTCGACCTCCTGTACGCCGTACTCGACCCGAGGATCCGCTATGCCTGAGCAGCCGACGCCGCCGGAGCGGCCCCTGCCCTCCATGCCGCCGGGGCCGTACCTGTCCGGCGGCGGCCGCGCCCCCGAGGACGGCGCCATCGCCGCGACCGGCATGGGCGGCGCGATGGACCTCGCCACGGAGGAGGGCGCCTCCCTCCGGAAGGCCCCCGACGGACCCGACGGCAGGGGCCCGCAGGACAAGCCCCGTTCCCTGTGGTCCGACGCCTGGCGCGACCTGCGGCGCAATCCCGTCTTCATCATCTCGGGGCTGGTCATCCTCTTCCTGGTCGTCATCTCCCTGTGGCCCTCGCTGATCGCCTCCGGCAACCCCCTCAAGTGCGACCTCGGCAAATCCCAGGAGGGCTCCCAGCCCGGCCACCCCTTCGGGTACAACGGCCAGGGCTGCGACGTCTACACGCGCACCGTGTACGGGGCCCGGGTCTCCGTCACCGTCGGCGTGTGCGCCACGCTCGGGGTGGCGGTCCTCGGCTCGGTCCTCGGCGGCCTCGCCGGGTTCTTCGGCGGGGCGTGGGACGCGGTCCTCTCCCGTATCACCGACATCTTCTTCGCGATCCCCGTCGTCCTCGGCGGCCTGGTGCTGCTGTCCGTCGTCACCAGCTCCACGATCTGGCCCGTGATCGGCTTCATGGTGCTGCTCGGCTGGCCGCAGATCTCCCGCATCGCCCGCGGGTCGGTCATCACCACCAGGCAGAACGACTACGTCCAGGCCGCCCGGGCGCTCGGCGCCTCCAACTCCCGGATGCTGCTGCGGCACATCACGCCCAACGCGATCGCCCCGGTCATCGTCGTGGCGACCATCGCGCTCGGTACGTACATCTCGCTGGAGGCGACCCTGTCGTTCCTCGGGGTCGGTCTGAAACCGCCCACGGTGAGCTGGGGCATCGACATCTCCTCGGCGTCCCAGTACATCCGCACCGCGCCGCACGCGCTGCTGTGGCCGGCCGGGGCGCTGGCCGTCACCGTCCTCGCGTTCATCATGCTCGGCGACGCGGTGCGCGACGCCCTCGACCCGAAGCTGAGGTGACCGCCGTGCTGCTCGAAGTACGCGATCTGCACGTGGAGTTCAGGATGCGGGACGGCGTGGCCAGAGCCGTCAACGGCGTCACCTACAGCGTGGACGAGGGCGAGACGCTCGCGGTGCTCGGCGAGTCCGGCTCCGGCAAGTCCGTGACCGCGCAGGCCGTGATGGGCATCCTCGACACCCCGCCCGGGAAGATCACCGCGGGCGAGATCCTCTTCAAGGGGCAGGACCTCCTGAAGTTCAAGGAGGAGGAGCGGCGCAAGGTCCGCGGCGCCCAGATGGCGATGATCTTCCAGGACGCGCTGTCGTCCCTGAACCCGGTGCTCAGCGTCGGCGCCCAGCTCGGCGAGATGTTCACGGTCCACCGGGGCCTGTCCCGCAAGGACGCGAAGGCCAGGGCCGTCGAACTGATGGACCGCGTACGCATCCCGGGCGCCGCCTCACGGGTGGGCGACTACCCCCACCAGTTCTCCGGCGGCATGCGCCAGCGCATCATGATCGCGATGGCGCTGGCCCTCGAACCCGCCCTGATCATCGCCGACGAACCCACCACCGCCCTCGACGTCACCGTCCAGGCCCAGGTCATGGACCTGCTCGCCGAGCTGCGGCGCGAGCTCGACATGGGTCTCATCCTCATCACCCACGACCTCGGCGTGGTCGCGGACGTCGCCGACCGGATCGCCGTGATGTACGCGGGCACGATCGTCGAGTCCGCGCCGGTCCACGACATCTACAAGGCCCCGGCGCACCCGTACACCAAGGGCCTCCTGGAGTCGATCCCGCGGCTCGACCAGAAGGGCCGGGAGCTGTACGCGATCAAGGGCCTGCCGCCGAACCTGATGAACATCCCGCCCGGCTGCGCCTTCAACCCGCGCTGCCCCATGGCCCGGGACGTCTGCCGCACCGACGTGCCGCCGCTGTACGAGGTGACCGGGGCGGGCCCGGACCGCAGGAGCGCCTGCCACTTCTGGAGGGAGTGCCTCGATGGCTGAGCCGACGAGCGGTCCGGCGGCCGAGCGCCCGGACACCCCGGTGGCCGACCCGATCCTCCAGGTGCGCGGTCTCGTCAAGCACTACCCGCTCACCCAGGGCATCCTGTTCCGCACACAGGTGGGCGCGGTCAAGGCGGTCGACGGCGTCGACTTCGACCTCGGCGCCGGGGAAACCCTCGGCATCGTCGGCGAGTCCGGCTGCGGCAAGTCGACGGTCGCCAGGATGCTGGTCAACCTGGAGAGACCCACCGCGGGCGAGATCCGCTACAAGGGCGAGGACATCGCCAAACTGTCCGGCCGCGCGCTCAAGGCCGTGCGCCGCAACATCCAGATGGTCTTCCAGGACCCGTACACCTCGCTCAACCCCCGGATGACCGTCGGCGACATCATCGGGGAGCCGTACGAGATCCACCCCGAGGTCGCGCCGAAGGGCGACCGGCGCAAGCACGTCCAGGACCTTCTCGACGTGGTCGGGCTCAACCCCGAGTACATCAACCGCTATCCGCACCAGTTCTCCGGCGGCCAGCGCCAGCGCATCGGCATCGCGCGCGGCCTCGCCCTGCGCCCGGAGATCATCGTCGCGGACGAGCCGGTGTCGGCCCTCGACGTCTCCGTGCAGGCGCAGGTCATCAACCTGATGGACCGGCTCCAGAGCGAGTTCGGCCTGAGTTACGTCTTCATCGCGCACGACCTGTCGATCGTGCGGCACATCTCCGACCGGGTCGGCGTGATGTACCTCGGGCGGATCGTGGAGACCGGCCGGGACGCCGAGATCTACGACCACCCGACGCATCCGTACACCCAGGCGCTGCTGTCCGCGGTGCCCGTCCCGGACCCGGAGGCCCGCGAGTACCGGGAGCGGATCATCCTCACCGGGGACGTGCCCTCACCGGCGAACATCCCCTCCGGCTGCCGCTTCCGCACCCGCTGCTGGAAGGCCCGGGAGCGGTGCGCGCTGGAGGTCCCGCTGCTCGCCGTGCCCGCGGCGTTCCGGTACGAGGGCGGTCCGGCCGCGCACGACTCGGCCTGCCATTTTGCGGAGGAGAAGCAGGTGGTCCCGCCGAAGGAGGCGAAATAACATGACAAATACGCGTCAATTTCGTTAACACGCAGGCAACTTGGCCGACCCGGCACCGATATACGGACGCGGCACGCTGGACAGCGTACGGCCGTGCGGGTGCCGTAGACCGGCCGGGGCGCGCCATGTCGCCCCGGCCGGTCGCCATATACGCGCGGATTCGTACGGCGGTCCGTATGCCGATCCGCACGCCCCTGCCGCTACCGCAGTCCGAGCGACCGCTTGAGGAAGTCCACCTGGAGCAGCAGCAGGTTCTCGGCGACCTGTTCCTGCGGGGTCATGTGCGTGACCCCGGACAGCGGCAGCACCTCGTGCGGGCGACCCGCGGCCAGCAGCGCGGAGGACAGCCGCAGGGAGTGCGCGACCACCACGTTGTCGTCGGCGAGACCGTGCACGATCATCATCGGCCGCGCCGGTTCGGCGGCCAGTACCAGGCCGTCGTCGTCGACCAGCGAGTTGGCGGCGTACACCTCGGGCTGCCGGTTCGGATCGCCCAGGTACCGCTCGGTGTAGTGCGTGTCGTACAGCCGCTGGTCGGTGACGGGCGCGCCCACCACGGCCGCGTGGAAGACGTCGGGGCGGCGCAGCGCTGCGAGCCCGGCGAGATAGCCGCCGAACGACCAGCCGCGGATCGCCACCCGGGTCAGGTCCAGCGGGAAGTCCTCGGCGAGCGCCTGGAGCGCGTGGATCTGGTCATCCACGGTGACGGCCGCCAGATCGTTCTTGACGGCCTTCTCCCAGGCCGGCGAACGGCCCGGCATGCCCCGGCCGTCCGCCACGATCACCGCGAACCCCTGGTCGGCGAACCACTGCGGTGTGAGGTACGCGTTGTGCGCGGCCAGCACGCGCTGCCCGTGCGGCCCGCCGTAGGGGTCCATCAGGACGGGCAGCGGACCGTCGGTGTGACCGGTGGGGAGCACGACGGCGCACGGAATCCGGCGCTCACCGGCTTCCGTGAGGTGCACGCGCGGGCTCATTCGGGGGTCCTCGGCGTACGAGGCCACGGTCAGCGCCTGCGCCCGGCCGTTCCCCGCACTTCGCCGGTCGCGATCGCGCACCACCCTGACCTGGGCTCCGGGCCGGCCGGGCACGGCCGACACGAGCACGGTGACCCCGCCCGCCCGCACCGCCGAGTGCACACCGGGCTCCTGCGAGATCCGCTCCACCCCCAGGTCGTTGACCCGGTGGACGTGCACCTCGCCGATCTCCGCGTCGGCCGCCGTCGCACCGGCCGACGCGGAGATCAGCACGTCGTCGTCCGACACGTCCAGCACGGCCCGTACGTGCAGCTGCGAGCCGGTCAGGACGCGTTCGCCGACCGCCAGCACGCGCGCGCCGCCCTCGTCCGCGATCCGCACGAGCTGCCCGCTGGGGCTCCAGCTCGGCACACCGGGGAAAAGATCAAGCCATTGTGGATCTTCGTCCGCGTGCACCATCCGGGTCGTCCCCGAGACCGGGTCGACGGCCAGGTAGAGCTGGCTTGTCTGGTCCCGCGCCTGCACCAGCAGCAGCGGCGCCCCGGCCGACGACCAGTGCACCCGCGCCAGATACGGGTAACGGGCCCGGTCCCAGAGCACCTCCGTGCGCTCCCCGTCGAGCCCCAGCACGAAGAGCCGTACCTCCGCGTTGTCGGTGCCCGCCGCCGGGTAGGCGACCTGCTGCGGCTCCCGCCCGGGATGCGCCGGATCGGAGATCCACCAGCGGCGTACGGGGGCGTCGTCGGCCCGGGCGACCAGCAGCCGGTCCGACTCCGGGGACCACCAGAAGCCGCGGCTGCGGCCCATCTCCTCCGCCGCGATGAACTCGGCCAGCCCGTAGGTGACCGTCCCCGACTCCGGCTCGGCGAGCGCGCGGTCGTCCTCGCCCTCCGCGCCGACGACCCGCAGGGCGCCCCCGGCGACGTACGCGACCAGCCGTCCGTCGGGGGACGGGCGGGGGTCGATGACCGGCCCGCGAACCCGCAGCTCACGTGCCGTGCCGGCCCTCAGCTCGGCGGTGAACAGGCGCCCCGACAGGGCGAAGGACGCCACCTCCACGGCCGCGTCCGTGGCGTACCCGACGATGCCCGCGCCGCCCTCGCGGCTGCGCTCGCGCCGGGCCCGCTCCGCCGCCGACAGCCGCTCCGAGGAGCCGCCGAGCAGTGCTTCCGGGTCGGCGGCCGGGCGCTCCTTGCCGCTCGCCACGTCGAGGACCCACAGCTGGTTCGCCCGGTCGGTGCCGGACGAGGAGCGCAGGAACGCGACACGCGAACCGTCGGGGGCCACGGTGAACGCACGGGGCGCGCCCAGCGTGAAACGCAGGGTGCGCGCCTGCCGGCGCGGAAAGGAGAGAGGCTCGGTCGTCATGCTCCGACCATATTGGCCATGCGCCCCCTTGTGCGGCCGTGCGCCGATCAATGCGCACGCACGAATAGTTATGATCACTAGCGCTGCGTGGGTATCAACCTGCTGGCTGCTGTACGGATTTACTGCCCCACCCCCCCATCCCCCCGACCCCCGGCCCCCGTGTCCTTGGGATCCTTTGGAGGTGAGCCGCCGTGGCACTTTCGATTTCGGCGGTGGTGCTGCTGGCGATCATCGTCTTCATCCTGGTCAAGAAGTCAGGACTGAAGGCGCCTCACGCCATCGTCTGCATGCTGCTCGGCTTCTACCTCGCGAGCTCGACGATGGCACCGACGATCAACGAGCTGACCACGAACATCGCCGGCATGATCGGGGACATCAAGTTCTGACCCCGGGTCCGTCCCCCGCCGGACCGTGGGCTCCGAGCCGTGCGCGGCCCCGGAGCCCGCTCCCCGGCCGGCGTCTCCGCCGCGGTCAGCCTTCGGACGCGTACGGCACGAAGGCCGACCAGGTGGCGGGGGAGAAGGCCAGCCGGGGGCCGTCCGCGTCCTTGGAGTCGCGGACGTGGACGGTGCCGGGGGTGGTGGCGAGTTCGACGCAGGAATCGCCTTCGTTGCCATCGCTGTAGCTGCTCTTGAACCACGCCAACTCGTAGGCGTCCCGTGCGGAGGCCTTGCGGATCATGTTTCTCCCAGCAGTTGCTCGATGAAGGCCAGCGACTCCCGCGGCGGGAGAGCCTGCGCCCGGATGGTGCCATACCGCAGTTCAAGGATGCGGAGCTGCCTCGGATCGGAGGTCGGCCGACCGCTGAACGCTCCGTCGGCGCGCCCCACCGTCGTGCCGTCCTCGAACTTCAGCAACTCGATCTTGCCGTCCAGGCCCGGGTGAACCTCGCAGAGCGTCGGCATCACTTGCAGCGTGACGTTGCGCAACCGGCTCACCTCCAGCAGACGTTCGAGCTGCTGCCGCCACACCATTGTGCCTCCGAGGGGTCGTCGGAGCGGGGCCTCTTCCAGCACGAAGCTGAGCGAGGGTGCCGGTTGCCTCTGGAAGATGGACTGCCGAGCGATACGCGCGGCCACCATCCGTTCCACCTCGTCCTCCGAGTACGGAGGCTGCCGTGACTCGAACGCGACCCGCGCATGCGCAGCCGTCTGCAGCAGCCCGCTGATGCTGTGGCACACGTACGTACCGATCTCGACCGCTCTGCCCTCCATCTGGGCCAGGTCCCGAACCTTCTTCGGGTACCGGACCTTCTTGACGTCCTCCTTCATCGCCGAGAGCAGCCCGCCCGCCCCCAGCACCTCGTCCGCCCTGTCCAGATACCCGGGCTGAGGGATCCGCTTGCCGCCCTCGATCTTGTAGACCATGTCCTCGCCGTACCCGACGGCCACCCCGAAGTCGGCGGCCCGCATCCCCACCGCCTCCCGCCGCAGCTTCAGCTGCCGCCCCACGGTCGCGACGACCGCCACACCCCAGTCGTCGTCCGGGTCGACCTCCCAACCCGGTTCGTCCGCCTCGGTCTTGAGCCGACCCTCGCCACCGTCCACGTACATAGCGCGCCTCTCCGCCGGTCCTCCACTGCTCAACGCGCCCTGCCCGCACGGGTGGCTCCGACAGTCTGGACATCACTGGACAAGTCTCAGACAGTCACCGTACGTATCGGCGTCGTCACTGTTCACGGTAGGCAGTTGCGGCCACTCTGAGTGACGTGATCCAAGAAACCGCCACCTCCGAGGCCCGGCCCGCACGCCCCGCCCGCACCTTCAGCGTGCAGCTGTCCCCCACGCCACGCGGAGCCCGTCTCGCCCGTCTGCTCGCCACGGAGCAACTGCGCTCATGGGGCTTCCCGTTGGACCCGGCGCGTCACCTCGTCGCCGAGCTCGCCGCCAACGCGGCCACGCACAGCCGGGTTCCCGGCCGGGACTTCAGGCTCGTGCTCCACGTCGTCGCGTCAACCCTGCGCATCGAGGTGACCGACACCTGCGGCGGGGTCCTGCCCCGCCCGTTGGACCCGGCCCCCGACAGCGAGTCCGGTCGGGGCCTCGTCCTCGTCGTGGCGCTCGCCGACCGGTGGGGCGTCACCCGGGGCCCGCATCCCCGCAGGACGGTCTGGGCGGAGCTGAATCCGGCACCGGAACCCGACCGCACGTGCTCCGGTGACAGGGGCGCTCTTCCCAAAGAACCGGGAGAGGGAAAGGACCCCACCGAACCCCACCCCGCCCTCCCGCCCGCGTCGGCCCGCCCTCACCCGGGCGAGTGAACATAACCAACTCGGCTGGCTTTCCGACCCGTTGCCTGCCCTACGCTCAGCCCCACACAACAGCAGACATACGACGGCCCTCGCCGGGACTGCCATCCCAGTGCGAGGGCCTGACCACCAAGGAAGCAGAACCCTTCCCGATGGATACGCAGAACCCTAGCGCGCCCCCGTATGCCCGGTCCCGGTATGCCGCCGACAAACCCCCGAACCGGCGGCGCCCGCACCCCCGCTCGGGCCACGGCGGTCTCACCCACGACAACGCCCGCCACCCCACCCGCTACACGGTGATCGGCAACCACCTCGCCCAGCACACGGAGCTGTCGGGGCTCGCCATCGGGCTCGCCGTGTACATCCAGTCGCTCCCCGAGGGCGTCCGCGTCGACATCAAGACCCTCACCGCGCGCTTTCCCGAGGGGGCGACCCGTATCGCCGCGGCGCTGCGCGAGCTGGAGACCCACGGCTACCTGCGCCGCGAACGGCACCGCATCCCCGGCGGCCGGATCGTCACCCGCACGATCTCCTGCAACCGGCCCGGCCACCGCGACGGCCCGGTCACCGCCGACCCCGCCTCGCCGGAAGGCCCCGAGAGCCCCGAAGGCCCCGAGCGGCCGGACGCCTCGGAGCAGCCGGAGAAGCGCGCACCCGGCGCACCCCGCAAAGCCCTCCCCGCCGTACCGCGCCCCGCCTACCCCGCTCCGGCCCTCCTCCAGGCCGCCACGGACCTCCTGGCGGGCCTGCGGCGCCACGACCCGGGCCTGCTCCTCTCCGCCTGCGACACCGCCCACCTCGCCCCCGGTGTGGCCGCTTGGCTGGAGCGGGACGTCAGCCCGGCCGCCGTACGGCACGCGCTGACCTCCGACCTCCCTGCCGAGGGGTTGCGGCGGCCCGCCGCCCTGCTGGCCCACCGCCTCGTCGCCCAACTGCCGCCCCCGGCCCCGTTCCGCCCGGCCGCTCCGGTGGCACAGCCCGCCCGCCGGTATCCGCTCCACAACTGCGACGGCTGCGACCGCGCCTTCCGCGGCCCCGAGCCGGGCCACTGCCGCGCCTGCCGCACCACGGCCCCCACGCCCGCCTGAACGCGCGAAGAAACACGCAGAATGAGAAACGTAGAGGAACCGCATGGTCAGCCCGCCCCACGAGGCGATGCACCGCATCTTCCAGGAGTACCCGGAACTGTTCACCGGTGTCTCCCGGGTCCTCGGTCTCGATTTCGCGCCACCCACATCCGTCACGGCCATGCCGACCGACCTCACCGAGGCCAGAGCGGTCGAGCGCCGCCGCTCTGCAGGGCGTGCCCGAAGCCGTCGCAGACCCCATCATCGAATTCACCGCACAGGGCTTGAGCACCAACCGCCGAGCCGTGGAACTCTGGAGGAACCTGGTGGCCGTGGATCTTTCCTTCTACAAGTCGTGGATGTCGGAAGAGATTCGTGACGAGGGACGCGCGGAAGCTCGTGTCCAGACCGCCGCCGAGGACATCCTGCTCGTCCTCGAGACGCGCGGCCTCGACGTGCCCGACGAGGTCCGCGAGCGCGTCACCGGGTGCGACGACCCCGCCCTTCTGCGCCGCTGGCTCACCAGCGCCGTCACCGCTCCGTCCGCCGAAGCGATCTTCGCGGACGCGGGACAGGGCACCTGAAAGCCCGCGGAAGCCGTCGGTGTTCGAATTCGCCGCCCGTGACGGCTGTCGCGGGCGGGCGGGCGGTGGTGGGGCGCGTGTGCCTCGTAGGGTGGGTGCATGACGGAACTGTCCCCCCGGCGTCTGCTCCTGGTGCACGCGCATCCGGACGACGAGACGATCAACAACGGCGCGACCATGGCCCGGTACGCGGCCGCGGGCGTCCAGGTCACCCTCGTGACCTGCACCCGGGGCGAACAGGGCGAGGTCATCCCGCCCGCGCTCGCCCACCTGTCGGGCGAGGAGCTGGGGGAGTACCGCCTGACGGAACTCCGCGGGGCGATGCGCGAGCTGGGCGTGCGTGACGTGCGTCTCCTCGGCGGCGCGGGCCGTTACCAGGACTCCGGGATGATGGGCCTGCCGGACAACGACGATCCCCGCAGCTTCTGGGGGGCGGAGGTCGACGAGGCCGCCGGGCACCTGGTCCGCGTGATCCGTGAGGTGCGCCCCCAGGTGCTCGTCACCTACGACCCGGACGGCGGCTACGGCCACCCGGACCACATCCAGGCCCACCGCGTCGCCATGCGGGCCGCCGACCTGGCCGCGGATCCGGACTTCCGGACCGGTGCCGGCAGCGACGCCGGCCCCGGCGAACCGTGGACGATTGCGAAGATCTACTGGAACCGCGTGCCGCGGTCCGTCGCCGAAGAAGGCTTCGCGCGCCTCAAGGGCGTACTCGGCGAACTGCCGTTCCCCGCCGCCGCCACGGTCGACGACGTGCCCGGCGTGGTGGACGACCCGGTGGTCACCACGGAGATCGACGGCACCGCGCAGGCCGCCGCCAAGGCCGCCGCGATGCGGGCGCACGCCACCCAGATCGAGGTCGCCGAACCGTGGTTCGCCCTCTCCAACCGGCTCGCGCAGCCCCTCTTCCCCGTCGAGTACTACGAGTTGGTGCGCGGCGAACGCACCGGGACGGCACGCGAGACCGATCTGTTCGCGGGAATCGCGACAGCAACCACCGAGGGCGGTGCCCGATGAACGCGGCCGGTCGATCGTACGCGGACCGCTCGAACGCGGGCAGCGTGCTCGCCCAGCCCCTGCGACCGCCCTCGGCCGCCCGGATCGCCGCCCACCTGGGGCTCTTCGTGCTCGGCGGCGTGGTCGCGGTGACCGGCGCGCTGGTCCAGTCGGGCTGGTTCCCGGGCGGGCTGCTGCTCGCGCTGGCCGGGGCGGCGGGGCTGTTCCTCGGCGGAATGCGCGCGACCGGTGGCCGGGCCGGGGCCGTCGTGCCCGCCGCGGGCTGGATGATCGCCGTCGTGCTGCTCACCGCCAGCCGCCCCGAGGGCGACTTCCTCTTCGCCGCGGGGGCCGGTTCCTACCTCTTCCTGCTCGGCGGGATGACGGTCGCTGTGATGTGCGCCACCCTTGGCCGGGGGCGGCAACCGGACGGCGTCGCCGCCCGACTTGGCAAATGACGTACCACTTCGCCACAGTGCGCTGGTGCAAGTCCGGTGTGGGTTTCCCCGACGGCCGCAAAATGCGGGAGACGAGTGGCCAGTATGGTGGTGCGCGCCGCCGAGCCGCCCGAATCGAGGTCGAGTACACGGGCGGTGGAGCCAACCAGGAGAACCTGCCTTGAGTCGTGAAACTGACAGTTCGTCCTCCGGGCCCAACGGGCGCGGCGGAACCGCATACCCGTCGGGGACTCCGCCGTACGGAACGCCGATGGCTTCCGACGCCGCGGCCGACGCGGCTCGTACCGCCGGTGACCGGCCGGAACAGCCCAAGACCGAGACCACGCTGACGACCCGGATCCGCATCAACATCCCCGGATCCAGGCCGATCCCGCCGGTCGTCGTGCGCACGCCCGTCGCGAACGCGGGGTCCGACGCGGGCTCCTCCGACGCCACCGGTGCGCCGCGGCCGGCCGGCCCGGACGCCGGAGCGGGCGCCGGACCCGGCACCGCCGCGGGCGGGCCCGTGGACTCCGACACGGGGTCCCACGCCATGCCCGCCCCCGGTGGCGGAGCCGGCGCCGGTGGTCCTGGCGGCCCCGGTGGCCCCGGGGACAAGACGAGCGACTGGTTCGCGCCACGCAAGGGCGCCGCGCCCAAGGGCGGTCCGGCCGGTGGCAACGCCAACGGCGCGGGACTGGCCGCCGGTTCGGGCGCCCAGGGCCCGGCCACGGGCACCGGTGCGGGAGTCGGCCCCTCCGGGGCGCCCGCCGCACGGCCCGGCGGCGCCGGTACGCCCCAGGGCGCCGGCGGTGCCAGGCCCGGCGGCAACGGCGCGGGGCTGCCCGGGGCGGGCGGCACCGGACCGGTGGCGCCCGGCCACGGCGGCGGCACCGGCTCCTTCGACGTGTCCCGTGCGCTGGCCGCCGGACCGCTCGGCTCCGCACCCGGCGAGTCGCCCTATCCGACGAACCCCCCGGCGGGCGACGGCGGCGGCGAACCGCGACGCGACGGACTCCCGTACTTCTCCGACGGCGGACCGGCCGACGGCGGTACGCCACCGGCGGCGCCCGGGAGCCAGGGCGGTCAGGGCGGCCAGGCGTTCCCCGGAGGGCCCGCAGGCCCGGGCGGCCCCGGTGCCCCCGACCCCTCGGCGTTCCCCGGCGGCAAGGGCGCCCAGAGCGGCTCCGCCTTCCCCGGCGGTCCCGCGGGCGCCGGCCGTCCCGGTGGCGGGATGAGCGACGACACCGCGATCCTCACCCCGCAGATCCCGGCGCCCGAGCCGGGCACGCCGGGCTACGGCGGCGCCGGTGAGAACGTCTCCGGACACACCCTCACCAGCGGCATCCCCGTCGTGCCCCCCGCCCCGAACTCGCCGTTCGGACCGGGCGCGCACACCGACGGGCCCCTTCCGCACCAGCCGCCGAAGCTGCCCGAGCCGGTCTCACCGGCCGCGCCCGCGGCCTCGCGGCCCAAGAAGAAGAAGGGCCGCAACAAGCTGGTGCTGCTGGTCACCGGCGTGGTGGTCCTGGGCGGCATGGCGTACGGCGCCGGACTGCTCATGAACCACTCCGACGTGCCCAAGGGCACCACCGTGCTCGGTGTGGACATCGGCGGCGGCACCCGTGACGAGGCCGTCAAGAAGCTCGACGACGCCTTCAAGGAGCGCGCGGCCAAGCCGCTGCAGCTCTCGGTCGAGGGCGACACCGTCGCGCTCAAGCCGGACCAGGCCGGGCTGCAGCTCGACGGCCAGGCCACCGTGCGGGCCGCCGCGGGCAGCGACTACAACCCTGTCTCGGTGATCGGCTCGCTGTTCGGCAACCAGCGGGTCGTCGCCCCCGTGATGCCCGTCGACGAGGAGAAGCTGGCCGCCGCCCTGGAGCGGGCCGCCGGCGGCTCCGGCTCGGCGAGCGAGGGAACGATCAAGTTCCAGTCGGGCAAGGCCGTCGCCGTCTACGGCAAGGCGGGCAAGGGCATCGACGTCGACCGGTCGGCGGAGGCCGTCGAGACGGCGTACCGCACCCAGGTGGAGACCGGGAGGTCGGCCGCCGTGCGGGTGCCCACCACGGCCCGGAAGCCCGAGGTCAGCAAGGCCGAGGTCGACCGCATGATGAAGGAGTTCGCCGAGCCGGCGATGTCCGGTCTCGTGACGGTCAAGGCGGGCACGGCGGTGGTCCAGTTCAGCCCGGAGAACTCCCTGTGGAAGTTCCTCGGCGTCAAGGCCACCCCCGAGGGCAAGCTGGTCGACTACTACGACCTGGACGCGCTGAAAGAGCTGTACGGCGGCGCGTTCGACGGTGTGCTGATCGCCCGGGGCAACGGCAAGAAGACCGCCGTGACCCCGCAGGACGTGGTCGGCGCACTGCGCCCGGCACTCCTCGGCAAGACGGAGGCGGACCGCGTCGGAGTGATCGACACCGACCCCAGCTAGAACCTGCCGGTCAACCCGGAAAGAGGGCACCCGGCACAGCCCGGGTGCCCTCTTCCCGCACCCCACCGGGGGCGCGGGGCCCACGAGACCGGCCAGGACGCGCCCGCACCCGACCACGCCCCGGTACCGAATCCCACCGGGGGCGCGAGGGCCGCGAGGCCGGCCACGACGCGCCCGCACCCGACCACGCCCCGGTACCGAATCCCACCAGGGGCGCGGGGAACTGCGCGACCAGCCCCCACCGGGCCCGCACCCGACGACGGCGTTTCGGTCCCGGCGGCCCCGGCGGCCACGGCGACCTCGGCGACCCCGGCTGTCCCGGCGACCAGGACAACCGGGGCCGCCGGCAAGGCCTCAGTTGAGCATCGCCCGCGCCGCATGCGCCTGACGCCGCACCCGGTCGGCCGCCGGTTCGTCCACGGCGGCCACGACCTCCGCGTACGCGTCCAGCTCGACGGCTCCCGCGAGGAAGTCCCCGCGCTGGACGAGCAGCTGAGCCCGCTCGTAGCGCAGGCGGGCCGGGTGCGAGGGGAGCAGGAGGGAGAGGTCGACCGCCCACAGGGCGACCTCGGAACGCTCCGGCCGGGCCGCGGCCCAGGCCCGGATGTTGTTGAGGATGCGCAGGACGACGTCGAGCGGATCGGCGGGCGAGAGCATCGACGGGTCGAGCGGCGCGCCGGTGGCACCGGCCACCATCAGCGAGGCGTCCGTGCCGGTCAGCACCCGGCCGCCGTCGAAGGGGTCGACGAGGACCTGCTGCTCGGGCGGGCCGAAGCCGACGACGAAGTGACCGGGCAGGGCGACCCCGTAGACGGGTGCCCCGGCCCTCCTCGCCACCTCCATCCACACCACCGAGAGCAGGATGGGCAGTCCGCGGCGGCGCAGCAGCACCTCGTGGAGCAGCGAGGACTGCAGACGCTGGTAGTCGCCCGGCGTACCGCGGAACCCGAGGGTGCCGCCGAGGTGCTCGGCGAGCGCCGTGGCCCAGGACCGGGGCCCGCCCGGCCGGAACGGGAGCTCCCCGGCCAGCCGGTCCAGCTCGATCTGCGCCGCGTCCAGTCCGGTCTCGGTCAGCGCGTCGTCCGCCTGGGCGCCCACCAGCAGGCACAGGACGGACAGGTCGGGGCGTTCGGCCCGTGCCTCGTCGCCGAACCGCCGCCGCCACTCGGCGCTCTGCTCCGGCCCGGGAGGATGAAGTGGACGCATAGGTGCCTCGTGCCCTTTCACGCCGATCGATACCGGTCCGTGGCGTCGCCACCGAATTCCCCGCGGGGGCCGCCCGCACGGTTCCCCGCGCCCCCTTCGGGGCTCGGGGCCGGGGCAGGCGCCGGGGCGCGGTAGTGGTGGTACGTGTGGTGAGGGGCGAAGCCCATCCGGGCGTACAGGGCCCGGGCGCCCGTGTTCTCCGTCTCCACCTGGAGCCAGGCCGCAGAGGCCCCTTCGTCCAGGGCACGGCGGGCCAGCGCCGTCATGACCGTGGTGGCGAGGCCCCGGCGGCGCAGGGCGGGGTCCACCTCCACCGCGGCGAACCCGGCCCAGCGGCCGTCCACCACACAGCGGCCGATCGCCGCCGGCGTGCCGGGCACGTCGCCCGGCACGGTCGCGAACCACACCGAGGGCCCGCTGCCCAGCACTCGCAGCGCCACCTCGCCGACGCCCTTGCGCTGGTAGCGGCCCAGCCATCCCTCGTCCGCCTCGCGCGACAGCGCGACCGTCCGCCCGGGTCCCGGCGGGTCCGGCAGGTCGGCCACCGGCGCGAGTGCCCCGATCCACAGTTCCGCGGAGACCTCCCGCACCCACCCCCGCGACTCGAGTTCCGCGCACAGCAGTTCCTGCGTCCCCGCCGCGCCCGTCGCGGTCTGCGCGTAGGCGGGCAGCCCGCGGGCCGCGTACCACTCCCGTACGCGCGTCAGTGCCTCGTCCAGGGGCACGCCGGGATCGCCGAGGGGCAGCACCGAGTTGGCGCGCCGGGTGAAGCCGGACGCGGCCCGCAGCTCCCACTCGCCGAGCGGTTCGCGCTCGACCGGCTGCCAGGCCCGTGCGGAGATCCGCGCGAGTTCCCCGTACGAGGCCGCGGGGCCCCGCCGCCGGGCCGGCGCGGCAGGTACCACCTTGCCCGCCACCAGCGACGATTCCGGGATACGGACATTTTCCCCGGACCGGCGTGTGATCAGCAGCACACCGTCGTCCCATGATGTGAGAACACCGACCGTGTCGGTGAACTTCTCACTCTCAGGGGCCCCTATTCGCAGCTGCCGTACCGAGATACGTTTTCCCACGTCAGCGGGGGTGACACGGACCTCGAGGCGGAAGTGTGCAGAGAAATCCACAGCTCAGTCCAACCCTCCTGTTCGGATCATGCCCAAGAACGGAGATACTAGGTGCGGGCATCGACGACGCCGCGCTCCCGCGCGCCAGGTGGCGGAGCCTGAAGACGGCTCGCCAGCGCCCTATCGAGGAGGAACGACAGCGTGACCTACGTCATCGCGCAGCCTTGTGTCGACGTCAAGGACAAGGCGTGCATCGAGGAGTGCCCGGTCGACTGCATCTACGAGGGCCAGCGGTCCTTGTACATCCACCCGGACGAATGCGTCGACTGTGGTGCCTGTGAGCCGGTCTGCCCGGTCGAGGCGATCTTCTACGAGGACGACACTCCCGAGGAGTGGAAGGACTACTACAAGGCGAACGTCGAGTTCTTCGACGAGCTCGGCTCGCCCGGTGGTGCCAGCAAGCTGGGACTCATCGAGCGCGACCACCCCTTCGTCGCAGCGCTCCCGCCGCAGAACCAGTAGGCGGTCCGCGCGCAAGCGGCCCCGCCCGGCGACAGCCGGGGGCGCGCCGCCTCGGTCCCGTACGGCCTCGCCGCTGTACGGGACCGCCGTGTTCGCCGCACGCACGCGGCGCGGGTACGCGCCGCAGGTACGTACGGACGTGCCCGTCCGCGCGAGAAAGTGAGCCAGAACCCGTGTCAGCAGTCTCCGACCGGCTCCCCGCCTTCCCCTGGGACAAGCTGGAGCCCTTCAAGGCGACGGCCGCCGCTCACCCGGGCGGCATCGTCGACCTCTCCGTCGGCACCCCGGTCGACCCGGTGCCCGAGCTGGTCCGAAAGGCCCTGGTCTCGGCGGCCGACTCGCCCGGCTATCCCACGGTGTGGGGGACCCCGGAGCTGCGGGACGCGCTGGTCGGCTGGTGCGAGCGGCGGCTGGGCGCGCGGGACTTCACCCACCGCAACGTCCTGCCGGTGGTCGGCTCCAAGGAACTGGTCGCCTGGCTGCCGACCCAGCTGGGTCTCGGCCCCGGGGACAGGGTCGCCCACCCCCGCCTCGCCTACCCGACGTACGAGGTCGGCGCCCGGCTGGCCCGCGCGGAGCCCGTCGCCTACGACGACCCGACCGAGCTGGACCCCGCCGGTCTGAAGCTGCTGTGGCTCAACTCCCCGTCGAACCCCACGGGCCGGGTGCTGTCCCGGCAGGAGCTCACCCGGATCGTCGCGTGGGCGCGCGAGCACGGTGTCCTCGTGTTCGCCGACGAGTGCTACATCGAGCTGGGCTGGGAGGCCGACCCGGTCTCGGTCCTGGACCCCGAAGTGTGCGGCGGCTCGTACGAGGGGATCGTCGCGGTCCACTCGCTGTCGAAGCGGTCGAACCTCGCGGGCTACCGGGCGGCGTTCCTGGCCGGTGATCCCGCGGTCCTGGGCGACCTGCTCCAGATCCGCAAGCACGGCGGCATGATGACGTCGGCGCCCACGCAGGCCGCCACGGTCGCCGCCCTGTCCGACGACACCCACGTCCAGGAGCAGCGCGAGCGGTACGCGGCCCGCCGCCGGTCCCTGCGCGAGGCCCTCGTCCGGCACGGCTTCCGCATCGAGCACAGCGAGGCGAGCCTCTACCTCTGGGCGACCCGCGACGAGCCCTGCTGGGACACGGTGGCCCATCTGGCCGCCCTGGGCGTCCTGGTGGCCCCGGGCGACTTCTACGGCCCCGCGGGCGACCGGTTCGTCCGCGTGGCCCTGACCGCCACGGACGAAAGGGTCCAGGCGGCGGTGGACCGCCTGAAGGCGGCCTGAGGAAGCGCCCCGGAGGGGCAGCCTTCTCAGGGGCGCGAGGAAAACTGCGCGCCCAGCCTCCCCACAGGCGAAGGGGCCCAGAAAACCTCCCTGGACCCCTTCCCCGTACGGACCGGCCGACCGGCCGGCGGTCCGGCGACTAGCCGAGCGGCAGCCCCTGCAGCGGCAGTCCTTCGGCCGGCAGCCCGCCCTTGGAGACGGAGTCGGTCGGCAGACCGTCCTTCGCGGCGGACCCGGCCGTGTCACCGACCACGTCACCCGTGGTCCCGGCGAGGTCCCCGGCGGTCTTCTGCGCGGCGGGCGTCGCGGTCTTGACGGCCTTGCCGCCGGTCCTGCCCGCGGCGGGGACGGCCTTCTTCACGGCCTTGCCACCGGTGTCGCCGGCCGTCTCGGTGGCGTTCTGGGCAGCACCGTCGACGGTCGTGCCGGCGTTGTCCAGCGCGCTCAGACCACCGAGGTCCGGGGTGGCCGGGAGTTCGGCCGCGCTCGCGGAGCCGGCCGCGCCGACCACGGGCGCCGCCCCCGCCGCGATGAGCAGCGCGACACGGGCGATCCGACGGGTCAGGGGGAGGGACATGGTGCTCCTTTGACGGGAAGAGAACGATGAAGTGTTCCGCCGTGCCCGGCAGTTGACCGGCTGGCTGCCGGACGGCTGTCGATCGACCGGCTGTTGATCGTTCCGGGCTCGGACGCAGTGACTACCGCTCGAAGTCCGCGAAGGTTGCGGTGACCCGACGCAAAGAGTTGGTAATGCGTCGCATTATCGGCTGCGGATAAACCCGGGCAAAGAAGGCGCGGGGGAAAGCCTCCGAGATACCCGCAGCCCTTTGCCCGCAAGGGATCCGGCGCCGAAAGGGCCGAGGCGGCGAAGGCGTGCGGAAAACCCGCGAATGCCGTCGGCGCCGCGGGCCGGGCGTACCCCCGACGGGTGAGCGTCCGTACTACTGCCCGGTGACGATCCGGACGTCGCCGATGGCCTTCGGGGAGCCCGGGTCGTCGGTCCGCCACTCGCCGCGGGCGTTCCCGGCGGTCCACACCCGGCCCGCGTACGACACCCGTTCGAGGCGCAGCGCGGACGAGTTGGCCACAGCCCAGTGCGCGAGGGCCCAGCCGCGCTGCCGCTGCCCGCCCCCGGTGGCCGCGGTCTCCGGGACGGGCACGGTCACCGTGCGGCTGCCCGCGGAGCCGCTCGCCCCGGTGGACGGGGCCGCCGGGGCGGACGTGCCCGGCGGAACGGGCGACGGGGTGGCGGCCACCGGGGCGCCCGCCTCCTGGAAGACCCCGCGCCCGAAGTCCCGTACGAGCGCGGCGCGCACCGCCTCCGGGCCGCCGGGCCGCACGTCCGGGCGGCCCTCGCAGGTGAGCGTGGCGGCGGTCCGCCCGGTCAGCGCCGCCGCGAGGAGCGTCGCGTCCGGCTCGTGCTTCGCGTACGCGTCCGGGAAACCGCTGCGCTGGACGCGCTGCGCGGCGACGGTGAGCGGCAGCTCCGTGTAGTGCGCCACCTTCTCCAGGTGCTCGTAGAACTCGCCCGCCGCGTACGTCGGGTCCATGATCTGCGCCTCGGTGCCCCAGCCCTGCGAGGGCCGCTGCTGGAAGAGGCCGAGCGAATCCCGGTCGCCGTGACGGATGTTGCGCAGGCCGGACTCCTGCAGCGCGGTCGCGAGGGCGATCGTGACGGCCCGCTCGGGCATCCCGCGGTTGGTGCCGGCCGCCGTGATCGTCGCCGCGTTCACCGCCTGCTCCGGCGTGAACTCGTACGACGTGCTGTCGCCCCTGCCCGAGACGACCGTGCATCCGGGCGCTCCCGACCCGCCGGTCAGGTACTGCACGGTGAGGTAGCCCGCGACGCCGAGCAGCACGGCCAGGGCCGCTCCGAAGCGCAGGAGGCGGCCGCGGCGCACGCGGGTGGCGGGTGCGCGAGTGACGGGAGTGGGGGACGGCTCAGGCACGCGTACAAGGTACTGGAGAGTACGTTCGGTGATCCTCAGGCCTGTGGACAGGGATCCGCGGGGCTGTGGACGACCCGGCGCCGCGGACCGGGGAGGGCGGACGGTCCGGCGCGTTAGGGTCGACGCCATGGCCGACACCCCGCTTGACCTCACGCTGGACGCCGCCCGGCTCACCGCGCAGCTCGTCGACTTCCCGTCCGAGAGCGGCACCGAGAAGCCCCTCGCGGACGCCGTCGAGACCGCCCTGCGCGCCCTGCCGCACCTCACGGTCGACCGCTACGGCAACAACGTCGTCGCGCGGACGGATCTGGGCCGGGCCGAGCGCGTGGTCCTGGCCGGGCACATCGACACGGTGCCCATCGCGGACAACGTGCCCTCGCGCCTGGACGAGGACGGCGTGCTCTGGGGCTGCGGCACCTGCGACATGAAGTCGGGCGTCGCGGTGCAGCTGCGGATCGCGGCCACGGTGCCGGCCCCCAACCGCGACCTCACCTTCATCTTCTACGACAACGAGGAGGTCGCCGCCGACCTCAACGGCCTCAAGCACGTGGCCGAGGCCCGTCCCGAGTGGCTGGAGGGCGACTTCGCGGTCCTCCTGGAGCCTTCCGACGGACAGGTCGAGGGCGGCTGCCAGGGGACCCTGCGGGTGCTCTTGAGGACCACGGGGGAGCGGGCGCACTCCGCGCGCAGCTGGATGGGCTCCAACGCCATCCACGCCGCCTCCGCGATCCTCGCCCGCCTCGCCTCCTACGAGCCGCGCTACCCCGTCATCGACGGCCTCGAATACCGCGAGGGCCTGAACGCCGTCGGGATCTCGGGCGGGGTGGCGGGCAACGTCATCCCCGACGAGTGCGTGGTGAGCGTCAACTTCCGGTACGCGCCCGACCGCAGCGAGGAGGAGGCGCTCGCCCACGTCCGCGAGGTCTTCGCCGACTGCGGTGTGGACGAGTTCGTCGTCGACGACCACAGCGGCGCGGCCCTGCCCGGCCTGTCCCACCCGGCCGCGGCCGCCTTCATCGAGGCCGTCGGGGGCACGCCGCAGCCCAAGTACGGCTGGACGGACGTCTCCCGCTTCAGCGCGCTCGGCGTCCCGGCGGTCAACTACGGCCCCGGCAATCCGCACTTGGCGCACAAGCGGGACGAACGGGTCGAAACCGCCAAGATCCTGGCGGGTGAGGAGCGGCTGAGGGCCTGGCTGACGGCCTGATCCACGGCGGACATGCCGGCGTCCCCCCTCCGTCACCTCCGCCGATCTACGCTGAGGTGGAACGATCGCCAAGCGGAGGGAGCGGACATGGCTACCGGCAACCCCGAGGGCAGCAAGCAGCCACCGGAGGAGCAGCAGCTGGGCCCCGTGCTGCGCAGGCGGGGACAGGTGCAGGCGAGCACGACGGACCAGCGTCTGCTGGACGCCGGCGGGCCGTCGGACTGGGTGCACACCGATCCCTGGCGCGTGCTGCGCATCCAGTCGGAATTCATCGAGGGCTTCGGCACGCTGGCCGAACTTCCGGCCGCGATCAGCGTGTTCGGCTCGGCGCGGACCCCGGCGGACTCCCCCGAGTACGAGGCGGGGGTCGCGCTCGGCCGCGGTCTGGTCGAAGCGGGCTTCGCGGTGATCACCGGCGGCGGTCCCGGCGCCATGGAGGCCGCCAACAAGGGCGCCTGCGAGGCGAAGGGCGTCTCCGTCGGCCTCGGCATCGAACTGCCCTTCGAGCAGGGGCTCAACGAGTACGTCGACATCGGACTCAACTTCCGCTACTTCTTCGTGCGCAAGATGATGTTCGTCAAGTACGCGCAGGGGTTCGTGGTCCTGCCCGGCGGTCTCGGCACCCTCGACGAACTCTTCGAGGCCCTCACGCTCGTACAGACCCAGAAGGTGACGCGCTTCCCGATCGTGCTCTTCGGCACGGAGTACTGGGGCGGGCTGGTGGACTGGCTCAAGAACACCCTGATCGCCCAGGGCAAGGCCTCGGAGAAGGACCTGCTCCTGTTCCACCTCACGGACGACGTGGACGAGGCGGTGGCACTGGTGTCGAAGGAGGCGGGGAGGTAGCGGGATCCAGCCCGTCCGGCGCTTGAGGACGAGCGCGCCGGCGCGCCGGCGCGACAGGGGGTCCGGGGGCGCGGCCCCCAGGGTCGGGAAGGGGCGGCGGGGGCGGAGAAAGGCTCAGGCCAGCCCCCGCCGGGCGACCGCCGGCGCCCGGTGCCCCGCGATGGACGCCACCATGTCCAGCACCTGCCGCGTCTCGGCGACCTCGTGCACCCGGTACACCTGCGCCCCCAGCCACGCGGACACCGCGGTGGTGGCCAGCGTCCCCACCACCCGCTCCTTGACCGGCCGGTCCAGCGTCTCGCCCACGAAGTCCTTGTTGGACAACGACACCAGCACGGGCCACCCGGTCGACACCATCTCCCCGAGCCGCCGCGTGGCCTCCAGACCGTGCCGCGTGTTCTTGCCGAAGTCGTGGCCGGGATCGATGAGCACGGACTCCCGGGCCACGCCCAGCGACACGGCCCGCTCGGCCAGCCCCAGCGTCACCCGCAGGATGTCGGCCATGACGTCGTCGTAGGCGACGCGGTGCGGACGCGTACGCGGCTGCGCGCCACCCGCGTGCGTGCACACGATCCCCGCCCCGTACCGCCCGGCGACCTCGGCGAGCCGCGGATCGACCCCGCCCCACGCGTCGTTGAGCAGGTCGGCGCCGGCCTCGCACACGGCCTCGCCCACCTCGTGCCGCCAGGTGTCGACGCTGATGACCACGTCGGGGAAGCGCCGCCGCACCTCGGCGACGAAGCCGACGGTCCGCCGCGCCTCCTCCTCGGCGGACACCTCCTCGCCCGGCCCGGCCTTGACCCCGCCGATGTCGATGATCGCGGCGCCCTCGGACACCGCCTGCTCCACGCGCGCGAGCGCGGGCTCGTCGCGGAAGGTGGCCCCCTGGTCGTAGAAGGAGTCCGGGGTCCGGTTCACGATCGCCATGATCACCGGCTCGTGCGCGTCGAACTCGCGCCTGCCCAGCCTGAGCATCCGCTGTGACCTCTCCCAGTAGTCCGGCGGCGGATGCCGTCGTTCCGCCGCCTGCGACCCTAACCGCCGACGCCGCATGGCACGATCGGGGCCTGACACTTTCCGTGCCGGCGCGCCCCGCGCCGGCATCAGAGCGTGGGGACCTCACAGATGTTCATGTTCCTGTTCCTGGTCGTCGCCCTCGTCGTCGTGGTCGGCGCGGTGACCCTCGCCGTGCTCGGCGGAGGCGGTGACGGCAACGGCGGCGCCCTCCCCGAGGTGGCTCCGGAGCGGCTGCGGGACCCCCTTCCCCCGGACCGCCCGGTGCACCGCGGCGACGTGGAGGCACTGCGCTTCCCGCTGACCCTGCGCGGCTACCGCATGGCGGACGTGGACGACGCCCTGAGCCGCGTCGGCGCCGAACTGGCCGAGCGGGACGCCCGTATCGCCGACCTGGAGGCCGCGCTGGCCGGAGCCCGCCCGACCGCGGTCACCTCGCTGCGCAAGCCGGTGGAGGACGACCACCGGTGAGTGACGTCCTGAAGGGCGCCGACGGGGCCCTGCGCTGCCCCTGGGGGCTGTCCACCGAGGACTACGTGGCGTACCACGACGAGGAGTGGGGCCGCCCGGTCCACGGCGACGACGCGCTGTACGAGCGGCTGTGCCTGGAGGCGTTCCAGTCGGGCCTGTCCTGGATCACGATCCTGCGCCGCCGCGAGGGGTTCCGTACCGCCTTCGCCGGCTTCAGGATCGCCGAGGTCGCGGCGTTCACGGACGCCGACGAGGAGCGCCTCCTCGCCGACCCGGGCATCATCCGCAACCGCGCCAAGATCGAGGCGACGGTCGCCAACGCGCGCGTGCTGGCGGACTGGTCCCCGGGCGAGCTCGACGGCCTGATCTGGTCGTACGCGCCGGACGCGGCGACGCGCCCGGTCCCGAAGACCCTCGCCGACGTCCCGGCGGTCACCGACGAGTCGACCGCCCTCTCCAAGGCCCTCAAGAAACGGGGCATCCGCTTCGTCGGCCCCACCACGGCCTACGCCCTGATGCAGGCGTGCGGCCTGGTCGACGACCACCTGGCGGACTGCGTGTCCCGCAAGGGCGGCGCCCCGTAGGGCGCCTTCGCGGGGGCGCGGGGAAGCGGGCGCCCAGCCCTCACCGCCCGACGAACTTCGGCTTCTCCTTGTTGACGAACGCCTGCACGGCGATCACGTGGTCCTCCGAGGACCCGGCCCGCGTCTGCAGTTCGTCCTCCTTCTCCAGCGTCTCCTCCAGGGAGTGGGAGATCCCGAAGGCGAGGGACTCCTTGAGCGCGGCGTACGCCAGCGTCGGACCCGCGGCCAGCGCACGGGCCAGCTTCAGCCCCTCCGCGGCCAGCTCGGCGGACGGCACGACCCGGTTGGCGATCCCCAGCTCGTACGCGTCCTGCGCGCTGATGCTGCGCGGGAAGAGCAGCAGGTCGGCGGCGCGGGAGGGCCCGACGACCCGGGGCAGCGTCCAGGAGATCCCGGAGTCGGCGGTCAGCGCGACCCCGGCGAACGACGTGTTGAAGGAGGCGGTGTCGGCGACGATGCGGTAGTCCGCGGCGAGCGCGAACCCGAAGCCCGCGCCGGCCGCGACGCCGTTGACGGCGGCCACCACCGGCTTCGCGGCCCCGGTCAGCGCCCGCACGATCGGGTTGTAGTGCTCCTGGACCGTGCTCATCACACCCTCGCCGGAGCCCGACTCCCGCGTGGCCAGCAGACTGCCGACGTGCTCCTTGAGGTCCTGGCCCACGCAGAACGCCCGGTCGCCGGCCGCGGTCAGCAGCACGGCCCGTACGGAGTCGTCCGCCGCGGCCGCCTGCGCCGCGTCCCGCAGGGCGACCTTCGTCACGTCGTTCATCGCGTTCATCGCCTCGGGGCGGTTCAGCGTGATGGTCGCGAGTCCGTCGTCCACCTCGTAGAGCACGGTGTCGGCCATGAATGGTCCCCTCCGGTGTCGCGGCTCGTCGTACCCGTCGGTACGTACTGCTTCAGAGGACAGCATGACGGAGATCACGGGGGGCGGCGGGGTCCGTTCATGTGACCTGCGTCAAAGAATTCCGCTGTCCGAAAGTCCATGCGGTGGCGCAGTATCGCAGTCGCACCACCGAATTGAGTGGTTTTGCTCGAGCGCGTTGCGCAAGCGATGCCGACTGATGTTGGTCATCGGGTCCTGAGATGCGGGATAATGGCCTGGAAGCAATGTGTTCGATGCCGGTGACGCGTGTCCGACGGAGGATACGTGCCCTTCTATGGGGGCCGTCGGCGACGATGAGCTGGTTTCAGGAAGGGGAACGAGCATGGCGGCCATGAAGCCGCGAACGGGCGATGGCCCGCTCGAGGTGACCAAGGAGGGGCGGGGCATCGTCATGCGCGTTCCGCTCGAAGGCGGCGGTCGGCTCGTCGTCGAGCTGACCCCCGACGAGGCCGACGCGCTCGGCGACGCTCTCAAGAAGGTCGTCGGCTGACGCGGAACGCGACCATACCCTTCCACTGCCCCGGCATCCACGCGATGCCGGGGCAGTGGTGCGTCCGGGGTGCGCCACCGCGTCCGTGCAGGTCGGAGCGGTTGCCGACGCCGTCCGTGCCGTCCGGTGCCGTGGACCGGCTCAGCGCTTCACGGCGCACAGCAGGCCGTCGCCGACCGGCAGCAGCGAGGGGATCAGCTCCTGGCTCTCGCGGATCGCGCGCAGCAGCTCGCGCAGCCGCAGCACCTCCGTGGGCTGCGGGCCCGACTCCACCGTCCGCCCGTTCGCGAACACGCCCTCGAAGACGACGAGGCCGCCCGACCGCAGCAGGCGCAACGATTCAGCGAGGTAGTCGAGGCACTCGAGCCGGTCGCCGTCGCAGAAGACGAGGTCGTACCCCGCGTCCGCGAGCCGGGGCAGCACGTCCAGCGCGCGGCCCGGGATGAAGCGCGCCCGGTTGCTGGCGAAGCCGGACGCGCGGAAGGCCTGGCGGGCGAACTGCTGGTGCTCCGGCTCCGGGTCGACGGTCGTCAGTACGCCGTCCGGCCGCATCCCGTGCAGCAGATGAATTCCGGAGACTCCGGTTCCGGTACCGATCTCCGCGACCGCCTTGGCGTCCACGGTGGCGGCGAGCAGGCGCAGCGCGGCGCCCGTGCCGGGCGACACCGAGCGCAGTCCTGCTTCCCGGGCCCGGTCCCGGGCCCAGTGCAGCACCTCGTCCTCGGAGACAAAGGCGTCGGCGAACGCCCAGCTCGTCAGCCGGTTGCCGGTAATGGCCCTCTCCTGTCCCCGTGGTTGCCTGGGCGTGACTGTATCCGTTGCCGCCGGGAACCCGCAGATGGGACCGGACGTTTGGAGAGGGTGGGGAACTACACGGGGGTGACGGATGGATCTGGACGGCGAGCAAGTGCTGACGCAGCCCTATGAGCGCGTATCAATTTCTCGTAAAACCGCTTATCCGGAGCTAACGGGCGAGGTGGCTATGGTAGGTGCTCCACTGGACACCACCAGAGCCGACAGGGGAGGTGCGGCTGAACCTGTGGATCGAGGAGGGGTGCTCCGGCGCCTGCTCAGGTCGGCGGGGGAGCCGAAATCCGTGAACAACACTGCTGACCGATCCCGCACTGATTCCGCTCAGACCGCGACCTTCACGTCCGACGCGGACTCGCAGGCGTGGACTCCGCCCACCTGGGAGGAGATCGTCAGCACGCACAGCGGCCGGGTGTACCGGCTCGCCTACCGCCTGACGGGCAACCAGCACGACGCCGAGGACCTGACGCAGGAAGTCTTCGTCCGGGTCTTCCGCTCTTTGTCGACCTACACGCCCGGCACCTTCGAGGGCTGGCTCCACCGCATCACCACCAACCTCTTCCTGGACATGGTCCGCCGCAAGCAGCGCATCCGCTTCGACGCCCTCGGCGACGACGCGGCCGAGCGCCTGCCCAGCCGCGAGCCCTCCCCGCAGCAGGTCTTCAACGACACGCACTTCGACGCGGACGTCCAGCAGGCCCTCGACACGCTGGCGCCGGAGTTCCGCGCCGCGGTCGTCCTGTGCGACATCGAGGGCCTTTCGTACGAGGAGATCGCCGCGACCCTGGGCGTCAAGCTCGGCACGGTCCGCAGCCGCATCCACCGCGGCCGCTCCCAGCTCCGCAAGGCGCTCGCCCACCGTTCCCCCGAGGCCCGTGCCGGGCGCCGCGGTTTCGCGGTCTCCGGTGTGCCCGCTCTGGGAGGAGGGGGCGCGAGCGCGTGACTGGATCACGGCTGAATCCCGCCGACGGCCCCCTCGCCGAGCAGCACCTCGGAGACCGGCTGTCCGCCCTGGTGGACGGCGAGCTCGGCCACGAGGCGCGCGAGCGCGTCCTGGCCCACCTCGCCACGTGCACGAAGTGCAAGGCCGAGGCCGACGAACAGCGACGACTGAAGAACGTGTTCGCGGAGGTCGCCCCGCCGCCCCCTTCGGAGAGCTTCCTGGCCAGACTCCAGGGGTTGCCGGGAGGTGACCCGGACAGCGACAGCCCGCGACTGGGCCGGGGATCGTTCGGAACCTCCGGAGTCTTCGACATGAAGCCGGACTCCTTCGGTTACGTGCCCTCCGGCCCCCACACGGCCGTGCTGCCCGCGGAGCAGCCCGGGTTCCGCATCCATGACATGAACCGGCGCGAGGCCGAGCGGTCGGCCTCCCGGGGCCTGCGCTTCGCGGCCGCCGCGGCCGGTGCCGTCTCGCTCGCCGCGATCGCGCTCGGCGGGGTGTCGACCGGTGTGCCCGCCGACACCACGGACGCACGCGGCGGATCGGGCTCCGGAAGCAACGTGATCCCGGTGCGCACGACGGGCACGAACGGCACGACGGGCTCCGACGCCCAGCGCCGCCGGTCCGTGGCCCCGCTGCTCGCGCAGGGCCAGCGGTCCTTCACCAGGGAGGGCGGCGCGCAGACCGAGCTGTCCGCGCCGCTGCTGCCCGGTGTCCCGGCGTCCGGTGTTCCGGCGTCCGGTACACCCGTGACGGCCGAGCAGGGCACGGGCCCGCTGCACGCGCTGACTGCGCCCGTGATGGTGGGGGCCGCCGCGATGTCCCCGCTGATACGTCCGTTCGCCCCGGCCCCGCCGGTCACGCTGAGCACCTGGCCGTCGGGACCGGAGCTCGAGGCGTCCGTCCTGTCGGCCGTGCCGTCGGTGGGCCCCTCCGCCGGTCCGTCCGCCTCACCCCCGCCTTCCACCTCTTCCTCCCCGGGCTGAACCGGCCCTCTGCGCGGCGGCCCGCGAACCTGGTTGAATCCAGGGATGGGCCGCGCCCGCCGCAGGGATCCGGGCGCGGAGGTCGACGGACCGCGGCGACCGCCGACGTGTCGTGCCGCGGGTCAGGTGTGGGGAGAGCATGGACGAGGGGAAGCCCACGAAGCCGAAGTGGTGGAGCCGGCCACGGACCCATGTGCCGGATCCCGCTCCGGCGGACACGGTTTCCGCGGGGGACGGCGACTTCGAGCTGGAGAAGCCCGCCGGTGCCGGTGCCCGGCAGGCGCCGGACGGGGTGGCCGACGGGGTGAGCGCGCCCGCTCCCGGTGAGCGGCCCAGGCCCCTGCACGACCCGGATCCCTACAGCACCCCGCCGTACGGCGGGCCCGGTCCCTGGGCGCCCGCGCCACCGGTCCGGCACCCCGGCACACCCGCGCACGGGACGGCGACCGGCGACGCCCGGCCCGGACCCGCCCCCGGCGCGGGCGGACCGACCACGACGGCCTTGCCGCCGCCCCCGCGCGTGTCCGGGGCGCAGGGCGCCCCCGGCGCGGAGCTGCCCGCCGGGTACCGGGCCGCGGGAGTCCTCGACGGGGTTCCGCAGCAGGGTGCCCCCGCGTCGGTGACGCATGCCTTCGCGCGGCAGCCCGCCGAGGGGCACGAACCGGTACCGTCCGGTGCGGTATCGCCCGCCCCCGTGGCCGACGGCGCCCCCGCCCGCGCCCCCTGGCAGAACTACGACCCCTGGGCCGCCGCCCCCTTCCGGCACCACGGGGTCGCCGTCGGGTCGCCGGGCGGCCGCCGGGGGCGTACCGGGCGCGCCCTGGTCCTCGGCGCCGTCCTGCTCGCGCTCGCGTCCGGGGGCGTGGGCGGGGCCGTGGGGGCCTATCTGGAGCGCAACGGGGGCATCGACGACGTCCGGCTCCCGCAGGCCGGCGCGGAGCCCCGGGGACGGGCGCCGGACAGCGTGGCCGGTATCGCGGCCAGCGCGCTGCCGAGCGTGGTCACCCTGCACGTGAGCGGCTCCGGGTCGCAGGGCACCGGCACGGGCTTCGTGCTCGACCGGCGCGGCCACATCCTCACCAACAACCACGTCGTCGACCCGGCGGACGGCGGCGGTGGGATAACGGTGACCTTCAGCGGCGGCGAGACCGCCAAGGCCGAGGTGGTGGGCCACGACAGCGGCTACGACCTCGCCGTGGTCAAGGTCACCGGCGTCAGCGGCCTCAGGCCCCTCTCGCTCGGCAACTCCGACAACGTCCAGGTCGGTGACCCCGTCGTCGCCATCGGGGCGCCCTTCGACCTGGAGAACACCGTCACCGCGGGCATCATCAGCGCCAAGGAGCGCCCCATCACGGCGGGCGGCGAGGAGAGCGACGGCAGCGACATCTCGTACGTGGACGCGCTGCAGACGGACGCGCCGATAAACCCCGGCAACTCCGGCGGCCCCCTGGTCGATT
Source organism: Streptomyces sp. V3I8 (assembly GCF_030817535.1). Taxonomy (NCBI): domain Bacteria; kingdom Bacillati; phylum Actinomycetota; class Actinomycetes; order Kitasatosporales; family Streptomycetaceae; genus Streptomyces; species Streptomyces sp. V3I8. The sequence continues at coordinate 3,145,828 of NZ_JAUSZL010000002.1, read as the reverse complement.
CCAGGGCCCGGGTCATCGGCATCAACAGCGCCATCCGCTCCGCCGACAGCGGTTCCGACCTGGAGGGCGGCCAGTCCGGCTCGATCGGCCTGGGCTTCGCCATCCCCATCAACCAGGGCAAGCGCGTCGCCGAGGAGCTCATCAACACCGGCAGGGCGACCCACCCGGTGATCGGGGTGACGCTCGACATGGAGTACGGCGGCGACGGCGCCCGGGTCGGCACCGAGGACGACGACGGCGGTCCGCCGGTCAGCCGGGGCGGCCCCGGCGCCGAGGCGGGCATCAGGGCCGGCGACGTCATCACCGAGGTCGACGGGCAGCGCGTGCGCTCCGGCGAGGAACTCATCGTCAAGACGCGCTCGCACCGGCCCGGCGACCGGCTGGAGCTGACCCTGGAGCGCGACGGCAAGGAGGAGAGGGTCACCCTCGTCCTGGGCTCCGCGGACGGCGGCTGAGCCGGTTCCGCAAGGCAGACATCCCGGAGAACCCCACGTGTACACGCGGTCGGGGGACCCCGGACAGTACCGGTCGGACGGGATCGCCGGGTACCGTGGACCCGGCCCGGACCACGGAGCGACCCGCCGAGCACCGAGGACATCGCAAGGAGCTGCAAGGTGTTCAATGACATAGGACCCCTCGAGCTGGTGACGATCATCGTCCTTGCCGTACTCGTCTTCGGTCCGGAGAAGCTCCCGAAGATGATCCAGGACGTCACGCGCACGATCCGCAAGATCCGTGACTTCTCGGAGAGCGCCAAGGCGGACATCCGCGAGGAGCTGGGACCGGAGTTCAAGGACTTCGAGTTCGAGGACCTCAACCCCAAGACGTTCATCCGCAAGCAGCTGGACAACGACGAGCTGGGGCTCAAGGAGATCCGTAACGGCTTCGACCTGAAGAAGGAGATGGCCGAGGTCACGGACGCCGTGCACGGCCGGGACGCCGAGACCTCCTCGTCCTCCTCGTCCTCGTCGGCGGGTTCCGCCGGCGGCACCGTCGACATGACGAAGAAGCGCGAGAAGCTCGCACCGGACGAGCGCCCGCCCTTCGACGCGGACGCGACCTGAGCCGACCCGGGCGGCGCGCCCGCCGCCCGGAACGCGCCTCGATTTCAGTCGAACGCCGCCCGTCACCCCGTACGCCGCTTGGGTTCCGCGCGTTCGGGATGTGCCGGATCCGGCGCGTATGTGCGCCATGTGCCGACCGGTTTCCCGGCCCGCCGCGCGGCTGTGGCTATCCTGCCTAGTTGTTGTGCGGACCGGAAGGACGCCCGAAGGGGGGCGGGCCGCCCGGTCCGACGAGAGCGAGGAGGCGTCCGGGCAATGGAGACGACAAGTCGGGTGGGCGCGCAGGCGCCGGCTGCGGAGGGTGGACAACAGCTCCCCTCCGCCCGGCGTACGGTCGACGGCTACCTGCTGGCGCCCTTCCCGTGGTACGGCCTCGACGAGGCCTTCACGGGGCCGCGCTGGCTGATGCAGGTCGGTGCCTCGGCCGACGGAACCGTCGAGCACGGCTCGGTCGGACACGGTGACGAGCCGTCGGTGCGGGCCGAGTCCACCGAGGACAAGGAGCGGTTCGCGGTCGTGGTCACCGTCGCGGCGAACCCGGTGCGGCGCAGCGCCGACGGTACGGGGCTGCTGGAGGCCACCTCGGTGTCCTCCGCGGCGTGGCTCGCCGGGGTGGGACTGCTGTCCTTCACCTGGCCCGGGCAGATGGACCACACCCTGCGCGACGACTGGCTCGACCAGCAGACCGAGACGGCGTGGGTCCTCGCGGACGACCTGACGGGGTCGGACTGGTCGCAGCTGTCCCTCCCCGTGGACGGGGTGCCGACGCCGTTCCACTACAGGGAGTCCGAGTTCGGGTGGGTGCTCGCGGGCTCCACGCAGGAAGGGGTCCACGTGGGGGCGTACGGGCGGGGGATGAGCGCGTACGGGCTGGCCTTCGCCATGATCAAGGACATCAGCACGTACGCCTAGGCGGCGGGCCGGGCGAAGGGGGCGCCGTCTTCCCGACGGCGCCCCCTTCGCCGTGCGACCTCCGGCCGCCACGCGCCCGCACAGGCTCACCTGCCCCGGCCGCGGTCGCCCCGGCAGGGCCCCGGCAGGGACCCGGTTAGAACTTGTTCCTCGGGGTGATGCCGAGGGACATGCCCGAAAGACCCCGCTGGCGGCCACCGAGCTTGCCGGCGATGGCACGCAGCGCCGCGCCGGCCGGCGAGTCGGGATCGGTGAGGACGACCGGCCTGCCGTCGTCGCCGCCCTCCCGCAGCCGGACGTCGATCGGGATCGACCCGAGCACGGGAACGGTGGCCCCGGTCGTCCGGGTCAGCCCGTCGGCGACCGACTGCCCCCCGCCCGTACCGAAGATGTCGACCATGTCACCGCAGTGCGGGCAGGGCATGCCCGCCATGTTCTCGACCACACCGACGATCTTCTGGTGGGTCTGCACGGCGATGGACCCGGCCCGCTCGGCCACCTCCGCGGCGGCCTGCTGCGGCGTCGTGACGACCAGGATCTCCGCGTTCGGCACGAGCTGCGCGACCGAGATCGCGATGTCGCCCGTACCCGGCGGGAGGTCCAGGAGCAGGACGTCCAGGTCACCCCAGTAGACGTCCGCGAGGAACTGCTGCAGCGCCCGGTGGAGCATCGGGCCGCGCCACACGACGGGCGCGTTGCCCGGCGTGAACATGCCGATCGAGATGACCTTCACCCCGTGCGCGGACGGCGGCATGATCATGTTCTCGACCTGGGTCGGGTGACCGTCGGCGCCGAGCATGCGCGGCACGGAGTGGCCGTAGATGTCGGCGTCCACGACACCGACCTTCAGGCCGTCCGCGGCCATCGCCGCCGCGAGGTTGACCGTCACGGACGACTTGCCCACGCCGCCCTTGCCGGACGCGACCGCGTACACGCGCGTGAGCGAGCCCGGCTTGGCGAAGGGCACCTCGCGCTCGGCCTGGCCGCCGCGCAGCGCGGACGCCAGGTCCTTGCGCTGCTCGTCGCTCATCACGTCCAGCGTGACGTCGACCCGCGTGACGCCCTCGACGCGCGACACCGCCTCGGTCACGTTGTTGATGATGGTCTCGCGCATGGGGCACCCGGAGACGGTCAGGTACACCGCGACCGCGACCGAACCGTCCGCGCCGATCTCCACCGATTTGACCATCCCCAGCTCGGTGATGGGTCGATGGATCTCGGGGTCGTTCACCGTCGACAGTGCTTCACGCACCGCGTCTTCCGTAGCCATGGGGTCGATGGTACGGCGCCGGGGCCGGGGGCCGAGAGCCCCGTCACCGGTCGTCTACGTCACGCCCCCGCGGGTGTTCCGCCGGGAATACGACCCGGCCGCCGCCGGGCCCGTCCGGACGCCGGGCCTCCAGCTCCTTGAGCAGGTCCTCCAGCTCGGAGCGGATCCAGTCCCGGGTGGCGACCTCGCCCAGGCCCACGCGCAGCGCGGCGATCTCCCGCGTCAGGTACTCGGTGTCCGCGATGGACCGCTCGTTCTGTTTGCGGTCCTGTTCGAGGTTGACCTTGTCCCGGTCGTCCTGCCGGTTCTGCGCGAGCAGGATCAGCGGAGCGGCGTACGAGGCCTGCAGCGAGAGCATCAGGGTCAGGAAGATGAAGGGGTAGTTGTCGAAGCGCAGGTCGCGCGGCGCGGACACGTTCCACACCACCCACATGATGATGACGACCGTCATCCAGACGATGAACCGTCCGGTGCCCAGGAACCGCGCGATCCGCTCGGAGAGCCGTCCGAAGGCCTCCGGGTCGTACTCGGGCAGGAAACGGCGCCGCGGCGGCTGCGGCTGGTCGAGCCGCAGCCGTGCCCGGGTGCCGGCGCCCGTCCCGGCGGTGGCCCGCTCACGGGCCTCACGCTCGCGCTCAGGAGCCATCGGCGGCCTCCTCGGTGTCGTACCGGGCGGTGTCGTACTCGTCGTCACGTCCGGCGGCCTCCTCGGCCTGGTGGAACTCCTTCTCCCGCCAGTCCTCGGGCAGCATGTGGTCGAGGACGTCGTCCACGGTGACCGCGCCGAGCAGCGACCCGCTCTCGTCGACGACGGGCGCCGCGACCATGTCGTACGTCGCGAAGAAGCCGGCCACGACGGGCAGCACGGCCTCCGGGTCCAGCGGCTGCAGGTCGTCGTCGATCATCGAGCCCACGAGCGTGTACGGGGGGTCGCGCAGCAGCCGCTGGAAGTGGACCGTGCCGAGGTACTTGCCGGTCGGTGTCTCGTCGGGCGGACGGCACACGTACACCTGGGCGGCCAGCGCGGGGGAGAGGTCGGGGTTGCGCACCCGGGCGAGCGCGTCCGCGACGGTCGAGTCGGGCCGCAGCACGATCGGCTCGGTCGTCATCAGGCCGCCCGCGGTGCGCTCCTCGTACGACATCAGCCGCCGTACGTCCGCCGCGTCGCCCGGGCGCATCAGCGCCAGCAGCCGCTCCTTGTCGTCCTCCGGCAGCTCGCCGAGCAGGTCGGCCGCGTCGTCGGGGTCCATGGCCTCCAGGACGTCCGCGGCGCGCTCCTCCTTGAGCTTGCCGAGGATCTCGATCTGGTCGTCCTCGGGGAGCTCCTCCAGGACGTCGGCGAGCCGGTCGTCGTCCAGGGCCGCCGCGACCTCGGCGCGCCGCTTCGCGGACAGGTGGTGCAGGACGTTCGCGAGGTCGGCGGGACGCAGCTGCTCGAAGGTGGCGAGCAGGTTCTCGGCGCCCTGCCCGTGCTCCTCCAGCGAGAACCCGGTGACGGCCGACCACTCGACGGTCAGCGTCTCCCCCTTGGCCCGCCGGAACGTGCCGCCCGTCCTCCCCTTCCGTACGAAGACCCGGTCGATCTCCCAGTCGCGGCGGGCGGGCAGCTGCTGGACGGAGACGTCCAGGACGGTGGCCTCCTCGCCGGTCTCGACGAGCGTGACGCGCCGGTCCAGGAGTTCGCCGAGCACGAGCCGTTCGGTGGGGCGCTGCTCGAAACGGCGGACGTTCAGCACACCGGTCGTGATGACCTGGCCGGACTCGATGCCGGTCACCCGGGTCATGGGCAGGAAGATCCGGCGGCGGGTGGACAGCTCGACGACGAGACCGAGCAGCCGCGGGGGCCGCCGCCCCACGCGCAGGATCGCGACCAGGTCGCGCACGCGTCCCACCTGGTCGCCGCTGGGGTCGAAGACGGCGATGCCGGAGAGGTGCGAGACGAAGATCCTGGGGGCGCCTGCCACCATCCCGGCGCCTCCTTCTCTGTACGTGTACGCGTGTGTGTACGTCTGCGGGTTCGGACACGGCTTCGGCCGGGGCCACGGTACGGGGTGCTTTGGATCGTCATGTCCGCCGGGGTGGGCTTCAGGCTAGCCCGTCCCGGTCGGATACGCCCTGGTGGGCGGTCCGTACGGACTGGCTCCGAGTGGCGTGGCGGACCCCGGTACGCTGCGGTACGCCGTTGAGGACGACCGCACGAAAGGCAGCGCCACCTGTGACTGCGATTCCCCGGGGACGTACCCGTAAGGCCGCGTTGGCGAGGGCCGTGTGCGCGCTGGTCGTGGCGGGGACAGGGGTGGCGGGGTGCGGCGGTGAGGATCCGGACGCGGGGACCAACGGGGTCGGGAAACTGCCCCCCGCGAAGATCCAGAGCAGGACCCAGTCGGCCGCGAAGGGCGCCGCGGCGGTGCGGCTGTCCGGAGCGGTGGTCAGCAACAAGCGCACCTACAAGCTGGACATGCAGCTCAAGAAGGACGGCGGCACCGGGTCGGTCACCTCGGAGGAGGCGACGTTCCAGCTGCTGCGGGTCGACGAGCACCTGTTCATCAAGGCGGACGCGGACTTCTGGACCCACCAGGACGGCGGGGACGACGACAGCGCGTCCGACGCGACCGCGGCGGACAAGCTGGAGGGCATGTACGTGAAGGTGCCGAAGGGGGACCCCGCGTACCAGCAGCTCAGTGTCTTCACCGACAAGGACGTCCTGCTCGACGGGCTGCTCGGCCTGCAGGGGAAGCTGGCGACCGACGGCCACCACAAGCTGAACGGGACCCGCACGATCCGGCTCACCGGCGACGAGGGTTCCGGCGGGCAGATCGACGTCTCCCTGGAGGGCCGGCCGTACCCGCTCCTGCTGGTCCGCGCGGGCGACGCGGGGACGATCCGCCTGACGGACTGGGGCAAGGACTTCACCCTGCGGGCACCGGAGAAGGACAAGACGGTGGACTACGGCCAGCAGCTCCCGTCGTCCTGACGCCCGGCGGCCCTGTTTTCAGGGGCGTTTCCAGGGGCGCTTTCAGGGGCGCGGGGAACTGCGCGCCCACCTCCCGCCCGCCCGCACCCGCAATCCGTCCCGGCTTCCCCGGTAACAGGCGCTCCGCGCGGAGCGAGAGCGCCTAACGGCGCTTGCGGCGGCCGAAGAGCAGCCGCGGCACCGCCGCCGGCACCGGCTGACGCGTGGTCGCCGGCGTGGGCACGGGCGCCGCGGCCAGCGACCCGTCCGGCAGCGATCCGTCCGGCAGCGACGCGGTCGCCCCCGTCGGCGTCAGCCGCAGGACCCGGCACTCCCGCGCCCACCGCCGCGTCATCGCCTCGCCGTCGGGCGCGTTCAACCGCTTGCCCTTCAGCTCACCGACCGCCGCCTCCCACGCCTCGGACCCCGCCGCCAGCTCCACGACCGCCGCGGACCAGGAGACGAGCCGCCCGCCCTTGTCCTTGCTGCGGACGGTGACCTCCGCCTCGCGGCCGTCCACGAGCCCCGTCAGCGGCTGCTCGCCGGGACCGTCCCCGACCACGGACACCGCCCCGTCGTGCCACACGTGCCACAGCGCACGGGCCGGCGCGGCCGGGACCCCGGAGTCCAGCGTCGGCACCGAACCGCCCCGCACCCAGATGAGCCCGGACTTCCTGGTGGCTTCCTCCACGAGCGCCCGGTCCATCAGGAGGGACGCCGCGGAGCGGCTCGGGGGGCTGGCCTGATCCGTCATGCCGGCCAGCCTAGCCGGGCCCGGTGGAGCCGGGGCGGGCCCGCGCGGAGCCCTTCAGAGCCAGCCGTTGCGCTTCAGGGTCCGGTGGATGCCGAGGCAGAGGACCACCGTGATGCCCATGATCACGGGATATCCGTACCGCCAGTGCAGTTCCGGCATGTGCTCGAAGTTCATGCCGTACACCCCGCACACCATCGTCGGCACGGCGATGATCGCGGCCCAGGAGGTGATCTTGCGCATGTCCTCGTTCTGCGCGACGGACGCCTGGGCGAGGTTGGCCTGGAGGATCGAGTTCAGCAGTTCGTCGAAGCCGACGACCTGCTCCTGCACCCGCGCCAGGTGGTCGGCGACGTCCCGGAAGTACTTCTGGATGTCGGGGTCGACCAGCCGCATCGGCCGCTCGCTCAGCAGCTGCATGGGCCGCATCAGCGGCGACACCGCCCGCTTGAACTCCAGGATCTCCCGCTTCAGCTGGTAGATCCGGGCCGAGTCGACACCGCGCGACACCCCGCCCCGGCGGCCGGGCGAGAACACCTCGGTCTCCACGTCGTCGATGTCGTCCTGCAGGGCGTCCGCCACCGCGATGTACCCGTCCACGACGTGGTCGGCGATGGAGTGCAGCACGGCGGAGGGGCCCTTGGCGAGCAGCTCGGGATCGTCCTGCAGCCGGTGCCGCAGCGCCCGCAGCGAGCCCTGCCCGCCGTGCCGCACGGTGATGAAGAAGTCCCGCCCGGTGAAGCACATCACCTCGCCGGTCTCCACGACCTCGCTGGTGGCGGTGAGTTCGTCGTGCTCGACGTAGTGGATGGTCTTGAAGACGGCGAACAGGGTGTCGTCGTACCGCTCCAGCTTGGGCCGCTGGTGGGCGTGGACGGCGTCCTCGACGGCCAGCGGGTGCAGCCCGAACTCGGCGGCCACGCCGGAGAACTCGTCCTCCGTAGGTTCGTGCAGGCCGATCCACGCGAACCCTCCGTCGCGCCGCACCTGACGGATCGCCGCATGCGGCGTGAGGCTGTCGTCGCAGGGGAGTCGGACGCCGTCGCGGTAGACCGCGCAGTCCACGACGGCCGAACTCTCCGCGGCCGACCGCGTGGTGTCGTACGCGCCGCCGTCCTTGCGCAGGGAGGGGCGGACCGCGGCACGCAGGTTGTTGATCATCGACATGGCTGGCTCCTTCGCGAACGAAGCCCGCCGGCGACGGCTGGAACTGCCCGGAATGGGGACGTCCTGACTGCGGATGTTTGGCACGTCCACAAAGCGGGGAGCACCGCACCGTCACGGTGGCGGCTTCGCTACTGATACAGATCAGAAAAATTCAGACAGATCAGGAAAAACGAAGTGCTCTTCCGTCGTGCACCGGACCGGCCATGACGCGAGCGCGAGAAGTGCGCGAGAGGTGGCAGCCAGGAGAGCGTGAGCTCTGAGAGCTGAGAGGGACTCAGCAGCCGGAAGAGCGGGTGGTACTACCTGGTCGACTTCGATCCATGGAGCCCCACCTCCTCCGGCCGGTCCCCCGTGGGGGAGATCCATCCCCCGTAGGGGAGTCTCATGCGTCGAGACGTGGGCCGGGACTCGAGAGCGACGCTTCTGCGTGCTGCCCCGACCGGCGGCCCAGGCTATCAGCCGGCTGAAGTGTCAAGCCGTCGCTTTGCCCGCTGCTGACGAGTTCTATGCTCGGCGCATGGCTGATGTTCTTCCTCTGGTGGAGGCCCGGTTGCGTACCGCGCTGGGCGAACCGGACGCCCGCGCCGCGGTGACCTTCCTCGGCACCGACCGCATCGAGGTGCTCCGTTTCACCGTCCCGGACACCGCCGGTGCGGCCGGTACGGGGATCGTCCGGTACGCGACACTCGGTATGTCGGCCCAGCCCATGGCGGACCCCACGGCGGTCGTCGCCGACCCGGTCGCGGGCCCGCGCGCCGAGCTGGTCCTGTCGGTACGGGCCGGCGGCGCCGACACCGACAAGGTGCTCCGCCCCCTCGCCGTACTGGCCGCGTCCCCGCAGGTCGAGGGCCTGGTGGTGGCCCCGGGCGCCTCGCTCGACGTGGGCGCCCCGCTGTGGCCCGGCGCCCCCTTCACCTCGGTCCTGGTCGCCGAGCCGGGCGGTCTGGTCGAGGACCTCGAACTCGACGCGCCCCTGGACCCCGTACGGTTCCTGCCGCTGCTCCCCATGACGCCGAACGAGGCGGCCTGGAAGCGGGTGCACGGCGCGGGCGCCCTCCAGGAGCGCTGGCTCACGAACGGAACGGACCTGCGCGACCCCGCACGCACGTCCGTCTCCCTGGACTGACCGGCCCGCCGACGCGACCGGTCCTCAACGTCCGTGCGCCGGCGGCCGGTTGCCGACGTCACACTCTTCGGGCGGAACCCGGCCGGTCCCGCGCCGGACCTCAGTTCGCGAACACGGTGACGCCGTCCTCGGTCGAGTGCCGCTCCTCCAGCCGCTCCGCCTCGTGCGTGAGGGCGGTGCGGCGGACGAGGACCACGAGCGCGCCCAGCGCCGCCGTGACCGCCGCGACCACGAACGGGACGTGGATGTCGGTCCACTCCTCGATCCGCGGCGCGAAGAACGGGGCCGCCGCCGCCGCGAACCAGCGGACGAAGTTGTAGCCCGCGCTCGCCACCGGGCGCGGCGCGTCCGACACGCCGAGGGCGAGCTCCGTGTAGACGGTGTTGTTCACGCCGATGAAGGCGCCGGAGAGGATCGTGCAGACGACGGCCGTGGTGTGGCTGCCGTACCCGAGGACGAGCACGTCGGCCGCGAGCAGCACCAGGGACCCGCCGAGCACCTTCAGCGAACCGAGGCGGGCCTGCATGCGCGGCGCCACGAGCACCGAGAACACCGCGAGCAGCACACCCCAGGCGAAGAAGACCCCACCGCTCTTGTACGGAGTCATGTCCAGCACGAACGGCGTGAAGGCCAGCACGGTGAAGAACGTGTAGTTGTAGAAGAACGCCGAGGCCGCCACCGAGGCGAGACCGCCGTGGCCCAGTGCCCTGACCGGGTCGAGCAGGCCCGTCCTGCGCGCGGGCTTCGGCTGCTCCTTCAGGAACGCCGTGATGCACAGGAACCCGATCGCCATCAGGAACGCGGTGCCGAAGAACGGGTAGCGCCAGCTGGCGTCACCGAGCAGCGCGCCCAGCAGGGGCCCGCAGGCCATGCCGAGGCCCAGGGCGGACTCGTACAGCAGGATCGCCGCCGCGCTCCCGCCGGCCGCCGCGCCGACGATGACGGCGAGGGCGGTGGAGACGAAGAGGGCGTTGCCGAGTCCCCAGCCGGCCCGGAAGCCGACCAGTTCGCCGACCGAGCCGGAGGTGCCGGACAGCCCGGCGAAGACCACGACCAGCGCGAGGCCGAGGAGCAGGGTGCGGCGGCCGCCGATCCGGCTGGAGACGAAGCCGGTGACCAGCATCGCGAGGGCGGTGATCAGGAAGTACGAGGTGAAGAGGAGGGAGACCTGACCGGCGGTGGCGTCCAGGCCCTTGGCGATGGACGGCAGGATCGGGTCGACGAGGCCGATGCCCATGAAGGCGACGACGGATGCCCCGGCGGTCGCCCAGACCGCCTTCGGCTGACGTAGGAGGCTCGTGGCCCCCGCGTCGAAGGTGTCCCCTTCGGCGGGGCCTCCCGTACTGCTGTTCATGCCCGCTCCTTCACGCTGCTCGCGGAGAGATGGTCGTAGATGGTTGGCGTATACACATAATAAGTTAGTTCGGCTAATGAGTGCAAGCTACATCTAGTTTTGCGCGGTGGGAGGGCGTGGCGAGGAGGTGACGGACGGGCGCCGGACGGGTGATCGTCCTTGACGCGGTGAAGTACGGGGAGGACCGTTGTGCCTCATGAGGGGCGAACCCAGTTGCCCGAAGTGTGGTGGCCGGGTCAGGGCTCCCGGTCTTTTTGCCGACTCCTGGCAGTGCGACGTGCACGGCGTCGTGCATCCGCTGCAGCCCGTGCTCCCGCCCAGCGTCGAGGCTCTCGACGTGGTCGTGCACCGGGCCCGCGTACCGGTGTGGATGCCGTGGCCGCTGCCGGTCGGCTGGCTCTTCACGGGTGCGGCCTTCGCCGGTGACGACCGCAGCGGCGGTCGCGCCACGGCGGTGGCCTGCTCCGGGCCCGGACCGCTCGGCGGCATGGGCGAGCTGATCCTCGTCGCGGAGGAACTGGGCGTAGGCCTGGGCGCGCGGTACGCGGGCATCGACGGACCCGACCCGGGACCGTACCTGGACGTCGAGAAACCCGCCGAGGCGAAGGTGCTGGCCGCGGGCCGGCCGACTCCTCTGTGGCATGTCCCCGGAGTGCCCGACGACCGGGCCGTCTTCGCGGGCGAGGCGCGCGGGCTGTGGCTGTGGGCGGTCGTGTGGCCGGAGCAGTCGGGGCTGCTGATGTACGACGACCTGGTGCTGACCGATCTGCGGGACGCCGGTACGGACTCGGACCTGCTGCCGTGCGGGGCGCTGTCGCCGCGGATCCTGGAGCCGTAGGCTCCCGTCGGCCCGGCGGGCTCCGCCGGCTCCGAAGGGACGGGTGTGCCACCCCAGGGCGGTGTAGGGGGTGACCCCGCACCGCGGGTGTGACAGAGGCTGTTCCTGATCCCGTTATCCTTGAGCGGTTCCCCTCGTCCTGCCCGTGTCTGGAGTCCGCTCGTGCGCATCGACCTGCACTGCCACTCCAAGGCCTCCGACGGTACGGACACCCCGGCCGAGCTGGTGCGCAACGCCGCCGCGGCGGGTCTCGACGTCGTCGCGCTGACCGACCACGACACCACCCGCGGGTACGCCGAGGCCGTCGCGGCCGTGCCCGCCGGGCTGACGCTCGTGACCGGCGCCGAACTGTCCTGCCGTCTCGACGGCGTCGGCCTGCACATGCTGGCGTACCTCTTCGATCCCGAGGAGCCGGAGCTGCTGCGCGAGCGGGAGCTCGTACGCGACGACCGGGTGCCGCGGGCCCAGGCGATGATCGGCAGTCTGCGCGAACTGGGTGTGCCCATCACCTGGGAGCAGGTGGCGCGGATCGCGGCCGGCGGGTCCGTGGGGCGGCCGCACATCGCGACCGCGCTGGTCGAACTGGGCGTGGTGGCGACCGTCTCGGACGCGTTCACGGCCGAGTGGCTCGCGGACGGCGGCCGGGCGCACATCCGGAAGCACGAGTCGGACCCGTTCGAGGTGATCCGGCTGGTCAAGGCCGCGGGCGGGGTGACCGTGTTTGCGCATCCCGCCGCCGCCAAGCGGGGCCGGACCGTGCCGGAGTCCGCGATCGCCGAACTCGCCGCGGCCGGGCTCGACGGCATCGAGGTCGACCACATGGACCACGACGCGGCGACCCGCGCCCGGCTGCGCGGCCTCGCCGGCGAGCTGGGTCTGCTGACGACCGGCTCCAGCGACTACCACGGCAGCCGCAAGGCGTGCGAACTCGGCGAGTACACGACGGACCCCGAGATCTACGGCGAGATCACCCGCCGGGCGACGGGCGCGTTCCCCGTCCCGGGCGCGGGCGGCACGACGACCGCGTAACACCCCGCCCGCCCGTACGCGGGGCGCCCCGGAGGGGCGCGGGGAACTGCGCGACAAGCCGCGACGCACCGGCGGCGGCCTCACGGCCCGCCATCCCCTCACTCACCCTCGACACCCCGCAAGGCCAACCTGCTCATGTTCGACCTCGCCGTTTTCGGCTCCCTCTTCCTCACGCTCTTCGTCATCATGGATCCCCCCGGGATCACCCCGATCTTCCTCGCCCTGACCTCCGGACGACCGGCCAAGGTCCAGAAGCGGATGGCCTTCCAGGCCGTCTGCGTGGCCGGCGGCGTCATCACCGTCTTCGGCCTGCTCGGGCACCGGATCCTGGACTACCTGCACGTGTCGGTCCCCGCCCTGATGATCGCCGGTGGCCTGCTGCTCCTGCTCATCGCGCTCGACCTGCTCACGGGCAAGACCGACGAGCCCAAGCAGACGAAGGACGTCAACGTCGCCCTCGTACCGCTGGGCATGCCCCTGCTCGCCGGTCCGGGCGCGATCGTGTCCGTCATCCTGGCCGTGCAGAAGGCCGACAGCGTGGCGAACCAGGTGTCGGTGTGGACGGCGATCCTGGCCATCCACGTCGTGCTGTGGGTCGTGATGCGGTACTCGCTGCTGATCATCCGCGTCATCAAGGACGGCGGCGTCGTACTCGTGACGCGGCTCGCGGGCATGATGCTCTCCGCGATCGCCGTGCAGCAGATCATCAACGGCGTCACCCAGGTCGTCCGGGGCGGTTGAGCCACGGAACCGCAGCACGGAACCGAAGCACGGAAACCGCAGCACGGAAACGCGGAACCCCCGCCGGCGTCGTACCGGCGGGGGTCCCGAAATCTGTCGGACGAACTACTGCCGCTGTTATGAGGCCGAGGTGTCGGCCGGGCGGATCCAGAGACGCTGCCCGATGGCGGCGGCCTGCTGAACGATCCGGTTGACGGAGGCGGCGTCCACGACGGTGCTGTCCACGGGGGTGCCGTCGACGTCGTCGAGTCGCATGATTTCGAAGCGCATGGGCTTCTCCCTTCGTCTGGTCATCCTCCTGGAGGAGAACTACTGGTGGGTGGGGAGCGGAGCGTCTTCGTCCGCCTTCCCGTAGGAGTCAACGGGATGTTTGTTACGAACATTCCCTACGCTAAAGAAAACTTTCGAACGTCTAATTACTTACGAGTATCCGAACCATCCGTGTTCACACGATGACGTACTGCGACAATGGGACGCATATGAATGACGACTTCGCGGCAGCCGACGACCTCGCCTCCCTCGGTGCACGCATCGACCGCGCGAACGAGCTGCTCCAGCGCGTGCTCGCCGAGGTGGCGAAGACGCCGTCGACCCATGCGATCTTCGTCGACGCCGGCTACCTCTACGCGGCCGCGGGCCGGCTCGTCGCCGGGACGGAGGACCGCCGGGCCTTCGAGCTGGACGCCGAGGGCCTCATCGACGCGCTCATCGACCGGGCGCGCACGATCTTCGCGGACAGCAGGCTGCTGCGCGTCTACTGGTACGACGGGGCGCGGCGCCGTATCCACACCGCGGAGCAGCAGTCCATCGCCGAACTGCCCGACGTCAAGGTCCGGCTGGGCAACCTCAACGCCAACAACCAGCAGAAGGGCGTCGACTCCCTGATCCGTTCCGACCTGGAGTCCCTGGCCCGGCACCGCGCCATCAACGACGCGACGCTCATCGGCGGCGACGAGGACCTGGTCTCGGCGGTCGAGGCGGCGCAGGGGTACGGGGCCCGGGTCCACCTCTGGGGCATCGAGGCGCCGGAGGGCCGCAACCAGGCGGAGCCGCTGCTCTGGGAGGTCGACAGCCAGCGCACCTTCGACCTGGAGTTCTTCAAGCCGTACGTCGTCCGGCGCACCGGCGGCCCGTACGACACGTCGGTGGTGAACAGGCCCGCCCGGGAGGACGTCCGCTTCGTGGGCGCGCAGATCGCCGCGAAGTGGCTGGCCGAGCGGGGGCGGGAGCCACTGGCCGACCTGCTGCCCGGCCACCCGTATCTGCCCGGTCCCGTCGACCAGGAACTGCTCGTGGAGTCCGAGGGACTGCTGCAGTACTCACTGCGGGGCCAGGCCGATCTGCGGCGCGCGCTGCGCGACGGCTTCTGGGAACATCTGCAGGGCCAGTACTAGGCCCCTCCGCCCCTCCGCCCCTCTGGCTCTCTAGCCCACCTGGTCCCAGAACGCGGCGAGTGCCCCGGCCGTCTCCCGGGGGCGGTCGGTGTTGGGCGAGTGCTCCGCGCCGCGCACGACCGTGCGGTGCGCCCCGAGGCGTACGGCCATGTCGTCGAGGAGCGGGACCGGCCAGGTGTCGTCGATCTCGCCCGACAGTACGTGCACGGGCAGCCGCAGGGCCGCCAGCTCGTGCACGCGGTCGGGCTCCTCGCACAGCTGCCGGCCCGCCGCGATGAGCTGGGCCGGGCTGTTGCCGAGCCAGCGCCGCCGCAGGACCTCCAGGTCGTCCAGGCCGGCGTCCAGGCCGGAGTCCAGCTCGCCCTCGGCGTCCTCCGGCGGATCGTCCAGCGCCCGGATCGCCTCCCAGACCTGCGCCATGTCCATCACGGCGAGCGCGTCCCGCAGCAGCTTCACCCGCTGCTGCTGGGAGGGGGAGATCTCCGCGGGCCCGGACGAGACGAGGGTGAGCGAACGGAAACGGGCCGGCTCCAGCAGGACGGCCGCGCGGGCGACCTGGCCGCCGAAGGAGTGGCCCACGAGGTGGAAGCGGTCCTCGGGGCCGGTGGCGAGCGCGTCGAGCTGCGCCAGCACGTCCTGCGCCAACTCGCCCTGCGCGTAGGGCGTTTCGTCGTCCTGCGGGCCCGGTGTCTCGTACTGGCCCCGGCCGTCCACCGCGACGGTCCGGTAGCCCGCCGCGGCCAGGGGTTCGTGCAGCGAGATGAAGTCCTCCTTGCTGCCGGTGAACCCCGGCAGCAGCAGCGCGGTCCCCTTCACGGGACCGCCCGCGTCGATCACGGCGAACTGCCCGCGCGCGGTTTCGAGACGGTACGCGCGGGCCCCGGAGGGCGGGACGAAGGTGACGGGCCTGCTCATGAGGACGAGGCTATCCGGGGAACCCGACGATCCGCAGACCGGGCGACGGCCCGGGTTTCCACACCTGCCCCGACCCGGCCCGCACCCGCCCCGCACCCGTGCCGGACTGGACCGGTGCAGGGTTGCGCCGAGCCCGACCGAGCCCGACCGGGCCCGACCGGGCCGAGCTGAACCGGGCCGTGCCGTGCCGTGCCGGATCGGGCCGGGCCGGGTGCGGACCGCACCCGTGCCGGACTGGACCGGTGCAGGGTTGCGCCGAGCCCGACCGAGCCCAACCGAGCCCGACTGAGCCGAGCCGTGCCGTGCCGGATCGTGCCGTGCCGGACCGTGCCGGATCGGGTCGGTGCCGGACTGGACCGGTGCAGGGTTGTGCCGGGCCTGACCGGGCCCGACCGGGCCGAGCTGAACCGGACGGTGCCGAGCCGAGCTGAACCGTGCCGGACCGGGTCGGACCGAGCCGTGCCGGAACGGACCGGACCCGTGCAGGGTTGTGCCGAGCCGGAATGGACCGAGCCGGACCCGTGCCGGGGAACGCCGACGGCCCGGTCCCCGCCATGGGGACCGGGCCGTCGGGTCTTGAACTCAGCCTTCCGCGGGCTCGGCTGCCGTGGCCTTGCGCGTGCGGCGGCGCGGCTTGGCCTCCGGCGCGGCCTCGGCCGCGTCCGTACCCGCGTCCGTACCCGCTTCCGTGGTCACGGCCTTGGCGGCCGTCTTGCGCGTGCGGCGCGGCTTGGCCGGAGCCTCGGCGGTGTCCGCCGCCGCCTCGCCGGCCTGGGCCGGGATGTCGGCCTCGGCGACCGTGACCTTGCGGGTGCGGCGACGGGGCTTCGTCTCCGTCCCCTCGGCCGTGTCCACCGCGCTCTGCGCGCCCTCGGCCGGCGCGGCGGCGGCCTTGCGGGTGCGGCGCGGCTTGGTGACGGCGGCCGCGGGTGCCTCGAGCGGCGCGCCCTCGGCGGTGTCCACCGCGGTCTCGGCGGCCTTGCGGGCCCGCCGGCGCGGCGCGGCCTCCGCGACGGGCGCCTCCTCCACCGGGGCGACCGCGGCGGCGGGAACCGTCTCGGCCGCCTTACGGGTGCGACGGCGCGGCTTGGCCTCGGGCTCCTCGGTCGTCTGCGCCGGGATACCGGCCTCGGCGACAGCGCTGACCTCGGCTGTCTCGACGGGCGCGGCGGCCTTGCGGGTCCGCCGGCGCGGCTTGGCCTCAGCGGTCTCGGCGGTGTCCAGGGCCGCCTCGGCGGCGTCCGTGGTCGTGGCCTCGGCCGCGGTCCTGCGGGTGCGGCGGGGCTTGGCCTCGACGGCCTCGACCGGGTCCGCCACGGCGTCCACCACGGCTTCGGCGGTCTTACGGGTCCGGCGGCGCGGCTTGGTCTCCGCGACCGGCGGGACCTCCGCGACCGCGGGCACCGCGACGGGCGTGCCCTCGACGCTGTCCACCGCGGGCGCGGCGGTCTTACGGGTGCGGCGGCGCGGCTTGGTCACGACGGCTTCCGCGGCCTCGACGGCGGCGGCCACCTCGCTCGCCCCGACGGTCCCGGTCGGCTCGGCCGCGGGGGCCTCCTCGACGACGACCGTGCCGGGCTGCGCGGCCTCCGCCGGACGGCGCGAGCGCCGGCGGCGTGGCCTGGCCTCCGCGTCCGTCACCGGCTCGGTGGCCGGTACGGGTGCGGGCGCGATGACCTCGACGACCGTGCCCTCGACGACCGTGCTCTCGACGACGGCGTTCTCGACGACGGTGCCCTCGGACGCGGCGACCGCGGTCGCGGCCTGCTCGGGGAAGCCGCCCCCGGTACGCGTACGGCGGCGCCGGCGCGGGGTGCGCGGCTCGGCGGCCGCGGCCGGTCCGGCGCTCTCGGCCGGGGCCTGCGCCGTGGTCTGCGGCTCGGCGGCGTCGAGAGCGGTGCCGTTGCGCGTACGACGACGGCGGCGCGGCGTGCGCTCCGAACGCTCACGGTCCCGGTCCCGGTCCCGCTCACGGTCGGCCACCGGGGCCGGACTCGCGGGACGGCCACCGCGGCCGCCGCGGGCGCCACGCCCGCCGGTCTCGCCGAGATCCTCGACGACCTCCGCGGACAGACCGGCGCGGGTGCGCTCGGCACGCGGCAGGACACCCTTGGTGCCGGCCGGGATCTTCAGCTCCTCGAAGAGGTGCGGGGAGGTGGAGTACGTCTCCGGCGGGTCGTTGAAGCCGAGGTTCAGCGCCTTGTTGATGAGCTGCCAGCGCGGGATGTCGTCCCAGTCGACGAGGGTGATCGCGATGCCCTTGGCGCCCGCGCGGCCCGTACGGCCGATGCGGTGCAGGTACGTCTTCTCGTCCTCGGGGGACTGGTAGTTGATGACGTGCGTGACGCCCTCGACGTCGATGCCGCGCGCGGCCACGTCGGTGCAGACGAGCACGTCGACCTTGCCGTTGCGGAACGCGCGCAGCGCCTGCTCGCGGGCGCCCTGGCCGAGGTCGCCGTGGACCGCGCCGGAGGCGAAGCCGCGCTGCTGCAGCTGGTCGGCGAGGTCCGCCGCCGTCCGCTTCGTGCGGCAGAAGACCATCGCGAGACCGCGGCCGTCGGCCTGCAGTATCCGCGAGACCAACTCGGGCTTGTCCATGTTGTGCGCGCGGTAGATGTGCTGCTTGGTGTTCGCGACCGTCGCGCCCACGTCGTCCGGCTCGGAGGCGCGGATGTGGGTGGGCTGCGACATGTAGCGGCGCGCGAGACCGATGACCGCGCCCGGCATGGTGGCCGAGAACAGCATCGTCTGACGGCGGACCGGCAGCATGTTCATGATCTTCTCGACGTCGGGCAGGAAGCCCAGGTCGAGCATCTCGTCGGCCTCGTCGAGGACGAGGGCGCGTACATGCTTCAGGTTCAGCTTCTTCTGGCCCGCGAGGTCCAGCAGCCGGCCCGGGGTGCCGACGACGACGTCGATGCCCTTCTTGAGGGCCTCGACCTGCGGCTCGTACGCCCGGCCGCCGTAGATGGCGAGAACGCGGACGTTACGGACCTTGCCGGCCGTCAGCAGGTCGTTGGTGACCTGCGTGCACAGCTCGCGCGTCGGGACGACGACGAGGGCCTGCGGGGCGTCGGTGAGCTGCTCGGGCTGGGCCCGGCCCGCCTCGACGTCCGCGGGGACGGTCACGCGCTCGAGGAGCGGGAGGCCGAAGCCGAGCGTCTTGCCGGTGCCCGTCTTGGCCTGGCCGATGACGTCGTTGCCCGCGAGGGCGACGGGGAGCGTCATCTCCTGGATGGGGAAGGGACTCATGATGCCGACGGCCTCGAGGGCCTCGGCAGTCTCGGGAAGGATCCCGAGGTCTCGGAAAGTAGTCAGGGTGCTGCCTCTTCTGTGTACGCGGTGCGAGGCGAGCGCGGGGGTCGTGTCGGGGACCGTGCCGGGGACATCGGCCGCTCTTGACCAGCGGGCCGGGTGGCATGGGACCACTGCCGACGCTCGAGCGTTCGTACCGCTGAGGGTCCCTCCGGATGCCGTACGCGACTGTGCCGTACGGGCGAGGAGGACTGTCGGGTCGGAGCCGATCGGGCCACCGACCGGGCATCCTCATTCGTGCGGCCCGTCGAGTCACATGGATCAACTCAGCGAGCGCATTACCACCATACCCCGGATCCGCGCATATGCGATGGCCGATTTGGTCACGTAGTCGTCGTCACACTGATTCACCAGGGCCTTCCGCCGTGCGGCGGGCGGGCTATTGTGCGCTTCATGACGACGTCTGCCAACTCTTCCGACGCATCCGCCGAACCCACCGGAGTCGCCGCCCAGGACTGGGCCAAGGCCTCCGTCGACCCCCAGTACCGTGCCGCGGTCGTGGATCTGATCGGAGCGCTGGCGTACGGGGAACTGGCCGCGTTCGAGCGGCTCGCGGAGGACGCCAAGCTGGCGCCGACACTCGGCGACAAGGCGGCGCTCGCGAAGATGGCCTCGGCGGAGTTCCACCACTTCGACCAGCTCACGGCCCGGCTGACCGAGATCGGGGCGGAGCCGACACAGGCGATGGAGCCGTTCGTGGCCGCGCTCGACGGGTTCCACAAGCAGACGGCGCCCTCCGACTGGCTGGAGGGGCTCGTCAAGGCGTACGTCGGCGACTCGATCGCCAGTGACTTCTACCGCGAGGTCGCGGCGCGGCTCGACGCCGACACACGCAAGCTGGTGCTGGCCGTCCTCGACGACACCGGGCACGCGTCGTTCGCCGTCGAGAAGGTGCGGGCCGCCATCGA
This sequence comes from Streptomyces sp. V3I8, assembly GCF_030817535.1. NCBI lineage: Bacteria > Bacillati > Actinomycetota > Actinomycetes > Kitasatosporales > Streptomycetaceae > Streptomyces > Streptomyces sp. V3I8. The sequence continues at coordinate 3,126,091 of NZ_JAUSZL010000002.1, read as the reverse complement.
CGCGGATCCGCGGCTGGGCGGGCGGCTCGCGCTGTGGGCGCGGCGGTTGATGGGGGAGGCGCTGTCGCAGTCCCAGCGGGTGGTCGCCGACCGGGACGCGTTGTCGACGATGCTCGTCGGCGGCGTCGCGGACGGGTTCGACCTCGCGGAGGTGGGGCGGATGTTCTCGCGGATCACCGAGGCGCACACCAAGCGGATGGCGGCGCTGGGACTGGCGGCCTGAGCCTTCCGGGACCGCCTGACTCAGGGGCTCAGACCGCTGCCGAGTGGTGGCGGTGGAGTCTTCCCGCGGGGCGCAGGAGCAGGGAGACCGAGGCGGCCGCCACCGTGATCGCACCGAGCAGTACCGGCAGGAGGCCCACGGAGCCCAGCGCCGTGTGGGTCAGGAACGCCCCGAAGAGGCCGCCCGCGGCGCCCGTCGACAGCACGAGGCTGCGGGCCGGCAGGCGGTGCGGCAGGCGGCTCAGCGCCACCCAGGCAAGGGCCAGACCGAGGACGGCGGAGCCGAGCGCTTCCATGAACATTTGGGTGGTCCCTCCCGCACGGCTGTGTGCACTTCGGTCGTAGGCCGTCATACCCGTGACCTGCGAAACACAACCCTCCTGTGTGGACGGGTTGTGCTCCGTCTGTGAAGTACGGCGAAGTACGACGAAGCACGGCAACCCGGATGGAGTACCTGCGCACGGGCACGGAAAACACGGACATGAAAAAGGACATGGAAACGGGCATGGAAAAGAGGCCCGGCGGCCGGTGCCGCCGAGCCCCTCTCCTGTGCCCTACAGCGCGCTGAAGCCCACCTTGCGGGTCGTCGGCTCGCCGAGCTCCACGTACGCGAGACGGTCCGCCGGTACCAGGACCTTGCGGCCGTGGTCGTCCACGAGGCTGAGCAGCTGCGACTTGCCCGCCAGGGCATCGGCCACCGCGCGCTCGACCTCTTCCGGACTCTGACCGCTCTCCAGAACGATCTCGCGGGGCGCGTGCTGCACGCCGATCTTGACCTCCACGGCTATGTCCCTCCGACGGTCACTGCTGTGCGCGTTCGTCCGCGCCGTACGCAGCACACATTAGCCCGGTGAGGGGACGTGCACGCTCCGCCCGAGAACGCCAGGAGCGAACACCTCGTGGGAACAAAGTGGCGCCCGTGGCGAACGGCGGCCGGCCGCCGTCAGTGGTTCTCGGTGCCGTGCAGCGGGAATCCCGCGATACCCCGCCACGCCAGCGAGGTCAGCAGCTGCACCGCCTGGTCGCGCGGCACGCTGCGGTCGCTGTGCAGCCAGGAGCGCGCCACCACCTGGGCGAGTCCGCCCAGGCCCGAGGCGAGCAGCATCGACTCGGCCTTCGACAGGCCGGTGTCCTCCGCGATGACCTCGCAGATCGCCTCCGCGCACTGGAACGTCACCCGGTCGACCCGCTCGCGCACCGCAGGCTCGTTCGTCAGATCCGACTCGAAGACCAGCCGGAAGGCGCCGCCGTCGTCCTCCACGTACGCGAAGTAGGCGTCCATGGTGGCCCGTACGCGCAGGCTGTTGTCCGTGGTGGACGCCAGCGCGGTCCGCACGGCCGACAGCAGTGACTCGCAGTGCTGGTCCAGCAGGGCCAGGTAGAGGTCGAGCTTGCCGGGGAAGTGCTGGTAGAGAACCGGCTTGCTGACGCCCGCGCATTCGGCGATGTCGTCCATCGCGGCCGAGTGGTACCCCTGAGCGACGAACACTTCCTGGGCGGCGCCGAGGAGCTGGTTGCGTCGGGCACGGCGCGGCAGGCGTGTGCCCCGCGGGCGTGCTGCCTCTGTCTGCTCGATGGCTGTCACGCAGCCTCCCAAAATCGTCCACATGCGGTGAGCGCCGCGCGGCCATCGTACTTTTCGGTAACCGTGGTGTGCGCGGTGCGAGCGGAGAATTTCACGGACCGGACGCCGCCGGAACCGCGCAGACCGCGCCATAGGGGGACACGGCGGACCCGTGGGGCACCCGGTGCCCGCCCCGGTTCCCGGTCACCGGTAGTCGTCCTCGTCGAGTTCCACGACCCGCGCCTGCTCCACGAGGTCCGCCTCGCTGGCCTTGCCCGGGTCCACGCCGGCCAACGGGTCGTCCCGGCGGGGCGCGAGGTCCTTGTGCTGCTCGGCCGCGTCGGCCTCGGGGGCCTCCACGCCGATCTCGCGCGCGCCGGTGTCGTCCGTGTCCTCGAGTGCCTCGGGGTCGGTGGGGTCGGCAGTCATGTGTCCTCTTCCCGAGCGGTACCGCTGTGCTCTTACGTGTGCGTGTGTGTGCGCAGATGTTCCTGCGCGAGTACGAGTGCCCACGTTCCCGAAGCGTATGAGAGCCGACAGTGGGACGCCATGCGATCCGCCCGCACGGTGGACGCCGGCTGTGCGAATGCCCGTCGTGCGAACACCCGTCGTGCGGACGCCGGTCGCGGGGACGTGGCGCCGGTCCGTGCCTGTGACTGCGAACACACGATCCACTGCGTGATCGTCTCGTAACATTGCCGCATGTCTTCGACCGAACTGCCCTCAGTGCTGGCCGCCTCCGTCACGCCGAAGGTCAGTTCCGTCAGGGTGGCGGCGGGGGAGAGGCTGCGCTCGGTCGGGCTCCCCGGCGTCACGCTGACGGTCCGTTCGAGACCGCCGGCCCGCGAGGGGCTGCCGCCCGCGCTGTACGTGCACGGGCTGGGCGGCTCCTCGCAGAACTGGTCGGCGCTCATGCCGCTCCTCGACGGTCTCGTGGACAGCGAGGCGCTCGATCTGCCGGGCTTCGGCGACTCGCCGCCGCCGGACGACGGCGACTACTCGGTGACCGGGCACGCCCGCGCGGTCATCCGCTACCTCGACGCGAGCGGGCGCGGCCCCGTGCACCTCTTCGGGAACTCGCTGGGCGGCGCCGTCACGACACGCGTCGCCGCGGTACGCCCCGATCTCGTCCGCACGCTCACGCTGGCCTCGCCCGCGCTCCCGGAACTGCGGCCGCAGCGCACCGCGGTGCCGACGGCGCTGCTCGCACTGCCCGGCGTGGCGTCCCTGTTCACCAGGTTCACCAAGGACTGGACCGCCGAGCAGCGGGTGCGGGGCGTCATGGCCCTCTGTTACGGGGACCCCGGCATGGTGACGCCCGAGGGGTTCCGCAACGCGGTCGAGGAGATGGAACGGCGGCTCGCCCTTCCGTACTTCTGGGATGCGATGGCACGCTCGGCACGCGGCATAGTGGACGCGTACACCCTGGGCGGCCAGCACGGACTGTGGCGCCAGGCCGAGCGGGTGCTCGCGCCGACCCTGCTCGTCTACGGGGGCCGCGACCAGCTCGTCTCGTATCGTATGGCTCAGCGTGCGGCGCGTGCTTTCCGGCAGTCCCGGTTGCTGACGTTGCCTGACGCGGGCCATGTGGTGATGATGGAGTACCCGGAGACACTGGCCACGGCCTTCCGCGAACTCCTCGCGGACACAGGTGAGTTGACCGACGCCGGCGCTAACGGCGCGAGGAGCTGAAGCGGGACGTGGGACGTCACAGCCGACGCGGGCCCGCCCCCAAGGGCGGCACCGTCGACCCACCCGTGGTGCCGGCCGCCCGGTCGGAGACGGGAACAGGGACGGGGACAGGGACGGGAACGGGGACGGGAACCACCGGCGCGGCGGCGGGGCGGCGGCGGGCCTCCGCGGGACAGCTCCCGGCCGGGCAACAGCAGCCGCCGCCGTCGGGTGGGGCGCCCGCCCGCGGGGTGCCGCGCCTGCCCGAGGGGTGGGTGCCGCAGGGATCCGGCGGCCGGCCCGAACAGGCGGTACCGCGTCCTGGCGGGCAGACGCCCACGGGCGGCGCTCCCCGGTACGCCGACGGGGCCGCCCGGCAGGGGAACCAGCACCTGGGTCAGCACTCGAACCAATACCCGGACCAGGATCCGGGTCGGCACCCGGGCCGGTACCGGGGTGAACACGCCGACCGGCCCTCGGACCCGTTTCCGAGCCTGCCGGACGGGACGCCCGCCCACGGATTCCCGCAGCTGCCGGACGGCACCCCGGCCCACGGATTCCCCCGGCTGCCCGACGGCACCCCGGCCCATGGTTTTCCCCGGCTGCCCGACGCCGCCTCGGCCCAGGGCGCGCCGCGTCCTGCTGACGGCACCCCCGCGCAGGGCCCGCCCCGTGTCCGCGGTGGGCACCCCGAGCAGCGGGAGGCCGGCGGCGGCTGGGGCGGGACGAGGGCCGATGCCGGGTACGGAGCGCCGCGGACGTCCCCGCAGGGGGCGCCGCAAGGGTCCGCGCAGGGGCGGCCGGCGGGCGCCCCGCGAGGCCCGGCACCGGCGCAGGGCCCGGGTGGGTCCCGGGGCCGTTCCGGAGCCTCGGCCCCGGGCCGGCGGTACGCGTCGGACGCGGCCGGGGCCGGCGGCCCCCGCCAGGCCTACGTCGACGCCTTCGGTACGGACGGCGACAGCTCCGTGCTCCGCTCCGCCCCCGTCGTCGACCGGGACGACGAGGTCGAGCACAAGGCGCCGCCCCGGAAGCCGGGAACGACCAAGACGGCGCCGGATCGGACCGGGGGCGGCAAGGGCCGGGCCTTCACCGGCATCGCGGCGGCCGCCGTCACCACCGTGCTGGCCGTCGTCGTGGCGGGTCAGGTCGCCGACGGAGACACGGACGACACCGCGCGACCGGCGGCGACCGGCGCCGGCCGGGGGGCAGACGACTACGCGTCGCGCACCGACAAGCGCCCCGCGCCCTCCGTACGGCCCGGCGTCGCGACGCTGTCCTACGCCCAGCAGATGGCGGCGAAGTATCCCCTCGCGGCCGGACTCAAGGGCGGCGGGAAATTCGAGGCGGTCCCCGGTCTCGACAAGGCCCCGGGAAAAGGGCAGAAATACACCTATCGCGTCGATGTCGAGAAAGCCCTCGGCCTCGACGGCGGGCTCTTCGCGCAGGCCGTGCAGAAAACCCTGAACGACAAGCGCAGCTGGGCCCACGGCGGCGGCCGCACTTTCGAGCGGGTCTCCTCCGGAAAGCCCGATTTCGTCATTACGCTGGCCAGTCCCGGCACCACCGCGTTCTGGTGCGCCAAGTCCGGTCTCGACACCACCCAGGACAACGTCTCCTGCGACTCGGCCGCCACCGACCGCGTGATGATCAACGCGTACCGCTGGGCCCAGGGTTCCGAGACGTACGGCGACAAGATGTACGCGTACCGTCAGATGCTGATCAACCACGAGGTGGGACACCGGCTCGGATACGGGCACGTCAGCTGCAGTGTCGACGGCGGGCTCGCCCCCGTCATGCAGCAGCAGACCAAGTTCCTCGACCACGACGGGATCAGCTGTCGGCCCAACCCCTGGCCCTTCCCGTCGAGTTGAGCGGGAGCGGCGGGGGGCGGCCGGAGCGGCGGGCGCGCGGTGGCGGGGGGAATCGCCGAGGGGTGGACGGCCCACGTTGACAGCCGGGAAAAGTTCCTTCATATTTTCTGGCATGTCGTCTCGTCACATCCCCGCGCGCGCCGCTCTTGAGCTGGCGCTCTTCGGTGTGACCGCACTCTGCGTGGCCGACATTCACTGTCGCTGACCTCCGCCCCAGGCGCGCGTCGGCGTTCACCCGCTTTCCATCGGCACCGAAATGACGGTGCCGGGCGTTTTCCAGCGTGCCCTCGTGTCCTCGGGGCGATTTCCGCGATTCCTTCCGCCACCGCGTCCTTTTCCCACGCGGTGTTCGCCGAATTCTCCGAGGGGTTTCCTCCCATGCTGCGTCACTCGTCCGTCACAGCGCGCCGTCTGGCCGCCGTATCCGTCAGCCTCGCCGTGGCAGCGGGTGCGGTCGCCTGCGGACCGGAGGACAACGATGCCAAGGCCACGTCCGGCAGCGCGGACGCCAAGCCGGCCAAGGGCGGCACCCTCACGGTCCTGAACTCCGACCCGCAGCAGGACTTCGACCCCGCCCGGCTCTACACCTCGGGCGGCGGCAACGTCCCGTCCCTCGTCTTCCGCACCCTCACCACGCGCAACCGCGAGGACGGGGCCGAGGGCGCGAAGGTCGTGCCCGACCTGGCCACCGACACCGGCAGGCCGAGCAGGAACGCGACCGTGTGGACGTACACCCTGAAGAAGGGCCTCACGTACGAGGACGGCACCGCGATCACCTCGGCCGACATCAAGTACGGCATCGAGCGGTCGTTCGCGGCCGAACTCTCCGGCGGTGCGCCCTACCTGCGGGACTGGCTGATCGGCGGGGCCGACTACCAGGGGCCCTACAAGGACGGGAAGGGCCTCGACTCGATCGAGACGCCCGACGAGCGGACCATCGTCTTCCGCCTGAACAAGCCCGAGGGCGAGTTCCCCTACCTCGCCACGCAGACACAGTTCGCGCCCGTTCCCAAGGCCAAGGACAAGGGCACGAAGTACGAGGAGCACCCGGTCTCGTCCGGCCCGTACAAGGTCGTCTCGAACGAGAACGACGGCGAGCGGCTGGTCCTGGAGCGCAACACGCACTGGTCCGCGACGACGGACGCCGAGCGCAAGGCCTACCCCGACAGGATCGACGTACGGTCCGGGCTCGACCCGTCCGTCATCAACCAGCGGCTCTCCTCCTCGCAGGGCGCCGACGCCGCGGCCGTGACCACCGACACGAACCTCGGACCGGCCGAACTCGCCAAGGTCAGCGGTGACAAGGAACTCGCCGAACGGGTCGGCACCGGGCACTTCGGCTACACGAACTACATCGCCTTCAACCCGAAGGTGAAGCCGTTCGACGACCCGAAGGTGCGCCAGGCGATCTCGTACGCCGTCGACCGCTCGTCCGTGATCAACGCGGCGGGCGGGTCCTCGCTGGCCGAGGCCGCGACCACGTACCTGCCGGACCAGAAGTCCTTCGGCCACACGGCGTACGACCACTTCCCGGCGGGCAGCTCGGGCAACGCGGCCAAGGCCGAGGAGCTGCTGAAGGAGGCAGGGCACGCGAAGGGCCTGACGGTCACGCTCACCCACTCCAACGCCAAGGACTTCGAGACCAGCCCCGAGATAGCCACCTCCATCCAGGACGCCCTCAAGAAGGCGGGCATCACCGTCAAGCTCCAGGGCCTGGAGGACAACGACTACAAGGACAAGATCCACAACGCGAAGACCGAGCCCGGCTTCTTCCTCGCGCACTGGGGTGCCGACTGGCCCTCGGGCGGCCCCTTCCTGGCCCCGATCTTCGACGGCCGGCAGATCGTCGAGAACGGCGCCAACTTCAACACCGGCTTCCTCGACGACAAGTCCGTCAACGCCGAGATCGACGCCATCAACAAGCTGACCGACCTCGACGAGGCCGCCACCCGCTGGGGCGCGCTCGACAAGAAGATCGGCGAGCGGGCGCTGACCGTGCCGCTGTTCCACCCGGTCTACAAGCGGCTGTACGGCAAGGACGTCAAGAACATCGTGATCAGCGACTGGACCGGGGTGCTGGACATCTCGCAGGTCGCGGTGAAGTAGCGCCGTGAGCGACGTACTCCTCGCCTCCCAGGCCCCCGGGACGGACCTGACCGTCCTCCCGGGGGCCTCGGGGGCCCGTCAGTTCTGGCGGCGGCTGCGCGCGCAGCGTGCCGCCCTCGTCGCGGCGGCCGTCGTCGGCGCCCTCGTCCTGGTCGCGCTCGCCGCGCCGCTCCTCACCGCGGTCGAGGGCCAGGACCCCACCACGTACCACCCGGAGCTGATCGACTCCGCGCGCGGCGGTGTGCCCGTCGGAGCGTTCGGCGGCATCGGCGGCGAGCACTGGCTCGGCGTCGAACCGCAGACCGGCCGGGACCTGTTCGCACGGCTGGTGTACGGGGCCCGGGTCTCGCTGGGGGTCGCGCTGGCGGCGACCGTCGTGCAGATCGTCATCGGCGTGGTCGTGGGGATCGCGGCCGCGCTCGGGACCCGCTGGATCGACCAGCTGCTGAGCCGGTTCACCGACATCATCGTCGCCCTGCCGCTGATGGTCATGTCGCTGGCGCTGCTCGCGATCGTGCCGTCGGGTTTCCCGCGGCCCGTGCTGGTCGCCCTCGTCATCGGCCTGATCGCCTGGGGCAACATCGCGAAGATCGTGCGCGCGCAGACGCTCACCCTCAAAGGGCTCGACCACGTCTCCGCCGCGCGGCTCAGCGGCTGGGGCTCCTGGCGGATCGCCCGCCGCGAGCTGCTGCCGGGACTCGCCGCGCCCGTGATCACGTACGCCGCGATCCTCATCCCGCAGAACATCGGCGTCGAGGCCGCCCTGTCCTTCCTGGGTGTCGGCGTGAAGCCGCCGACCCCGTCGTGGGGACAGATGCTCACCGCCGCCGACGTCTGGTACCAGGCGGCACCGCAGTACCTCCTGCTGCCGGCGGGCACGCTCTTCGTGACCGTGCTCGCGCTGACCGTCCTCGGCGACGGGGTGCGCACGGCGCTCGACCCACGGGCGGCCTCACGGCTGCGGGTGGGCACGGGACGGCGGCGGGAGGCGAAGGCGGACGCGGCGGTCGGGGCGACCCGGACGGCCGGGGGCGGGTCCGACGGGTCCGGCAGCCCCGGCAGCCCCGGTGGGTCCGGCGGGTCCGACGGGTCCGGTGAGTCCGGTGAGTCGGTCAAGTCCGACGGGTCGGAGCGGGGTGGCGCGTCGTGAACGGTTTCGTGGGGTTCGTCCTGCGCCGGTCCGTCGGCACGCTGGTTACGCTGTTCGCCATCTCGGTGATCATCTACATCGTCTTCTACGTCACCCCCGGCAACGTCGCCCAGATCACCTGCGGCCCGCGCTGCTCGCCCGCCCAGGTCCAGCAGGTGGCCGGCCAACTGCACCTCGGGGACCCGCTGTACATGCGCTACTGGCACTTCCTGCAGGGGATCGTCGCCGGTCAGGACTACTCGACCGGCACCTCCGTGCAGCACTGCCCGGCGCCCTGCCTCGGGCTGTCGTACCAGAGCGACCAGCAGGTCACCGAGCTGATCCTGACGAAACTGCCGGTCAGCCTGTCGCTCGTGTTCGGCGCGATGGTGATGTGGCTGGTCCTCGGTGTCGGCACCGGCGTGCTCTCGGCGTGGCGGCGCGGCCGGCTCACCGAGCGGGTGCTGACCGGCATCACGCTCGTGGGCGTGGCCACGCCCGTCTTCGTCATCGGTCTCGTCCTGATGATCGTCGTCTGCGGCGAACTGGAACTGCTGCCTTTCCCGCAGTACGTGAAATTCACCGACGACCCCGAACAGTGGGCGTGGAACCTGCTGCTGCCGTGGCTCTCCCTGGCCCTCATCGAGGCCGCCGCGTTCGCCCGGCTGACCAGGGCGTCGATGCTGGAGACGCTGGCGGAGGACCACATCCGCACCTTCCGGGCGTACGGCGTCGGTGAACGCTCGGTCATCGGGCGGCACGCGCTGCGCGGGGCGTTCGCGCCGGTCATCGCGCTGAACGCCAACAACGTCGGGTCGGCCATCGGCGGAGCGGTGCTCACCGAGACGCTCTTCGGCCTGCCCGGCATCGGAAGGGAACTGGTCCACGCCGTCGACGTCGTCGACCTTCCCGTGGTGGTCGGGACGGTCCTGGCCATCGGATTCTTCGTCGTCATCGCCAACGCCGTCGCGGACGTGCTGTACGCGGTGGCCGACCGACGGGTGGTGCTGGCATGAGCCTGGTCGAAGTAACCGATCTCACCGTCGGGTTCGGCGGACTGCGAGCCGTGGACGGGTTGTCCTTCAGCCTGGAGAGGGGTGCCGCGCTCGCCCTGGTCGGGGAGTCCGGCTCGGGCAAGTCCACGGTCGCCTCGGCCCTGCTCGGGCTGCACCGCGGTACGGGAGCGCGCGTCGGCGGCTCGGTGGAGGTCGCCGGAGTCGACGTACAGCGGGCGTCGGAGGACGAACTGCGGCGGCTGCGCGGGGCGCGGGCCGCGATGGTCTTCCAGGACCCGCTGTCGTCGCTCGACCCGTACTACGCGATCGGGGACCAGATCGCCGAGGTGTACCGCGTGCACACGCGGGCGTCCCGGCGGGCGGCACGCGCGCGTGCCGTGGAGGTCCTGGACCGGGTGGGCATCGCGGACGCGGGGCTGCGGTCCCGCTCCCGTCCGCACGAGTTCAGCGGCGGGATGCGCCAGCGCGCCCTGATCGCGATGGCGCTGGCCTGCGAGCCGGACCTGCTGATCGCCGACGAGCCGACGACCGCGCTGGACGTCACCGTCCAGGCCCAGATCCTCGACCTGCTGTACACGCTCCGCGAGGAAACGGGCATGGGCCTCCTCCTCGTCACCCACGACGTGGGCGTCGCCGCGGAGAGCGCCGACGACATCCTGGTCATGCGGCACGGCCGCACGGTCGAACACGGCCCTGTCGCCCGGGTCCTGGGGGAGCCGACGGCCCCCTACACGCGCGCACTGCTGGCGGCGGTACCGCGGGTGGGCGCGCCGCGCCGCGCCGCGGTGCCGGGTGCCGGTGCGGCAGCCCCCGGTGCTGCCGCGGGCGCCGCCCCGGGCGCTGCCGGACCGGGGGCCGGACCGGCCTCCCGGCCGGTGTCCGGCGGCCCGGCGGGCGTTGTCGTGCCGGACGGTGGCGCGGCGGACGCTGTCGTGCCGGACGGTGGCGCGGCGGGCGCTGTCGTGCTGGAGGCCATCGGGCTGCGGCGCGAGTTCGGCCGCGGGAAGCGCGCGTTCGCGGCGGTCGACGACGTGTCGCTGACCGTCCGCCGGGGCGAGACGCTCGGCATCGTCGGGGAGAGCGGCAGCGGCAAGACGACGCTGGGCCGCATGCTGGTCGGCCTGCTGGAACCGACGGCGGGGCGGATCGTCCCCGGCGGCGGCGTCCGCCCCGACGTGCAAATGGTCTTCCAGGATCCCGTCTCCTCCCTCAACCCCCGCCGCAGCGTGGGCGAGACGATCGCCGACCCCCTGCGGGCACGCGCACGCGGCAGGGGAGCGGCTCCGCCCGGGCCCGGCCGGGAACGCGGCAGGGACGAAGCGCACATCCGAGGGCGCGTACGGGAACTGCTGGAGCGGGTGGGGCTCGAAGGGGCGCACTACGACCGCTATCCGCACGAGTTCAGCGGCGGTCAGCGCCAGCGCGTGGGTATCGCGCGGGCCCTCGCCGCCGACCCGCGGGTCATCGTGTGCGACGAGCCGGTCTCGGCGCTCGATGTCACCACCCAGGCCCAGGTGGTCGCCCTCCTCGACGAACTGCGCCGCGAACTCGGCCTCGCCCTGGTCTTCGTGGCCCACGACCTGGCGGTGGTACGCCAGGTGAGCGACAGCGTCGCGGTGATGCGCCGCGGCCGGATTGTCGAGTACGGCCCCGCCGACGAGGTGTACGGGTCACCCCGGGACCCGTACACGAAACAGCTGCTCGCCGCTGTCCCCGCGCTCGATCCGGCGGTCGCCGCCGCCCGTCGCGCGACCCGCCGGACCGCCCGCCGACAACTGACCGCGGTATGACGAAACGTGTTCGCTTGATCTCTTAGCGCGACGGAACGCGACTCGCACCGGAAAGTTACGACCGTTCACCCCTTTTGGTGGTGCGACGGACAACCGTCCGTCGTACCACCGCCATGTCCGCATACGTTCGTCCCGCTGCGAGCCGCCGAGTCAACGGCGGCTCCCCATACGGGAGATCGGGAGTGCGGTCGTGCGCATAGGACTGCTTACGGAGGGTGGCTATCCGTATGTGAGCGGTGAGGCGAGGCTCTGGTGCGACCGGCTCGTACGCGGGCTCGGGCAGCACGAGTTCGACATCTACGCCCTGAGTCGCAGCCAGCAGCAGGAGGACGAGGGCTGGATCCAGCTCCCCTCCCAGGTCAGCCGCGTGCGCACCGCCCCGCTCTGGACGGCGGAGGACGACGGCGTCGGATACGGGCGACGGGCGCGCCGCCGGTTCGCCGACTGCTACGGGGAACTGACCGCCGCCATATGCGCGGGCGACACGCTCGGTGGCGCCGTCGAGCACGGTTCCGGTTCCGGTTCCGGCCCTGGCTCCGGCTCCGGCAAGGGTCCTGTGGGATCCGCCGAAGCCGGGCGGGGGGCCGGGAACGCCCCCGCAGGCGCGGCGGACCGTTTCGGCGACGCGCTCTACGGGCTCGCCGAACTGGCCCGCGACGAGGGCGGCCTGGTCGGCGCCCTGCGCTCCGAGACCGCCGTGCGCGCCCTCGAACGCGCCTGCCGGGCGCCCGGCGCACTGCGTGCCGCGCGCACCGCACGCGTGTCCGACCTGCTCACCGTCGTCGCCCAGGTGGAGCGCACGCTTCGCCCCCTCTCCCTCGACTGGTACGCGGACGACGGGCTCGGCTCGGTCGACCTGTGCCACGCCACGTCCGGCGGAGCGGCCGCCCTGCCGGGACTGCTCGCCCATCACTTCTCGGACGTCCCCCTGTTGGTCACGGAGTACGGGGTGCAACTGCGGGCGCACTACCTGGGCTCGCACGAGGACATGGAGGGGCGTACGGCGTCGGCTCCGGCGCGCGCCCTGCTCGCGGCGTTCCACGGCAGACTGGCCGCGGAGGCGTACCGGCGGGCCGAGGTCATCACGCCCGGCAACACCCACGCCCGCCGCTGGCAGGAGCGCTGCGGAGCCGACCGGGCCAGGATCCGTACCGTCTATCCCGGCATGGAGGCGTCCCGCTTCCCGGAGGTGGGCGAAGGCGCCGAGTGCGCCGACCCGGACACCCTGGTGTGGGTCGGGCGCATCGAACCCGCCAAGGACCTGACCTCGCTGCTGCACGCCTTCGCGGAGATCCGCAAGGAGGAGCCGAAGACGCGGCTGCGCATCGTCGGCGCGCCCGCGGACGGGCCGGAGGGCGCCACGTACCTGGCGCACTGCAGGGCGCTGGCCGCAGAGCTCTTCCCCGACGAGGGCGGTGGCGTGCACGCGGTCGGCGACAACCCCGTCTCCTTCGAGGAGATCGGCGGACCGGAGGTGCCCACCCTTGCGGAGGCCTACGCGTCGGGCGCCCTCGTCGTCCTGTCCAGTGCCGTCGAGGGCTTTCCGATCAGCCTGGTCGAAGCGATGTTCTCCGGCCGCGCCACGGTCTCCACGGACGTCGGCGCGGTCGTCGAGGTCATCGGCGGTACGGGACTCGTGGTCCCGCCAGGTGATCCGCGCGCGCTGGCCGAGGCGTGCGTCACCCTCCTGCGCGACCCGCGCCGCCGCTCGCGGCTGGGCGCCGCGGCCCGCGCCCGGGCGCTCGAGCTGTTCACCGTCGAACAGAACATCATGGCATTTCACGGCATTTACCTCGAGATCGTCTCGCGCTGTCCGGTCCGGCGGGTCGTGGTCGGCGCGTCAGGTGATCCCCTTCCGTTCGCCACACCCGCCGAGGCGCACGTGCCGGGCCGGTGGACGGGGTCCGGAACGCGTCCGGTGGCCGGAAGACCAGGACCGGGATGGGCGGCGGGACCACCGGTACGAGGCGTCCCATGGGGACGCGCCCCGGGCTCCGCCACGGCCGCGTCCGCCGCCTCCTTCACCCCTTCCACCTCGGCCGTCCCGGACGAACCGGTGCGCGCGGGGGAGGGGCCGTGGTGAGCCGACGACGGTTCGAGGACGCCGGCCGGGCGGGTGACGCCGAGGACCAGCGGGACACGGCCGCCGAGGTCGGGGAGACCAGGGTGGTCGACGTCCAGCCGGGCGAGACGCGGGTGGTGGACGTGCAGTTGGGCCAGTCGCGCGTCGCGGACGCCCGAGCGGAGCCGCCGGACCGGCCGGACCGATTGGACCGGCCCGTCGCGGCCCAGGTGCCGCAGGCGCGGCCCGAGCCGTCGGCGACGGCGGCCACCCGGCTCAGGTGGGACGCCGTGACGGTCACGGAGGAGACCTCCGCCACCGTACGGCCGGCTTCCCCCGCCGTACGGGAGACCGCCGCTCCTGACGGTGGCCCCACGGATCGCGGTCCCGTCGACCGGGAGCTCACCGCCTGTGCGCCGCAAGCTCCCGCCGACCACATGCCCGCCGACCACATGCCTGCCGACCGGATGCCCGCCGACCGGATGCCCGCCGACCGTCGTGATATTGCCGACCGTCGCGGTGCCGCCGACCCGGTGAAGGCCCTGATGCACCGTCACCGGGAACTGTGCGAGCGCGCGGTGGACCCCCTGGAGATCGCCGCGGGCCTGGAGGCGCACGGCGTGACCGACCGGACCGCCACGCGCTTCCGGCACCGGGACGTCTTCTCGCTCGCCGAGGAGATGTACGCACGCGTGCCCCGCGCCGGCGACACGGCACCTACGGCCGAGACACCCGGCGCCCCGAGGGCCCGTGCCGACTGGGCCGTACTCGCCCTGCTGCCCGGCGCCCTCTGCGCGGCAGCCGTGGCCGGCCTGCGGTACACCGAGGGACGGCCGCGCCTCGCGGTGACCGTCGTGGGCGTACTCGCGGTGGCCCTCGGCCTGCGCGCGGCCCTCGGCCGCGGCCCCCTGCACGCCGTCCCGGCCTGGTCCCCGACGCCGTCCACCCGCGCGTGGACCTGCTGGCTCCTCGCCTACGCCCTCCTCGGCGACGGCATGCTCACCACGGGCCTGGCGGGCGGCCCCGACGGACCGCCCACCGGCGGCCCCGACAGCCCCTGGCCGATCGCCCTCGCGTCCGTCCTGGCCCTCACCGCCGCCTGCGCCCCCGCGGCCTGGTGCGCACACCTCTTCGCCGTACGCGCCCGGCGCCGACTCGCCACCAGCCGCGCCCTGGACGATTTCGCCGCCTCCGCGCGGCCCCTGCTCCTGGGCGTGTTCGGGCTGTTCCTCTGCGCCCTCGGCGGCCTGCTCGCCCTGAGCGGGGCAGCACTGCACGAGCCCGCCGCCTACGCCGGAGCAGGCGCCCTCGGCGCGCTCCTCCTGCTCGCCCGGCTCCTCACCGTGCACGGATTCACCCACGCCCCCGCCGTCGTCCTCGCGCTCGCGGGTGTGGGCGAGGCGCTGGCAGCGCTGAGCGTCTTCGCGGGCCGACTGCCCGGCTGCGAGGCGCTGGCCGTGCCGGTCGGGACCGTGACCGACGCCTGGGGGGCGGGCGCGGTCCCGGCTCTCGTGTGCGGAGCCGCGGCGCTCGTCCTGCTGCTCCACGCGAGCAGGACCCTCACCCGGGCCTCGGCCCACGCGGTACGCGGCGACGCGCCGTGAACCCCCACCGACTCTCGGCCTTCCGGCCGAGCGCACCCCTTCCCGCGGGGCCGACACCGCGGGCCTTCCGAACGCCCCATGGCAACACCCTGAAGGAGAACACCAGATGATCACCCTCCGCATCGGAGAGTCCGCCCCGGGAGCCGCCCGATGAGGGTGCTGCTGATCGGAGCCAACGGATACCTGGGCCGGTTCGTCGCCGACCGACTCCTCGCCGACCCGGCCGTGCAGCTCACCGCACTCGGCCGGGGCGACGACGCGGACGTGCGCTTCGACCTCGCGAGCGGCAGCCCGGGAGCGCTCACCCGCTTCCTGGACGCGGTGCACCCCGGGGTCGTCGTCAACTGCGCGGGCGCCACCCGTGGCGGCGCCCGCGAACTCACCCGGCACAACACCGTCGCCGTCGCCACCGTCTGCGAGGCCCTGCGCCGCAGCGGTTGCGGGGCACGCCTCGTGCAGATCGGCTGCGGCGCGGAGTACGGCCCCAGCCAGCCCGGTTCCTCCACGGCCGAGGACGCGGTGCCCCGCCCCGGCGGCCCCTACGGCGTCAGCAAGCTCGCCGCCACCGAACTGGTCCTCGGATCCGGCCTGGACGCCGTCGTCCTGCGGGTGTTCTCGCCCTGCGGACCCGGCACCCCGGCGGGCTCGCCCCTCGGACGCCTCGCCGAAGCGATGCGCCGCGCCATGCAGTCCGGTGACGGCGAACTCAAACTCACCGGCCTCGGCGTCCAGCGCGACTTCATCGACGTACGCGACGTCGCCCGTGCCGTCCATGCCGCCTCCCTCTCCGCCGCACAGGGCGTCATCAACATCGGATCCGGTCGCGCGGTACGCCTGCGCGACGCCGCCTCGGTCCTCGCGCGGGTCGCCGGATACGCCGGCGCCCTTCACGAACTCGACGGGCCTCCCGGCCCTGTCAGGCCGTCCATCGGCCACCCCCGCTCCGAAGCGGAGCACATGGCCCCGGCCGCGTACCCCTACCCGGACGGCTGCGGCAGCTGGCAGCAGGCCGACGTGCGCACCGCACGCGACCGGCTCGGCTGGCGGCCCCGGATCAACCTCGAGGAATCCCTCGCCGACATCTGGATGGAGGCCGCATGTCGTATCTGACCAGCACCGCGACCGGCGCCGCCGGCACGGACCTGCGGATCGGCTTCGGTGTCCCCGGCTATGCGCACCCCCTGGTCGCCCCCACCGAATGGGGCGCGCTCACCCGCCGCGGAACCCCTTTGCACTGGGTCGTCCTGAACGTCTCCGGCGGACCCGGCGCCCGCCCCGATCCGCACTGCCTGGAAGCCGCCGGACGCCTGCGCAACGCGGGCACCCGCGTCCTCGGCCATCTGGACGTGACGTACGGCGCACGCTCCTTCGGTGAACTCGTCTCCGACGCGCACCGCTACCTCGACTGGTACCAGGTCGACGGCTTCCTCCTGGACCGCTGTCCCGCGGAGCGGACAGCCCTCCCGGAGGTCCGGCGCACGGTCGGCACCCTGAGGGGACTCCTCGGCGACGCTCACGTCGTCCTCGGCCACGGCACCCATCCGCATCCCGGCTACGCCGAGGCGGCCGACCAGTTGGTGACCTTCTCCGGACCCTGGAGCGACTACCGCTGGTCGCAGGTGGCGGAGTGGACCGCCGAGTATCCGCCCGAGCGCTTCTGTCACTTCGTGCACGGCATGCCGAGGGGGCATCTCGACGAGGCCCTGCGCATCGCGCGCTGGCAGGGAGCCTCGACGATCTACTTCACCGACCGCACCGATCGAGGGGGCACGGCCGACCCCTGGGAGAGCCTGCCCGGCTACTGGGACGAAATCGTCTCGCGCATCGGAACGGGTGTCTCGGAATGAAGAAGGGCGTGGCAGTGTTACGGGGAGAACAATCGTAGTGATCGACCGACCAACGGAGTCCCCGTGTCGCTGCCACCCCTGGTCGAGCCAGCTGCTGAGCTCACCGTAGACGAGGTCCGCAGGTACTCCCGCCACCTGATCATCCCCGACGTGGGCATGGACGGGCAGAAGCGGCTGAAGAACGCCAAGGTGCTCTGTGTGGGCGCCGGCGGCCTGGGTTCGCCGGCGCTGATGTACCTGGCCGCCGCAGGCGTGGGCACGCTCGGCATCGTGGAGTTCGACGAGGTCGACGAGTCCAACCTGCAGCGCCAGATCATCCACAGTCAGGCGGACATCGGCCGTTCCAAGGCCGAGTCGGCGCGCGACAGCGTGGTCGGCATCAACCCCTATGTGAACGTGGTCCTTCACGAAGAGCGGCTCGAGGCCGAGAACGTGATGGAGATCTTCAGCCAGTACGACCTGATCGTCGACGGCACGGACAACTTCGCGACCCGCTACCTGGTCAACGACGCGTGCGTGCTGCTCAACAAGCCGTACGTCTGGGGCTCCATCTACCGCTTCGACGGCCAGGCCTCCGTCTTCTGGTCCGAGCACGGTCCCTGCTACCGCTGCCTGTACCCGGAGCCCCCGCCCCCCGGCATGGTCCCCTCCTGCGCCGAGGGCGGCGTCCTCGGCGTGCTGTGCGCGTCCATCGGCTCCATCCAGGTCAACGAGGCCATCAAGCTCCTCGCGGGCATCGGTGAGCCGCTCGTCGGCCGCCTGATGATCTACGACGCCCTGGAGATGCAGTACCGCCAGGTCAAGGTCCGCAAGGACCCGGACTGCGCGGTCTGCGGCGAGAACCCCACCGTCACCGAACTCATCGACTACGAGGCCTTCTGCGGCGTCGTGTCCGAGGAGGCCCAGGAGGCGGCCGCCGGCTCGACGATCACTCCCAAGCAGCTCAAGGAGTGGATCGACGACGGCGAGAACATCGAGATCATCGACGTCCGCGAGATCAACGAGTACGAGATCGTCTCGATCCCCGGCGCGAAGCTGATCCCGAAGAACGAATTCCTCATGGGCACCGCCCTGGAGACCCTCCCGCAGGACAAGAAGATCGTCCTGCACTGCAAGACGGGTGTCCGCAGCGCGGAGGTCCTCGCGGTCCTCAAGTCGGCCGGATTCTCCGACGCCGTGCACGTGGGCGGCGGCGTGATCGGCTGGGTCCACCAGATCGAGCCGCAGAAGCCGGTCTACTAGACGCAGACCTTCGGTGGAGGGGCTCGGCACCATGTGTGCCGGGCCCCTTTCCGCGCGGGCCGCCCCGGCGGTCGCGGCCGCTAGGAGCCGCAGACCTTGCCGTCCTTCGGGACCGACCCGTCCAGCAGGTAGTCGTCCACCGTGCTGTCGACGCAGTCGCTCCCGCTCCCGTACGCCCCGTGTCCCTCGCCCTTCCAGGTGAGCTGCACACCGACGCCCTTGCCCAGCTCGTCCGCCATCTTGCGCGCACCCTCGTACGGCGTCGCCGGGTCGCCGGTGTTGCCCACGACCAGGACGGGCTCCGCGCCCGGCGCGCTCACCTCCGGCGTCCCGTACTGTCCGGCCACCGGCCAGTCGTGGCACCAGCCGGCCGTGTCCCAGCCCATCGAATCGCCGAACACGGGCGAGATCCTCCGGAACTCGGCCAGCCGTCCCTTCGCCTCCTCGGGCGTCGGCCGCTCCTTGTCGTCCAAGCACGATATGACCCGTTGTGAATGGGTGGTCGTGCCGTAACGGCCGGAAGCGTCACGGTCGTTGTAGCTGTCCGCCTGCGCGAGCAGTTCCGTGCCGTCGCCGTCCTCGGCGGCTTCCAGCGCGCCGGTCAGGGCGGGCCACGACGACTTGCTGTAGAGCGGGTAGACGATGCCTGTGAGAGCCAACTGCTGGGTGAGGTCACGGCCGCTCGAGGTCGGCAGCGGTTTGGAGTCGATCCGCTTCAGCAGCGCCGCGATCTCCCGCGACCCCTCCTTCGGGTCCCGACCGGTCGATTCGAGGTAGTCCTCCAGGGCGCGCTGGAAACCTCTGGCCTGGTTCTCCGCGTGGCCGACCGTGCCCGCGCTCGGGTCGACGACCGCGTCCAGGACCAGCCGCCCCACGTTCTTGGGGAACAGGTGGGCGTACACGCCGCCCAGTTCGGTGCCGTACGAGATGCCGAAGTAGTGCATCTTGCCGTCACCGAGGACATGGCGCATCAGGTCCATGTCCCGGGCCGTGTCGGTCGTCGAGACGTGCCCCAGGAGCTTGCCCGCCGATTTCTCGCAGCCCTTGCCGAAGTCCGCGGCGTCCTCGAAGAACGTGGTCTCCTCGGCCGCCGTGTCCGGTGTGCTGTCGACGGACTCGGCCGCCTGGATCTCCTTGTCGCTGCGACAGCGCACGCCCTCGCTGGCGGCGACGCCGCGCGGGTCCCAGCTGACCAGGTCGTACCGCTTGTGGAGCTTGGAGAACGTCGGCCCGTACGGCGGCAGGTAGTCGACGCCCGAGCCGCCGGGACCGCCGAAGTTGAACAGCAGGGAGCCGATGCGGTCCTTCGAGGATCCGCTCGACTCGCTGCGGATCAGAGCCAGTCCGATGGTCTCGCCCGTCGGCTTCGCCCAGTCCAGCGGCACCTTGAGCGTCGCGCACCGCCACTCCCCGCCCGGCGCGGGACCGGTCTCGGTGGCCTTGCAGTCGTCCCAGCCGAGCTTCTGCGAGGTGAGGGAGGCGGGCAGCCCCGGCACCGTGCCGGAGGAGGGCGCCGCGGCCGGCGGCCTGCCGTCGGCGTCGTTCTTGTCGTCCCCGCCGTCGCTCCCGGACGAGCCGCTGCAGCCGGCCACCAGCAGGGCGGCGGCGGCCAGTGCCGTCCACCGTGCGATACGCGCCATGAACTTCCCCCCTCGCGATGTCGTCCGCCGGATGTCGCGGATGACAGTCAGGCCATAGTAGGCAGATCTCCGCAAGCACCGCGGAGCCCTGTGGATAACCATCTGACCTGCGGCTTCGCGGGTCGCGCTCGATGATTCGAGGTGCGCGGGCCCGCAGACTTCACCCGCGTCGGCCCGGGTGTCACGCGCAGACCCTGCCGCTCGACGGGACCTGGCCCATGCGCAGACCTTGCCGCTCGACGGGACCTGGCCTATGCGCAGACCTTGCCGCTCGACGGGGCCCTGCCGTCCAGCAGATAGCCGTTCACCGCGTCCCGCACGCACTTGTTCCCGCTGTCGTACGCGCCGTGCCCCTGTCCCTTGTACGTCAGCTCGACACCGACCCCCTTGCCCAGCGCGTCCGCCATCTTCCGGGCACCCGCGTAAGGGGTCGCCGGATCGCCGGTGTTGCCGACCACGAGGATCGGCGCCGAGCCGGGTGCGCTCACGTCGGGACGGTCGGCGGCGCCCGCCACGGCCCAGTCGGTGCAGCCGACCATGCCCCAGGCCAGATAGTCACCGAAGACGGGCGAGGCTTCGCGGAACTCCGGAAGCTTCGCGCGCACGTCGTCGACGGTGGGGCGCGCCTTGTCGTCCGCGCAGTTGACGGAGACGTTGGCGGCACTGATGTTGCTGTACCGGCCGTTCTGGTCGCGCCCGTTCATCGAGTCGGACAACAGCATCAGAATCTTGCCGTCGCCGTCGTACGCCTGCTGGAGCCCCTCGGTGAGGTACTCCCAGAACTCCTTCGAGTACAGGGCCTGCGCGATGCCGCCGGTCGCGGCGGTCTGGGTGAGTTCGCGGGGGAAGACGCCCGGGATCGGCTTGCGGTCCAGCTCCTCGAGCAGCTCGGCGATCCGGTCCTTGACGTCCTGTGCGCCGTCGCCGAGCGGGCACTCGTCCGGTTTCGAGGCGCAGTCCTCGGCGAAGTTGTCGAGCGCGAGCTGGAAGCCCTCGGCCTGTCCCAGGGACCCCTGCGCGGAGTCCTGGGTCGGGTCCACGACCGCGTCGAACACGGCCCGCCCCACCTTGCCGGGGAACAGGTGGGCGTACACGCCGCCCAGTTCGGTGCCGTACGAGATGCCGAAGTAGTGCAGTTCGTCGTCGCCCAGGACCTGGCGCATCAGGTCCATGTCCCGGGCCGCGTCCGTGGTGCGGACGTGCGGCAGGACCTTCCCGGAGTTCTTCTCGCAGGCCTCGTTGAACTCCTTCAGGCCGGCCAGGAGGGTCCGCTGCTCCGCGGCGTCGTCCGGGGTGGCGTCCTGCTGGAAGTACGCGTCGAGCTGTTCGTCGTCCTCGCATGTCACACCGGCGCTGCGGCCAACGCCGCGCGGATCGAAGCTGACCAGGTCGTAGCGGGTGCGCAGTTGCTCGTAGTCCTGCCCGAACGCGGGGAGCGTGGTCACGCCCGAGCCGCCCGGACCGCCGAAGTTGAAGAGCAGCGAACCGATGCGCCGGTCCTCGGCGCCGCTCGCCTCGGCGCGGATCAGCGCGAGACCGATGGTGTCCCCCTCGGGCTCGTTCCAGTCGAGGGGTGCCTTCAGGGTCGCGCATTTCCAGGTGCCGCCGTCCGGCAGCGGCGACGGGGCGTCACCGCCGCCCTCGGCGTCGGACGGCTCCGGGCAGTCCTTCCAGCTGAGTTTCTGCGCCGACAGGTCCCCGTTACTGTCCTTGTCCTCGGAGTCGCCGTCGCCGCAGCCGGCGAGGGCCGACAGCAGTACGAGGACGGCGGCGGTCAGAGCGGTGGCACGCAGCGGGGAAGGGTTCGGCATGCTTCCATCCTGGGGTCGCCCAGGACCGGCCGCTCGGGGCGCGGGCCGTGCGGGTGAGGACCGCCGCGCGGGTGAGGACCAGGGAGGCCGGATCCTCTCCCTAGAGCGCGCCCTTGCGTGTCAGGTGGTTGAAGAACAGCCATCCCGGCAGCACGGGCAGCCACAGGGTGAGGAGCCGGTACAGGAGCACGGCGGGCGCCGCGACCTCCTTGGGGAGCCCGACCGCGATCAGACCGACCGTCAGGGTGGCCTCCACCGCGCCTACACCGCCCGGGGTGGGCGCCGCGGAGCCGAGCGCGTTGCCGGCCAGGAAGACGACGGCCACGCTGGCGATGCTGATCGCGGGCATGTCCTCGTTGCCGAACGCCCGGATCGACGCGTCCAGGCACATCACGAAGCAGGCCGTCAGCAGGAGCATGCCGCCGATGCCGGTGATCAGTTTCTGCGGCCGCTGGAGGACGTCCAGCATGCGGGGGATGACACCCGCGAAGAGCGACCGCACGCGCGTGGCGACGAATTTCCGCAGGAACGGCACCGACGTCACCACGAGGACGAGCACCGCGACGGTGAGCAGCCCCGCGATGACCGTCCGGGACGGCGACAGGGAAGGCGTCTTCTCCGTACCCGTCAGGTATCCGAACGACAGCAGCATCAGGATGTGGCAGCCGAGTCCGAACAGCTGCGACGCGCCGACACTGGCCACCGCGAGCCCCGGCCGTACCCCCGCGCGCTGCAGGAACCGCGTGTTGAGGGCGACACCGCCCACCGCCGCGGGCGCCACGATCTTCACGAACGAGCCGGCGACCTGCGCCGCCACGGCCCGCACGAACGGCACCCGCTCGGGCACGAAGCCCAGCAGGCTCATGGCCGCCGCGAAGTAGCTCAGCATCGAGAAGAGCGCGGCGGCCGCCACCCAGCCCCACTCGGCCTGCTCGAAGAGCGTGCCGAACTCGATGTGCGTGAGCTGCGTCAACAGGAAGTACGCGCCGAACGCGCCGGCGATGAAGCTGATCAGTGTGCGCGGCCGGATGCGCTCCAGACGGGCCGGCTCGACCGGTGCCTGCGGTCTGATCAGCAGCACCTGGTGGCGGATCTGGGTGAGCAGATCCTCCTCGCGGGCCTCGTCCAGCGCCTCGTCGATGGCCCGCTTCTCGGCCCGCTGCTCGGCGCGCACGGACTTCTTGTCGGGCTTCTCGAGGACCGGCCGGGCCTCCTCGGGGGTGTTCTCGTGCTCCTCGGCGCGGGCCAGTCTGGTCTGCCTGGAGGCCTCCAGGACGGCCTCGCGCTCACGTTCCGAGCGCTCCCGGGCCAGCTTCCGCAGCGTCGCGCGGTGGGAGCGCGTGAGCGCGATCGGCTGCAGCATGGGCAGGCAGTCGGCGACCGCGTCCGGGCCGAGCACGCCGACGGCTGAGGCCACCGCGCGCTCCGCGCCGACCCGCAGGCCGAGCGTGGTCACCAACTGCGCGACATCCATGCGCAGCATCAGCTCACCGGCCGCGATCTCGCCGTTGCGCAGGTCCGTGAGGATCACCGTGCCGGAACGATCCACCAGAACGGCGTCACCGGCCAGCCTGCGGTGCGCGATGCGCCGCGACTGCAGCGCCTGCACCTGGTGCCAGGTCTCGCGCAGCAGGTCGTCGGTGATGTCCTCGTCGGGCAGCGAGTCCAGGGTGCGCCCGCCGATGTGCTCGTAGATCAGCATCACCGCGTCCGGACCGAGCTCGGAGGTCGCGATCAGCTTCGGCGCGTTGGCCCCGGCCGCGATGGCCGCGTAGGCGAGGAGGGCTTCCTGCTCCAGGGCCTGGCGCAGCGACTGGAGGCTGCGGCGGGTGGTGATGCCGCGCAGCGTCATACGGCGCCATACGCGGTAGAAGAATCCCTGTGCCTGCTGTTCCCTGTCCACCACCGTGACGTCCAGCGGAGGGCCGTCCTGGAGTGTCACGAAGTACCGGCGGCCGCGGTCGCCGTCCGCGGCCTCCGGAACCTCGTCCCGCGCCGCGCTCACCGGATGGAAACCGACGTGCCGCAGGCCCGCCATCAGGGTCCGGCCCGTGGGCCGGACGTTCGGCGAGCCGACCGCGTACAGCGTCCCGTACGCCACGCTCCAGCCGATCAGCACCGTCAGGACGATCGAGAAGGGGGTCGTGTAGCCGGTGACCAGCATGGAGAAGGCGTCGAGCATCAGTACGACCCACAGGACCGCACGCCAGCGCGGCCGTCGCGACATGCCGACGGCCGTCATGTAGGCGATGACCGGCGCGAGATAGCCGTGCACCGGATCGGTCAGGGCGTGGATGTCGCCCGGTGAGGGCTGGGTCAGTGCCTTCTGGATCGAGTCGGGGGCGCCCCTGGCCACCCACAGGTCGGTGGCGAGCGTCACTCCGTGGGCGAGGACCGCGGCCAGTACGCCGTCGGCGATCCGCAGCCCGTCCCGTTTGATCAGCCGCTCGATGGCGAAGGCGACCGGCACCAGGAGGATCGCGATGCTCGACGCGAGCCCGGCGATCTTGATCAGCAGGTCGGGCGCCTCGTCGGTGCCCTTGTTGATGTCCTGCGCCAGGCCCGAGGTCGTGCCGTGGGCGAACGCGGCGATCGACAGCAGTACGGCGATCGCGAGCACGCCCACCAGGAGACGCATCAGGTCGGAAGGACGGTGCACGCGCGCGGGGAGCAGCGGTTCGTCGCCCTCGACCTCTTCGGCCGGGACGCCTTCGGCCGGGGCCTCGCCAGCGACGCCGACGGTCCGTGCTGGTCCGCTCTCCTTGCGCATGTCCTTCTTCCGGGACGTGTCCGGCTGTCGGGACGTGTCCGGACCACGGGACGTCATGGATGTCTCGGACGCTTCGGACGTCTTCGCGAGGCCGTCGTCCGGGCCGCCGTCGGCGTCGGGACGCGACGAGACCTCAGAGGCGCCCTCCGCGTCCTCGGGGTGCACACCCTGCTGTCTCATCTTCTCTTCTTGATCTCGTATCACCAGTAACCGCCCGCACGATGGTGGCATGCCCCGCCGACACGGAGGGGCATCAGGGTGCAGTGCGGGGTCGCACAGTCTGCCCGAAGCGCTGTTCGAGGGCGAGCAGTACACACGGTCGCCGCCCCGTCACGTTGTCGGCGGGGTGGGGCAGGATGGGTCGGATGAGCGAGCAGAGCCTCCCGGCGAACGCCCTTCCGGAGTACGCGGAGCGGGTCCTCGATGTCACCGAGCGGATACCGCCCGGGTGTGTCATGACGTACGGAGACGTCGCGGAGTGGCTGGAGGAGGGCGGCCCGCGACAGGTCGGCCGGGTGATGGCCCTCTACGGAGGAGCCGTGCCGTGGTGGCGGGTCGTCCGCGCGGACGGAGCGCTGCTGCCCGGCCACGAACTGGAGGCGCTGGCGCACTACCGGAGCGAGGGCACGCCCCTCAAGGAGGCGAGCAGGGCCTCCGAGGGCCATCTCCCGCGCATCGACATGAAACGGGCTCGCTGGGACGGCGGTGATCACGCGGAGGGCCACACGTGACAGCTTCCGGCACGGGACCGTCAGGAGGGGGACAGATGGCCCGTACGGGTGAATGCGGGCACATCCGCGAGATGCCGTACGTTCGTGGTGCGAGAGGCGCGGGTGCCGGGAGGGAACACGAGGAAGTGCCGCTTCCCCAGTACCCACCGGCGTAGCGTCGACGGCGCGCATCCCGTTCATCCCGCCCCTCCCGCGGTCACCGTCCGCCCCGGGCCGTCCTCGCACCCGCAGTCCGAGCACGATTCCGCAACGACGGCGTTCCGCGCCGACCGTGACAAGTCCGAGCACACCCACCAGGACCGGCGAACCACGTGAGCACCTCTTCCTCCACCAGGCGCCTGCCGTACCCCCAGGGTCGGCAGGGGACCCGTGGCGCCTACCGGCTGGTGCGGACCCCGCCGGTCCGGACGGCTCCCCCTGTACTGGACGCGGCACAGCGCGCGGTGGTTGACCACGGGGACGGCCCGCTGCTCGTCCTCGCAGGTCCGGGGACCGGCAAGACGACCACGCTTGTCGAGTCCGTGGCGGCCAGGATCACAGCCGGCGCGGACCCGGAGCGGGTCCTGGTGCTGACGTTCAGCCGCAAGGCCGCCGTGGAACTGCGCGACCGCATGGCGCTGCGGATAGGGGCCGCCCGCGCGCCCCGGGCGACCACGTTCCACTCCTTCTGCTACGCCCTGGTCCGGGCCCACCAGGACAGCGATCTGTTCGTGGAGCCGATGCGGCTGCTCTCCGGCCCCGAACAGGACGTGGCGGTACGGGAGCTGCTCGCCGGCCAGCCCGGCCTGGAGCGGCTCGGTCTCGCCCACGTGCGCTGGCCGGACGAACTGCGCGCCTGCCTGACGACGCGCGGCTTCGCCGACGAGGTCCGCGCGGTCCTCGCCCGCAGTCGTGAGCTGGGCCTCGGCCCCGACACCCTGCAGGCTTTCGCGAGGCGCACAGGCCGCCCCGACTGGTTCGCGGCCTCCGCCTTCCTCGCCGAGTACCTCGACGTGCTCGACATGCAGGGAGTGCTCGACTACGCGGAACTGGTGCACCGCGCGGTACTGCTCGCCCGCCGCCCCGGCGTGGCCGAACGGCTCGCCGCGCGGTACGACGCGGTCTTCGTCGACGAGTACCAGGACACCGACCCGTCGCAGTCGCGGCTGCTGGACGCGCTCGCGGGCGGCGGCCGCACCCTGGTGGCGTTCGGCGACCCCGACCAGTCGATCTACGCGTTCCGGGGCGCCGACGTGAACGGCATCCTGGACTTCCCGGACACTTTCCCGCGCGTGGACGGCACCCCGGCGCCGGTCGAGGTCCTGCGGACGTCGCGCCGCTCGGGCGAGGACCTGCTGGCCGCCACCAGACTGCTGACCCGGCGCATGCCCCTGACCCGCCTCCCGGCCGAGAAGGTACGCGCCCACAGGGAACTGACTCCCGTACGGGACGGCGGTCGCGTGGAGGTCCATACGTACCCGACCCCCGGTACGGAGCTGGACAACATCGCGGACATCCTGCGCCGGGCCCACCTGGAGGACGGCGTTCCGTGGCACGAGATGGCCGTCCTGGTACGGGCCGGCGCCCGCACCATCCCGACCGTCCGCCGCACGCTCACCGCGGCCGGCGTCCCCCTCGACGTCGACGGCGACGACCTGCCCCTGCGTCACGAACCGGCGGTGACACCCCTGCTGACGGCGCTCAGGGCCGTGGCCGCGGCGGAGCTGGGGGAAACGGCACCGGAGCGGACGCCGACCGGCGCAGAGGCCGGGGCCGGGGCCGGTCCCGGCCCCGGGGTCGGAGAGGCGGCGGAGGGTGACGAAGCCATAGCCGATCAGGCCGGAACCCGGCCCTCCGACGAGCCGACCGCCGTTGTCGAGGCCGGTGCCGGTGCCGGGACCGGTGCCGACACCGGGCCCGAAGCAGGGGCCGAGGCCGAGGCCGTTGTCGACGCCGAGGGGCACGTCGTCCCGGAGCGGCCGTGGCTCGACGTCGAGACCGCGCTCACCCTCCTCGCGTCCCCCCTCGCCGGCATGGACGCCGCCGATCTGCGCCGCCTGGGCCGAGCCCTGCGCGAGGAGGAGCGCGCCGGGGGCAACCACGTACCACCGCCCTCCGACGAACTGCTGGCACGGGCACTGGCCGAACCGGAACGGCTGGTCGCCCACGACCCCTCGTACGCGCGCGGGGCGCAGCGTCTGGGCGCCCTCCTGCGCAAGGCACGGGAGCGCCTCGCCGGAGGCGGCACGGCCGAGGAGGCGCTCTGGGAACTGTGGGACGGCACGCCCTGGCCGCAGCGCCTGGAGCGGGCCGCCCGCCGCGGCGGCGCGGCCGGGCGCAACGCGGACCGCGACCTCGACGCGGTGTGCGCGCTGTTCGCGACGGCGGCCCGCGCCGAGGAACGCGTCGGCGGCCGCGGCGCCCTCAACTTCCTGGAGGAGGTCGACGCCCAGGACATCGCCGCCGACACGCTCACCCGCAGGGCCGTACGCCCCGACGCCGTCCGCCTGATGACCGCGCACCGCTCCAAGGGGCTGGAGTGGCGTCTCGTCGTCGTCGCGGGTGTCCAGGAGGGCGTATGGCCCGACCTGCGCCGCCGCGGCTCCCTCCTGGAGGCCGACCGCATCGGACGCGACGGCCTCGCGGAGCCGCTCACCCCCGGGGCGCTCCTCACCGAGGAACGGCGCCTGTTCTACGTGGCCGCCACGCGTGCGCGTGAGCGCCTCGTCGTCACCGCCGTGAAGGCCCCCGCCGACGACGGCGACCAGCCCTCCCGCTTCCTCACCGAACTCGGCGTCGAACCGAAGGACATAACGAGCCGCCCCCGCCGCCCCCTGTCCGTCGCGGCGCTCGTCGCCGAACTGCGGGCCACGACGGTCGACCCCCGCGTCTCGGACACCCTCAGGGAGGCCGCGGCCCGCCGCCTCGGCAGGCTCGCCGCGCTCGGCGACGAGGACGGCCGCCCCCTGGTGCCGTCCGCGCACCCCTACCGCTGGTGGGGCATGTACGAACCGACCGAGAGCAAGGTGCCGCTGCGCGACCGCGACCAGCCCGTCGTGCTCTCCGGGAGCGCCCTCGACCAGCTCGCCAACACCTGCACCCTGCAGTGGTTCCTGGGCCGCGAGGTCAAGGCCGACGCCCCCGCGACCGTCGCCCAGGGCTTCGGCAACGTGGTGCACGTCCTGGCCGACGAGGTCGCCTCCGGCCGGACACCCGCCGACCTGGCCGTCCTCATGGAGCGCCTCGACTCCGTGTGGGAGGCGCTCGCCTTCGACGCGCCCTGGAAGTCGGCGCAGGAGAAGGAGCACGCGCGCGTGGCGCTCGAACGCTTCCTGAAGTGGCATGTCATGGACCGGGCCGCGCGGACCCCGGTGGCCAGCGAGCACGACTTCGACGTCACCCTCGGAGCGGGCTCCTACGAAGTCCGCATCCGCGGCTCCATGGACCGCGTCGAACGGGACGCCGACGGCCGCGCCTACGTGGTCGACTTCAAGACCGGCAAACAGGCACCGAGCGCCGCCGACGTGGCTCACCACCCGCAGCTCGCCGTCTACCAGCTCGCCGTCCGCGAGGGTGCCGTGGACGAGGTCTTCGGCGGCGAACGCCCCGACCCCGGCGGCGCCGAACTCGTCCAGCTCCGCCAGGGCGCCCCCAGGAAGGACGGCGGCGAGACCCTGCCCAAGGTGCAGGCGCAGGAGCCGCTGGAGGGGGAGTGGGTCGGCGACCTGCTCGCCACGGCGGCGGGCAAGGTCCTCGACGAACGGTTCACGCCGTCGGCGGGCCAGCACTGCACGCACTGCGCGTTCCGGGCCTCGTGCAGCGCCCGCCCGGAGGGACGCCACGTCGTCGAGTGACGGCCGCGGCACCGGCGGCCCGGTGACCCGGGTGATCCCGGGGCGGCCGTTCGGACGCCGACTCCTCGTACGGCTCGTGCGGCTCGTGCGAGGCGTACGAGGCGTGTGGGGCGCATACGGCGTACGAGGAGTGACAAATGGCACCCCCCGTGCTGACCTGCGCATCCTCCGGCCCCGCCGCCGAATCGGCACCGGCTGTCAGTGAGCACGGCTAGCCTCTCTGACGTGCCAGCCCGTATCTCCGATCCCGAGCAGCTCAAGGAACTCCTGGGCATCCCGTTCACCCCGGAGCAGACGGCCTGCATCACCGCACCACCCGCCCCGCAGGTGATCGTGGCCGGAGCCGGCAGCGGCAAGACGACGGTGATGGCCGCGCGCGTGGTGTGGCTGGTCGGCACCGGGCAGGTCGCCCCCGAGCAGGTCCTCGGCCTGACCTTCACCAACAAGGCGGCGGGCGAGCTCGCCGAGCGCGTACGCAAGGCCCTCGTCAGGGCCGGGGTGACGGACCCGGACGCGATCGACCCGGACAACCCGCCGGGCGAGCCGGTGATCTCGACGTACCACGCCTTCGCCGGCCGTCTGCTGACCGACCACGGGCTGCGCATCGGGCTCGAACCCACCGCGCGCCTCCTCGCCGACGCGACGCGCTACCAGCTCGCCGCACGCGTCCTGCGCGAGGCACCGGGCCCCTATCCCGCGCTCACCCGCTCCTTCCCCGACCTGGTCAGCGACCTCCTGACCCTCGACTCCGAGCTCGCCGAACACCTCGTACGCCCCGAGGAGCTGCGCGCGTACGACGCCCGGCTGCTGAGCGACCTCGAGGGCGCCAAGCTCACCAACGCCGAACTGCGCAAGGTCCCCGAGGCGGCCGCCGCCCGGCGTGAACTGACCGAGCTGGTGAGCCGCTACCGGACGGCCAAACGCGAGCGCGACCTGCTCGACTTCGGTGACCAGATCGCCCTCTCGGCGACCCTGGCCCGTACCCGTCCCGAGGTCGGCGGCATCCTGCGCGACGAGTTCCGGGTGGTCCTCCTCGACGAGTACCAGGACACGTCCGTGGCCCAGCGCATCCTGCTGGCCGGACTGTTCGGAGCCGGCACGGGCCACCCGGTGACCGCCGTCGGAGACCCCTGCCAGGCCATCTACGGCTGGCGCGGCGCATCCGTGGCCAACCTCGACGACTTCCCCGAGCACTTCGCGCACGCCGACGGCCGCCCCGCGGCCCGCCAGTCGCTGAGCGAGAACCGCCGCAGCGGCGGCCGCCTCCTCGACCTCGCCAACGACCTGGCGGAGCCCCTGCGCGCCATGCACGCGGGCGTGGAGGCCCTGCGCCCGGCACCCGGCGCCGAGCGCGAGGGCATGGTGCGCTGCGCCCTGCTGCGCACGCACGCCGAGGAGATGGATTGGCTCGCCGACTCCGTCGCCCATCTCGTACGCACCGGGAAGGCGCCCGGTGAGATCGCCGTCCTGTGCCGTACCGCGGGCGACTTCGCCGAGATCCAGAGCGCGCTCGTCGCCCGTGACGTCCCCGTCGAGGTCGTGGGTCTCGCCGGGCTGCTGCACCTGCCCGAGGTCGCCGACCTGGTCGCCGTCTGCGAGGTCCTCCAGGACCCCGGCGCCAACGCCTCACTGGTCCGGCTGCTCACCGGCCCGCGCTGGCGCATCGGCCCCCGCGACCTCGCCCTCCTGGGCCGCCGGGCCAGGCTGCTCGTGTCACACGCGCGCGTGGGGGCCGACGACGACCCGGACCTGCGGCTCGCCGCGGCCGTCGAGGGGGTCGACCCGGCCGAGGTCATCTCCCTCGCGGACGCGCTCGACACCTTCCTGGAGGCACCGCTCGGCGGCGGCGGGGACGACGACCGGCTGCCGTTCTCGGCCGACGCCCGCGTACGGTTCGCGCGGCTCGCCACCGAACTGCGCGACCTGCGCCGCTCCCTCGCCGACCCGCTCATGGACGTCCTGCACCGGGTGCTGGCCACCACCGGCCTGGAGGTGGAGCTCTCCGCCTCCCCGCATGCCCTGGCCGCCCGCCGCCGCGAGACCCTGTCCAACTTCCTGGACGTCGCCGCCTCCTTCGCCGCCAACGAGGGCGAGGCCAGTCTCCTCGCGTTCCTCGGCTTCCTGCGCACCGCCGCCCAGTACGAGAAGGGCCTCGACAACGCGCTGCCGGGCGGCGAGAACACCGTCAAGGTGCTCACCGCGCACAAGTCCAAGGGCCTGGAGTGGGACGTCGTCGTGGTCCCGGGGCTCGTCACCGGCACGTTCCCCAGCGGCCAGGGACGTGAGAAGTGGACCGCCCAGGGCAAGGTCCTCCCGCACGGATTGCGCGGCGACGCCGACACCCTGCCCGACATCGACGCCTGGGACTCCCGCGGCATGAAGGCCTTCCACGAGGCCATGAAGGACCACCAGCACACCGAGGAACTGCGCCTCGGTTACGTCACCTTCACCCGCCCCCGCTCCCTGCTGCTCGGCTCCGGCCACTGGTGGGGCCCCTCGCAGAAGAAGCCCCGCGGCCCCTCGGACTTCCTGCACGCCCTGTACGGGCACTGCGCGGCCGGGTACGGCGAGATCGAGGCCTGGGCGGACGAACCCGGGGAGGACGAGGAGAACCCCGCACTGCTGGCGGCGGGCGGCGACCACGCCTGGCCGCTCCCGCTCGACGACACGGCGATGGCCCGCCGCCAAGAGGCCGCCCGGACGGTGCTGGCCCACCTCGAGTCCGTCCACTCCCACGAAACGGCCCATCCGTCGGCCGCCGGGGACCCGGGCCCCTACGACGACCCGGACTGGCCGCTCCCGCCGGAACCGGAGGAGGACGAGCCTCCTTACGAAGAGAGTGATCCCACAGCCGGTACCCCGGACGACTGGGACGCGTGGACCCCGGACCGCCCGCGGGTACCGCACCCCGCTCCGGCCCCCGACGCACACCCGCACCCGCCCGGGCGCACACGGCTCACCCCGGAGGAGGCCCGCACCGTCGCCTCCTGGGACCGCGACCTGGACGCCCTCGCCGGAGAGCTGCTGCGTGCCCGCGAGAGCGTCACGGACGTCCCCCTGCCGGCCTCCCTGACCGCATCCCAGGTGCTGCGCCTGGCCCAGGACCCGGACGGGTTCGCGACCGAACTGGCCCGCCCCATGCCGCGCCCGCCCCAGCCGGCCGCCCGCCGCGGCACCCGCTTCCACGCCTGGGTGGAAACCCGCTTCGAGGAGCTGACGCTCCCCATGCTGGAGCCGGAGGACCTGCCCGGCAGCGAGGCCGAGATCGCCGACGAACGCGACCTGGAGGCCCTGAAGAACGCCTTCGAGCGCACCCCCTACGCCCACCGCACGCCCCACCGGGTCGAGGTCCCCTTCCAGCTCGCTATCGCCGGACGCGTCGTACGGGGCCGTATCGACGCCGTCTACAAGGAAGAGCCCGACGCGGGAGGCGACGGGGAGGGCACGACGACGTACGAGATCGTCGACTGGAAGACCAGCCGCACCCGCACCGGCGATCCGCTCCAGCTGGCCCTCTACCGGCTCGCCTGGGCCGAGCAGCAAGGCGTCCCGCTGGAATCCGTCCGGGCGGCCTTCCTCTACGTGCGCAGCGGCGAGGTCGTACGCCCCGAGGCGCTGCCGGACCGGGCCGCGCTGGAACGCCTCCTCCTGGAGGAACCGTCCGAAGGGGTCCGCGACGAACCACCGGACCGGCATACGCGCGTGGACGGCTAGGCTCGTGACCATGAGCAAGACTCCGGACAGCGCCGTCCGCGCGTACATCGAGCAGCACCGCGCCGCCTTCCTCGACGACCTCGCCGAATGGCTGCGCATCCCGTCGGTCTCGGCCCAGCCCGAGCACGCCGCGGACGTCCGGCGCAGCGCCGACTGGCTCGCCGCCAAACTGCGGGAGACGGGCTTCCCGACCTGCGAGGTCTGGGCGACCCCCGGCGCACCCGCGGTCTTCGCCGAATGGCCCTGCGACGACCCGCGGGCCCCCACGGTCCTCGTCTACGGCCACCACGACGTACAGCCCGCCGCCCGCGAGGACGGCTGGGACACCGACCCCTTCGAGCCCGTCGTCCGCGAGGGCCGCCTGCACGCGCGCGGGGCCGCCGACGACAAGGGACAGGTGTTCTTCCACACACTCGGCGTCCGCGCCCACCTCGCCGCCACCGGCCGCACCACACCCGCCGTCCACCTGAAGCTGCTCGTCGAGGGCGAGGAGGAGTCCGGCTCCCCGCACTTCCGCGACCTCGTCGAGACGCACAGGGACCGGCTGGCCGCCGACGCGGTGATCGTCTCCGACACCGGCATGTGGTCCGAGGACACCCCCACGGTGTGCACCGGCATGCGCGGCCTCGCCGAGTGCGAGATCCAGCTGTACGGGCCCGGCCAGGACATCCACTCCGGCTCCTTCGGCGGCGCCGTACCCAATCCGGCCACCGCGGCCGCCCGCCTCGTCGCCGCCCTGCACGACGAGCACGCGCGCGTGGCGGTCCCCGGCTTCTACGAAGGCGTCACCGAGCTCACCGAGCGGGAGCGGGAGCTGTTCGCCGAACTGCCCTTCGACGAGGAGCAGTGGCTGAGCACCGCCCGGTCCACGGCCACCCTGGGAGAGAGCGGCCACACCACCCTGGAGCGCGTCTGGGCCCGCCCGACCGCCGAGGTCAACGGCATCGGCGGCGGCTACCAGGGCCCCGGCAGC
This sequence comes from Streptomyces sp. V3I8, assembly GCF_030817535.1. Taxonomy (NCBI): domain Bacteria; kingdom Bacillati; phylum Actinomycetota; class Actinomycetes; order Kitasatosporales; family Streptomycetaceae; genus Streptomyces; species Streptomyces sp. V3I8. The sequence goes on along the minus strand of NZ_JAUSZL010000002.1, from coordinate 3,092,495 downwards.
AAGACGATCATCCCGTCCTCGGCCATGGTGAAGCTCTCCTTCCGGCTCGTCGCCGGACAGGACCCCGAGCACATAGAGAAGGCCGTCCGCAGCTGGGCCGCCGAGCAGCTGCCGGCCGGGATCCGCCACGAGATCACCTTCGGCGCGGCCACCCGCCCGTGTCTGACACCGCTCGACCACCCGGCCCTGCAGTCCGTCGTCCGCGCCATGGGCCGCGCCTTCGAGCAGGAGATCCGCTTCACCCGCGAAGGGGGGTCGGGGCCCGCCGCGGACCTCCAGGACGTCCTGGCCGCCCCCGTGCTGTTCCTCGGCATCTCGGTGCCGTCCGACGGCTGGCACGCCCCGAACGAGAAAGTCGAGCTCGACCTCCTGCTCAAGGGCGTCGAAACCACCGCCTACCTGTGGGGCGACCTGGCCCTGGACCGGCGAGATGCCCACTGAAGAAGCCCCGCCGCACCGTCCTGCCGTACATCCGGCTGAACAGCCCGCCGAAACAACCGTTTCACCGGGGGAGTTGGAAGCACCCGTGACCACCTGGACCGACCACACCGCCGACCGTCCCATCTCGCTCACCGCCCCGAGCGGCATCGACCGGGCCGCCCACCACCGGCTCGACGAGGCCTGGCTCGCCGCGGCGTGGAGCCACCCCACGACCCGCGCCTTCGTGGTCTCCGGCGGCCAGGTCCTCATCGACGAGACGCCCGACGGCACCACCGAGCTCGTCATGACCCCGTCCTTCGAAGCGCCCCTCACCGAGGCGCACCGGTACTTCCTGGGCACCGACGACGACGGCGTCAGCTACTTCGCCCTGCAGAAGGACAGCCTCCCCGGCCGCATGGACCAGTCCGCGCGGGCGGCGGGTCTGCGCGAGGCCGGCCTGCTCCTGTCGCCGCGCGACGCGGGACTCATGGTGCACGCGGTCGCCCTGGAGAACTGGCAGCGGCTGCACCGCTTCTGCTCCCGCTGCGGTGAACGCACGGTGATCGCCGCGGCCGGCCACATCCGCCGCTGCCCGGCCTGCGGCGCCGAGCACTACCCGCGTACGGACCCCGCGGTGATCATGGCCGTGACGGACAACGAGGACCGCATCCTGCTCGGCCGCCAGGTGCACTGGCCCGAGGGCCGCTTCTCCACGCTCGCCGGTTTCGTCGAGCCGGGCGAGTCCATCGAGCAGTCGGTCCGCCGCGAGGTCTTCGAGGAGGCGGGGATCACCGTCGGCGCGGTCGAGTACGTCGCCAGTCAGCCCTGGCCGTTCCCCTCCAGCCTCATGCTGGGCTTCATGGCCCGCGCCACCTCGGCGGAGATCAACGTCGACGGCGAGGAGATCGAGGAGGCCCGCTGGTTCTCCCGGGAAGACCTGCGGGCCGCTTTCGAGTCCGGGGAGGTCCTGCCTCCGTACGGCATCTCGATCGCGGCCCGTCTGATCGAACTCTGGTACGGCAAGCCCCTGCCGACGCGCAAAGCGGCCGTCTGAGGCCGGCACCGGCCGCCCGAGACGGGTGCCGGGCGCCCGGGGCCCGTACCCCCTAGGCGCCGATCTTCTGCTTGACCTGTGCGAGCGAAGGGTTCGTCAGCGTCGAACCGTCCGGGAAGAGGACGGTGGGGACCGTCTGGTTCCCGCCGTTCGCCTTCTCCACGAACGCCGCGGAGTCCGGGTCCAGCTCGATGTTGACCTCCTCGTACGTGATGCCCTCACGGTCCATCTGGCTCTTCAGCCGACGGCAGTAGCCACACCACGTGGTGCTGTACATCGTCACGGTGCCCGGCATGTCTCTCGTGCTCCTTCGCTGCGGGGAGGTACGCGTTCGCTGTGGGGGGAACGTACGCGACCGGGCCGCCATTCCCGTACACGCCCCGGCGGGAGCATCCGGCGCGGACCCGGTAAGGACCCGGCGCGGACCCGGCGCGGCACCTGACGACTGTCGCATTAGTACGACTGCAAGCGTGCCCCTGTGGACAACCGGCGCACCCGCCTCCGACGACCTGGCAGCATGGCGGGGTGACAGCAGCAACGCATTCCACCCTCTTCCCACAGGACCCGCACGGCTCCCCGTACTCGGCCGCACCGAGCGGAGCCGACGCGGTCCTGGAAGGGCTCGACCCCGAGCAGCGCGAAGTCGCCACCGCTCTGCACGGTCCGGTGTGCGTGCTCGCGGGGGCCGGCACGGGCAAGACCCGCGCCATCACCCACCGCATCGCCTACGGGGTACGGGCCGGGATCCTGCAGCCCTCCAGCGTGCTCGCCGTCACCTTCACCAACCGGGCCGCGGGCGAGATGCGCGGCCGCCTCCGCCAGCTCGGCGCCTCCGGGGTCCAGGCCCGCACCTTCCACTCCGCCGCCCTGCGCCAGCTCCAGTACTTCTGGCCGAAAGCCGTCGGTGGCAGCCTGCCCCGGATCGTCGACCGGAAGATCCAGCTCGTCGCCGACGCGGCGGCCGCCTGCCGTATCCGCCTCGACCGCGGCGAGCTGCGGGACGTCACCGGCGAGATCGAATGGTCCAAGGTCACCCAGACCGTCCCCGCCGACTACGCCGCGGCGGCGGTCAAGGCCGGCCGGGAAGCGCCCCGCGACCGCGCCGAGATCGCCCAGGTCTACTCCGCGTACGAGGACCTCAAGCGCGCCCGCGGCGTCATCGACTTCGAGGACGTCCTGCTGCTGACCGTGGCCATCCTCCAGGACCAGCACGACATCGCCGAAGCGGTCCGCGCCCAGTACCAGCACTTCGTCGTCGACGAGTACCAGGACGTCAGCCCCCTGCAGCAACGTCTGCTGGAGCTGTGGCTCGGCGAGCGCGACAGCCTCTGCGTCGTCGGCGACGCCAGCCAGACCATCTACTCGTTCACCGGCGCGACCCCCGACCACCTCCTCGACTTCCGCACCCGCCACCCCGGCGCCACGGTGGTCAAACTGGTCCGCGACTACCGCTCCACCCCGCAGGTGGTCCACCTCGCCAACGGTCTGCTCGCCCAGGCCCGCGGCCGCGCGGCCGACCACCGGCTGGAACTGATCTCCCAGCGCTCCGCGGGCCCCGAGCCGGCTTACGCCGAGTACACCGACGAGCCCGCCGAGGCCGAGGGCGCCGCCCGCCGTATCCGCGACCTCATCGCCTCCGGCACCCCCGCGAGCGAGATCGCGATCCTCTTCCGTACGAACGCGCAGTCCGAGATCTACGAACAGGCCCTCGCCGACGTCGCAGTGCCCTACCAGCTGCGCGGGGCCGAGCGCTTCTTCGAGCGGCCCGAGGTCAAGCGGGCCATCCACGCCCTGCGCGGGGCGGCCCGCTTCGGGGGCAACGACGCGCTCCTCGACGACGCCCCCGACCTGCCCTCGCAGGTAAGGGCCGTCCTCTCCGGGGACGGCTGGACCCACCAGCCACCGGCGGGCTCCGGCGCGGTCAGGGAGCGCTGGGAGTCCCTCGCCGCCCTCGCGAACCTGGCCCAGGACTTCGCCGCCGCCAGGGCCGACGCCACCCTCGGCGACCTCGTGGCCGAACTGCAGGAGCGCGCCGCGGCCCAGCACGCCCCGACCGTCCAGGGCGTCACCCTCGCCTCCCTGCACTCCGCCAAGGGCCTGGAGTGGGACGTCGTCTTCCTGGTCGGCGTCGCCGAAGGCATGATGCCGATCTCCTACGCCAAGACCGACGACCAGATAGAGGAGGAACGCCGCCTCCTCTACGTCGGCGTCACCCGGGCCAGGGAGCACCTCTGTGTCTCCTGGTCGCAGTCCCGCTCGCCCGGCGGCCGGCCCAACCGGCGGCCCAGCCGGTTCCTCGACGGACTGCGGCCCGGCTCCGTGGCCACCGCGGGCCGCCGGGGCACGACCGGTCCCGGCGGCGTGGGCGGCATCGAGCGCGGAGCGCAGGGCGGTGCCCCCGGCGTGGTCCGCCGGACCAGCCGCACCCCCGCACGCTGCCGGGTCTGCGGCCGCACCCTCAACGACGCCGGCGAGATGAAGCTGATGCGCTGCGAGGACTGCCCCTCCGACATGGACGAAGGGCTCTACGAACGGCTGCGGGAGTGGCGGGCGGTCCAGGCCGAACGCAGCGGACAGCCCGACTTCTGCGTCTTCACGGACAAGACGCTGATGGCCATCGCGGAAGCGGTGCCTTCCACTCCGGTTGAGCTGGCCCGCATCCCGGGCGTCCGCGCCCGCAAGCTCAACCGCTACGGAGCCGACGTACTCGCCATCTGCGCAGGTCAGGAGCTGGAGACCGACCAGGACGAGGAATGATTCAAACTCGTCGAGAAAATAGTTTGCGCATGCCCGGGCAATCCCCATAGGTTCTAAAGCACGGAAACGGCGGCCTTCTCGAAGGCCCCGGTTCCATGCTGTACTTGACGACAACCGAAGGACCGGCCCGCCCGGTCCCAGAGACGCCGAGAGGAGGCGATTCCAGTGATCAGCATCACCACCAGCTCCGCCAAAATGACCGATCGCTCGGTCGTCTCCGCCTGCCTGCCCGGCTTCTCGAACCTGGGCACCGGTCTGTCCGGCATCGCTGCCGTCCGGCCGGCGTCCTCCGTGTCTCTCGCGGCACTCCCTGTCCGTGAGCGCAATGAGCGACCGATGAAGGCACTGGAAACAGTAGAGGCACAGGCCCAGGCCTATGCCTTTGCGGCCACCGGTGCCGGAGCGCACCAGCAGACGCACCACACGATGTGGGCCTTCCGTGGGCCTGACCCCTGGAGTGATCCAGCCTGATCGACGATCAGGCCGGCGCCTTCAGGGCCGCGGAACCCCACCCGGGATCCGCGGCCCTTCTGTTTGTCCCCGACCGGGGGCGGCGGAGCGAAGGGGCCTCGGGACAACAGAAAACCCCGGTACCAGCCGCCAACCGGCCAACCGGCCGGCACGACCAGACGAGGAAAACCAGCCGTGCAACTCGAAGCGCACGCCCCGTCCGTACCGCCTTCCGAAACGATCACCCCGCCCGGTTCCACGGAGGACTCCACCTTGACCCCGCTCACTGCGCTGACCGCGCTCGACGACGCCATCGAGAACCTCGGCGTACCCGTCCCCTGCCGTTCCTACGACCCGGAAGTCTTCTTCGCCGAGTCCCCGGCCGATGTCGAGTACGCCAAGTCCCTCTGCCGCACCTGCCCGCTGATCGAGGCCTGCCTCGCCGGCGCCAAGGAGCGGCGTGAGCCCTGGGGCGTCTGGGGCGGCGAGCTCTTCGTCCAGGGTGTCGTTGTCGCCCGGAAGCGGCCGCGTGGCCGCCCGCGCAAGAACCCGGTTGCGGCATGAACCTCACAGGAACGATCGATCGCCCCCTGACGCACGACCCCAGGAAACAGGCCCCGATGAAGCCGTCCACCGGCGAGCCCACCGGCTCCGCGACCCCAGACTTCACCTCCACCGGCGCGAACGACTCGCGTCAGAACAGGACCCGCGAGATGCAACTCATCCCAGAAGCCCTCGCGCGTGCGCATATGCACGCGCGGATCCACGAGGCCGAGCTGGAACGCCGGGCCATGCGCCTGGTGGTGGCCCGCCGTATGCAGCGCCGCGCCGAGCGCGCGTCGCTGCGCGCCCGCCGCGCTCTGGCCATGGCGGTCATGCAGTAGGAGGCGTGCACCGTCGCCGGGAGGCACAGGTGCAGTCGGCACACCGAGACAGTCGCCGATCGCGGGGGCCGGTCCGAACGGACCGGCCCCCGCGGTGCGTGACTCACGCCCCGGCCGCGGAGTCCTCCTCGTCCGGGCCTTCCTCGCCCGGGTCCTCCGCGTCCAGGTCCTCCGCGTCCGGCAGGAAGCCTGGAAGCCAGTCCTCCAGTTCCTGTCGCAGCCGTACCGTCGCTCCCAGCTGACAGAGCACGCCGATCGTGCTCAGGGTCACCCGGTGGATCAGCAGATACGCCGGAGGCAGGTTGAGCTGCTTGCCCAGCTGGTGCGCGGGGGAGCGGATGTCGGCGATCCGGGCCGCCTGGTTCCGCATCCAGCCCCGGCTGAAGGTGAACTCGTCCACCTGAGCCGGCTCGATGATGGGGAGCAGGTAGTCGAGGACGGCCTCCGGGTCCAGTTCTATGGACTCCTTGATGAAGCCCTCCTCCCGGAGCAGTTCGTGGACGGCCTCCGCCTCGCCGTCCAGGGTCATGCGCAGCGAGGCGCCGATCGTCGGCGGCAGGCCGTCCGGCAGACGGTCCACCGTGCCGAAGTCCAGGACGCCCAGTCGCCAGCGGCTCCTGTCCCCGGAGCTTTCGGCGCCTTCGGAGCCGTCGGGGGCGTCCGGCAGGAGACGGAAGTTCCCCGGATGCGGGTCGGCGTGCAGCAGCCCCGTGCGGGACGGGCCGGAGAAGAGGAAGCGGGCCAGGAGCTGGCCTGCCCGGTCCCGCTCCTCCTGCGTGCCGTCGGTGATGACCTCGGACAGCGGTGTCCCGTCGATCCACTCCGTCACCAGCACCTGCTCGCTCTGGTGGACCACCGCGGGCACGAGCACGTCCGGGTCGTCCGCGAACTCCTCCGCGTGTGCCCGCTGGGCCTGGGCCTCCAGGCCGTAGTCGAGCTCCTCGGACACCCGGTCGCGCATCTCCGCGATGAGCGGCTTGATGTCCATGCCGGGAACGAGCGGTCCCAGCAGCCGGGCGAAACGGCTCAGCTGGTTCAGGTCGGACAGCAGGGCCTCGCCCGCCCCGGGGTACTGGACCTTGACCGCGACCTCCCGGCCGTCGTGCCAGACCGCCCGGTGCACCTGCCCGATGGAGGCCGCCGCGGCCGGTTTGTCCTGGAACTCCAGGAACAGGTCCTGCCAGTCCTCGCCGAGCCGTTCCGTCAGCACGGCGTGCACCGTGCGGGTCGGCATCGGCGGGGCCGCCTCCTGGAGCTTCGTGAGCGCCGCGCGGTACGGGCCGGCGACCTCCTCGGGCAGCGCCGACTCGAAGACGGACATGGCCTGTCCGAACTTCATCGCGCCGCCCTTGAGCTCGCCGAGGACCTTGAACAACTGGTCGGCGGTGCGTTGCTGCAGTTCACGGCCCACGAGCTCCGCGGACTTGCCGCCGATCCGTTTGCCCAGCCCCCAGGTCGCGCGCCCGGCGAAGCCGAGCGGTAGCGCGGCGAGCTTGGCGGTTCGGGTGACCGCCTTCCGGGGAAGATCAGACATGCGCCCTCCAAGTACCGGACAGCCGTGCCGCATGCGGCTGTTGCCCGACCATTGTCTCGTGCGGCCCTTCGTCGTCCGAGGTCTGCTCCCCCTCAGCTTTCTCCCCGGCCCCGCAGGGGCATGCGGGATGCTGCCACACCGGGCGGGCGTGCCAGTCGAGACCTGGCGGCGAAATCTCCCAGCGAGCCCCCGCACTCGACGGTAGCTCCCCGTCGAGGAAGGCCGTCGCGTGCCCCGCGGCCAGCCCCGCGACCGTGACCGCCAGCGTCAGATCGCACGCCGGCACCGGGGGCTGCCGACCGGAGCGCCACTGCGCCAGCAGGCGTGGCCAGGCCGGATCCCGGTCGGCGCGTCCGAGATCCAGACAGCCCGCGCACGCCGTGTCCCCGGGCAGGACCAGTGGGCCGACGACCCCCGTGCCCTCCACGACCCCGGCGAACAGATGCGGCGTACCGGAGTCGATCAGCGGCCGGGAGTCCGCCGGGTCGGGTGCGTGGACGGCGAGACCGTCCCGGGGCGCGAGGATCACCAGGGAGAGTCCCGGGCCGTCCTGTCCGGCGGCGGACCGGGCACCGCCGCGGCGAGGCGGGCGGCCGGGTGCCGCTCCGCGCACCGCGCGCTGGGCCGCCTCCTCCCGGCGCTCGCCGACGGACTCCACGGGCAGCCCGCCCGGCGCCACGTCCCACGGCTCGACGCGGCCACCGTCCTGTACGTCGACCCGGCCCACGCCCGCCCCCGCCAGCGCCGAGGCGAGGACGGTTCCGACCCTGCCCGCACCCCGCACCTGCACATGCAGGGAGCGGCGGGCCGCCAGCCGGCGCATGGCCTCGCCGGGCCCGGGGGCGACGAGGGAGAGCGAGGCGGCGTCCGGCCGCAACCGGTCCAGCTCCGCCGGTTTTCCGCGCAGGGCGTCGGCGGCCGGGCCGCCGCCCGTCGCGTCGTCCAGCAGGCCGGACCGGGACAGCCGCTCCACGAGTCCGTCGACGCGGCCTTCGGGCAGTCCCATGCGGCGGCCCTCGTCGCGCAGCAGGGGCAGTCCGCGTGTCCCGTCGAGCAGAGCCAGAAAACCCCCCGTCGCCGTGTCCAGCGGGCCCAGCACCATCGCGTGCGCCGGCGCCATGCCGAACTGCACGGTGTGCAGATCCCGCCAGCCGCGCCGCAGCGCGGGTTTCACCATCGGATGCATCGAGCCCCCCGTACGTCCCCGTGACGCCGGCGGAGTTCGTCCCACTGCGCCGGTCGAATGCCAGGATGCCCGCATTGCCCGGCGCGTGCCGAAAGTTATCCACAGGCAGTGGATGTTCGTCGTACGAATCAGGCCCTTGGGGGCGCGGTTCGGCATCGATGCGCACCGGAGACGGGACTTCCGCCCTGCGCAACGGGTAACGTCGGGGCGTGCCCGCCGACCCACTGCACCGCGCCGGAAACCCACAGCGCAGCACGACGAGCCAGCCGCCGAGCGGCTCGGGGGTGAGCGCGATCGAGGTCCGCAGGAGCGCCCGGCGGCGCCGGACGGTCTCCGCGTACCGTGAGGGTGATCGCACCATCGTGCTCATTCCCGCCAGGATGTCCGAGGCGGAGGAACAGCGCTGGGTCACGGTCATGCTCGACAAACTCGCCGCCCAGGAGAGCAAGCGGGTGCTCGGCGACACGGAACTGTCCGAGCGCGCCGCCCGGCTCTCCGAGCTGTACTTCGACGGCCGGGCCCGGCCCGCCTCGGTGCGCTGGGTCACCAACCAGAACACCCGGTGGGGCTCGTGCACCCCCGCCGAAGGCAGCATCCGCCTGTCGCACCGCCTGCAGGGCATGCCCGAGTACGTCGTGGACTACGTCCTCGTCCATGAGCTCGCGCATCTGCTCGTACCCGGCCACGGGGCCGATTTCTGGCAGCTCCTCGAGGCCTACCCGCGCACCGAGCGGGCCCGTGGCTACCTCGAAGGAGTGGTCGCCGCCGACAGGCTGCCCCACCTGCCCACGACGCGCGGCGAGTGACGCCGGCCCGACGCCGAAACCCCGTCGGACGTGCGGCGGCACGGATTGTGTACCGGGTCTGTACCGGCTTGGTCCACGGCTGGAATTTGCCGTTAGCCTGACGCGACGCACTTGTTTTCGGGATGGGGGACGGTCGTTACGCATGGCCAGGGAATTCCAACGCGGCCACAAGGCCAGGATCAGTGACCTCACCGCGGGCACCGATCTGTACGTAGGGGTACAGATCACCGGTCCGGGGCTGACCTTCGACATCAGCTGCTTCGGCCTGGACGCCGAGGAACGGCTCTCCGACGACCGGTACTTCGTCTTCTTCAACCAGCCGAAGACCCCCGAGGAGTCGGTCCAGCTCCTCGGCGCGCAGGCGGGCGACACGGAGTCCTTCCGCGTCACCCTCGACAGGATTCCGCCGCAGATCCAGAAGCTGTCGTTCACGGCGACCGTCGACGGCGCGGGCCAGATGTCCCAGATCGCTCCCGGATACCTCCGCATCGTGGCGGGCGGCGAGGAGGTGGCCCGGTACTCCTTCACCGGAGCCGAGTTCTCCACCGAGCGTGCCGTGATGCTGGGCGACTTCTACCTGAAGGACGTCTGGCGGTTCGCCGCGGTCGGGCAGGGTTTCGACGGCGGCCTCGACGCGCTGCTGAAGAACTTCGGCGGCGAGGTCGCCGAGGAGGAGCCCGCCGCCGCCCCCGCGCCGCAGCCGGGCGCCCCGTCGTTCGCGCCGCCTGCCCAGGCCGCCGCGCCGCCCGCCTTCGGCGCCCCCTCGGGCCCCGCCACACCGGCCCCCGCGCCCGCCGCGCCGCAGCCCGCCCAGGGTTTCGCGCCGCCCCCGGCACCCACACCACCCCCGGCGCCCGCACCCCCGGTGCACGCCGCACCGACCATCGTCGCGCCCCTGACCCCGCCCGGCGCCGGCCCCGTACCGCCGACGGCACCTGCTCCCGCGCCCTACGGGCAGCCGGGCCACCAGCCTGCGTACGGTCAGCCGCCCGGCCAGACCGCGCCCCTGCCACCCGGTTACGGACAGCCCCAGGCGCCCGCCCCGCCCCAGGGCTACGGGCAGCCGGCCCCGCCCCCGGGCTACGGTCAGCAGCCGCCCTTCGGCCAGGCGCCGGGTCAGCCCGGCGTGCCCGCCGGGTACGGAGTGCCGCAGGGCGCTCCCCCGGGCGGCGCCGGTGTCACCGCGGCGCTGCAGGCCTACAAGGAGACGCCCACCGGGCAGCGCTGGACCCAGCAGAACAAGAAGATGGTCCGCGTCGACCTCGGCATGGGCGGCGACCAGGCCGTACTGGCCCGCCAGGGCAGCATGGTGCTCTACCAGGGCAAGGTCGACTTCAGCTACAAGGGCGCCGGATTCGCCGGCCGGATGGTGGGCAACGCGACCGGCCAGGAGATGCAGCTCATGCGCTGCTCGGGCCGCGGTCAGGTCTTCCTCGCGGAGAACTCCGCCATGCTGCACCCCATCGAGCTGCAGGGGGACGGGGTCTGCGTCTCCGCGGAGAACGTCCTCGCCTTCGACGAGACGCTGCAGTACGAGGTGCGCCGCATCGAAGGACACGGCATCCCCGGCGGCGCCCTCTTCACGATGCAGTTCCAGGGCACCGGCACGATCGTCGTGAAGACGAGCGGCGTGCCCGTGGTCCTGCCCGTGACACCGACGACGTTCGCCGACTGCAACGCCGTCGTCGCCTGGTCCGCCGCGTCCCAGGTGATCGTCTCCAGCCAGGTGCGGACGCGCCGCAACGCCTACCCCGGTGACACCGGGGAGAGCGTGAACCTTCAGTTCCGCGGCGCGCCCGGCAATTTCATCGTCGTCCAGCCGTACGAGGTCTGAGGGAGCCCGTCCAATGAACCAGCAACTCGCGGGCTTCGCCCCGGCACCCGTCGCCGCGCGCATGGAGAACCACGGCAATCACATGCTCAAGGTCGCCATGCAGACCGGGAACGACCTCCTCGCGCGCGTGGGGTCGATGGTCGCCTACGAGGGCTTCGTCCAGTACGAGCCCAATCCGCCGGCCGTGCGCCAGATCGCCAAGGACTGGATGACCGGCGAGGGCGCCCCGCTGATGAAGTGCTCCGGGGACGGCCTGCTCTACCTCTCCGACTACGGGGCGAACGTCGTCGTCATCAACCTCAACGGCGACGGCATCTCCGTCAACGCCACCAACCTCCTCGCCTTCGACGCCCACCTCACATGGGGCGTCGAGCGGGTCAAGGGGCTGGCGAAATTCGCCGGCCAGGGCCTGTGGAACACCAAGATCTCCGGGCAGGGCTGGGTCGCGCTGACCTCCCGGGGCAAGCCCATCGTCGTCGACTGCGGCGGTGGCGAGGACGAGACGTACGTCGACCCGGACGCGCTCGTCGCCTGGTCCCCGAACCTCAAGGTGAAGGGCAAGCGCAGCTTCAAGGCACAGTCGCTGATCGGGCGGGGCAGCGGCGAGGCCTTCCAGATGGCCTTCTCCGGACAGGGCATCGTCGTCGTCCAGCCCAGCGAGGACAGCACCGACCGTCTCCGGGTCCGGGGCTGAGGGGGAGGACACACCATGCAGAGCCCGCTTTTCGCCTACAACGACCAGCAGTCCCAGGAGCGCTACAGCCTGCAGAACAAGCAGATGCTGCGCGTCCTCCTGCAGGGCCACGACGACGTACTCGCCCGCAAGGGCACCATGGTCGCCTACCAGGGACTCGTGGAGTTCGACGCCGAGTTCCAGAACACCGGCCAGCAGCGTTCCCGCGCCGTCACGGGGGAGGGCCTCGACCTGATGCGCTGCCACGGGCAGGGCACCGTCTACCTGGCCAACCTCGCCCAGCACATCCATGTGGTGGACGTGGACCAGGACGGTCTCACCGTGGACAGCGGTTACGTCCTGGCGATGGACTCCGCGCTGCACCACGAGGTGATCGCCGTGGACAGCCAGTACGGCATCTCCGGCTCCGGCAAGTACCAGCTCAACATCTCCGGACGCGGCAAGGTCGCCCTGATGACGTCGGGCAGTCCGCTGATGCTGCAGGTCACGCCGGACAAGTACGTCAACTGCGACGCCGACGCGATCGTCGCCTGGTCGACGGGGCTGCGGGTCCAGATGCAGGCCCAGACCCATTCCTCCGGGGTGTTCCGCCGCCGCGGCAACACCGGTGAGGGCTGGGAGCTCAGCTTCATGGGACAGGGGTACGCCCTCGTGCAGCCCAGTGAGCTGCTGCCGCCGCAGAACGCGGCGATCGGGGGCGGGATCGCCGCGCAGTACGGGGTGGGGCAGCAGGGTGCCCGCGGGCAGAACCAGGGGAATGTCTGGAGCTGATCGCTCCTGGACTCCGGGCGGCTGCGAGCCCGTCGTGGCTGGGCGCGCAGTTCCCCGAGCCCCTCAAGACGCGGCCCTGAAGAGCGCCCCTGACGGGGCGCGTCTTCAGGGACGCGTCTTCAGAGCCTTGCTCGTGTCGCTTCCAGGAGGCGGACCACCGAGTCGTCGGCGACCTGGGGGACCTCTCCGTAGGCGAACCAGCGCAGGTCCAGGGACTCCTCGCTGATCGTCTGGACGGAGTCCGGCTCCGCCACCACCGCGTACTGGACGTCGAAATGCCAGTGGCAGGGCGGCGGGATGGGGTGGCGGTCGAGCCGGACGGGGCCGCCCGGGAGCAGGGTCAGGCCCGTGATGCCCGACTCCTCCGTGGCCTCACGCAGGGCCGCCGCCTCCAGGGTGGTGTCCCCGGGCTCGCAGTGACCACCCATCTGGAGCCACATCCGCAGCTTCCTGTGGAGCGTCAGCAGGACCCTGCCCCGGCCGGGATCGATCACCAGGGCGCTCGCCGTGACGTGCCCGGCCGTACAGGCTTTCCACAGACCGTCCGGATGGGCCTCCAGATGGTCGAGATAGGCCTGGCGCAGCTCGTCCTGCCCCTCGACGTCCTTCAGGACCAGGACGGCGTCGTCGTACAGGGTCACTTGTCGCTGTCGCCCTTGTCCTCGGTCCCGCCCTCGGCCCTGTTCCCGCCGTCGGTGTCCTCCTTGGTGAGGTTGGGCCGCTCGGGTGAACCGCCCGCGGCCTCGCCCAGCATCTTGTCGAGCTCGGAGAAGTCCAGCTGCTCGCGGTGCACGAAGCCGTCCGGGTCGTCCAGGTCGGAGGCGGTCGGCAGCATGTCCGGGTGCGCCCACAGGCCGTCCCGGCCGTCGACCCCGCGCGCGTCCGTGAGCGAGGCCCACAGGCGCGAGGCGTCCCGCAGCCGGCGCGGACGCAGCTCCAGGCCGATCAGCGTGGCGAAGGTCTGCTCCGCCGGGCCGCCCGTGGCGCGACGGCGGCGCAGTGTCTCCCGCAGCGCGTCCGCGGACGACAGGCGGGGCTTCGCCGCCGAGTGGACCACCGCGTCCACCCAGCCTTCCACCAGGGCGAGCGCCGTCTCCAGGCGGGCCAGCGCCGCCTTCTGCTCCGGCGTGTCCTCGGGCTGGAACATGCCCTGCTGGAGCGCTGCCTGCAGCTCCTCGGGGTTCTGCGGGTCGAACTGGCCGACCACGTCCTCCAGCTTCGCCGTGTCGACCTTGATCCCGCGCGCGTAGCCCTCGACCGCGCCGAACAGGTGCGAGCGCAGCCATGGCACGTGGGCGAAGAGCCGCTGGTGGGCGGCCTCGCGCAGGGCGATGTACAGGCGCACCTCGTCCTGGGCGATCCCCAGGTCCTTGCCGAAGGCCTCGATGTTCAGCGGCAGCAGCGCGGCCTTGCCGGCCGGGCCGAGCGGCAGGCCGACGTCGGACGAACCGACGACCTCGCCCGCGAGCACGCCGACGGCCTGACCGATCTGCGTACCGAACATGGCGCCGCCCATGGAGCGCATCATGCCGAGCAGCGGGCCCGCCATGGCCTGCATCTCCTCGGGCAGGACGTCGCCCATGGCCGCGCCGACGCGCTCGGCGACCGGGTCGACGAGCTCCTTCCACACGGGCAGGGTCGCCTCGACCCACTCCGCGCGGCTCCAGGCCACCGCGGAGGTGGCACCGGACGGCAGCGACGTCGCGTCGTCCAGCCACAGGTCGGCCAGCCGCACGGCGTCCAGGACCGCGGCGCGCTCGGCCGGGCCGACGCTCGCGTCCTTCGTGCCGTCGGCGGTGCCCTGGGACACCGTCTGGCGGGCGATCTGCTTGGCCATGTCCCAGTTCACCGGGCCGCCCTCGTACGAGAGCATCTGGCCCAGCTGCTGGAACGCCGCGCCCAGGTCGTTGGGGTTCAGCGAACCGAACATCGCGGCGAGCGGATTGTCGCCTCCGGGTCCGCCGGGCCCGAAACCGAACGGGTTGGCAGGTCCCTGACCACCACCGCTCTGCTGGTCCTTCTTCTTGCCCTCGTCGCCGTTCTCCGGCTCCTCCGGCGGAAGGCCGAATCCGAATGGGGTGTCACTCACGGGATTCCTCGGCTGTTAAGGCCGCCGGTTCGGTCCGACGGCGGCTGCCCTGCATCACCACCCAGCGTAGACACCACAACCGGTTCGGGCCTCGGTGCGTCGCCGACTCGGCGGCTGCGGCAGGATGGATGCCACCTGGTACGTATGCGCCACTCGCGTTCTTACTGAAGACAACCGCTGGAGACGCCCGGTGAGTTCCCCAGATCCACAGGTTCGCGCAGCGCGAAACCCCTCAACCCCTCCGACGCCCGCAGAGAGCCCTTCGACCTCGGCGGCACGGGCCGGCGGGACCGCGCGGGGCCCCGTCGTCGCCGTCACCGGCGCCGCGGCCGGGATCGGCGCGATGCTGACCGAGCGCCTCGCCGCCAGCGACGAGATCAAGCAGGTCATCGCCATCGACGAGCGGCGGGGCGAGTGCGCGGACGCGCAGTGGCACATCCTGGACGTCCGGGACCCGGCCATCGCGGAGAAGCTGCGCGGGGCGGACGTCGTGGTGCACCTCGCGCTCGACCTCGGCCTCGAGACGGACCCGGCGGCGCGCACGGCGTACAACGTGCGGGGCACCCAGACCGTGCTCACGGCCGCCGCGGCCGCCGGGGTCCACCGGGTCGTGCTGTGCACGTCGGCCATGGTCTACGGAGCGCTGCCCGACAACGAACTGCCCCTGTCCGAGGACGCGGAACTGCGGGCCACCGCCGAGGCCACGGGGGTCGGGGACCTTCTGGAGGTCGAGCGGCTCGCCCGGCGGGCGCCCCGCGCGCACCCCGGCCTCAACGTCACCGTCGTACGGCCCGCCGTGCTCGTCGGAGGCACCGACACCGCACTGACCAGGTACTTCGAGTCACCTCGGCTGCTGGTCGTGGCCGGCTCCCGGCCCGCCTGGCAGTTCTGCCACATCGAGGACCTGTGCGCCGCCCTGGAGTACGCGGCCCTGGAGAAGGTCGAGGGCGAACTGGCCGTCGGGTGCGACGGATGGCTGGAGCAGGAGGAGGTCGAGGAGCTCAGCGGGATCCGCCGGATGGAGCTGCCGTCCGCCGTCGCCCTGGGAGCCGCGGCCCGGCTGCACCGGATCGGGCTCACCCCGTCGCCGGCCGGGGACCTCGCGTACACGATGTACCCCTGGGTGGTCAGCGGCAGCCGGCTGCACGAGGCCGGGTGGCGGCCCCGGTGGACCAACGAGGAGGTCCTCGCCGAGCTCCTGGGGGAGGTCGCCGGGAGGCACACCCTCGCCGGACGCCGGCTCGGACGCAAGGACGCCACCGCGGCGGGTGCCGCCGGAGCGACGGTTGCCCTGCTCGGCACGGCCGCACTGGTGCGGCGGGCGCGCAAGGCCCGGCGGCGGATCTGAGCCGGTGCCCGCTCCGGAGTCCGCCGGACGGGGACCTGAAGGCGGTCGGCGCGGGAGGCTGCGCCCCGTATGCGCGCGCCGGGTCGCGGGAGCTGTTCCGCGGGGCCGACGGGGTGGGGCACGATGGGGGGTATGGCACCCATGAACGATCATCCCGGTGAGCAGGCCGCACAGGATCCGATCAAACTGCTGGCCGTCCGGGAGACCGACCTCTCCCTGGACGAGGTCTTCCGGGCCGTCGGTGACGACGCCTCCGGAGGGACCGCGCTGTTCGTGGGGACCGTGCGCAACCACGACGCGGGAGCGGACGTCGACGCCCTCGGGTACTCCTGTCACCCGAGCGCCGAGGCCGAGATGCGGCGCGTCGCGGAGAAGGTCGTCGCGGAGTACCCCGTGCGGGCGCTCGCCGCGGTGCACCGCATCGGTGACCTGCGGGTGGGCGATCTCGCCGTGATCGTCGCCGTGTCCTGCCCGCACCGCGGCGAGGCCTTCGAGGCCTGCCGGAAGCTGATCGACGACCTGAAGCACGAGGTCCCGATCTGGAAGCACCAGAAGTTCTCCGACGGTACGGAGGAGTGGGTCGGAGCCTGCTGACCGCTCCGGTTGCGTAACCCGACCCCTGCCGTGAGCGTTGAACAAGCGGATGGTTAATCTGCTGATCAGTCAGTTGCGATGGTTCATCGGGGTTGGGAGGTCGGCATGGCGGCGCTCGCCTGGTTGCTGATTCCATTGTTCGCCGCGATAGGTGCCGGAGCCTGGGGCAGTTGGGCCGGACGCAACCGCAAGACCATCGGTGACGGCCACGAGCTCGCCGGCTACACCCGGTTCCGCGAGGCCATGGAGAAGTCCCACTCGGAGGTCTGACCGGCCGCCGTACCCCCGGGACCCCGGACGGACGGCCCCGACGGTCCGTTGACAGTGCTGTCCCGTACTGTCGTTCCATGCCACGCCGCACCGCGACGATGCTCGCCTCCACCCTGATGCTGATCGCGCTCCTGTGCGCGGGAGTCTTCATCAAAGTGCCGTACTCGGAGATGTCGCCGGGTCCGACGGTGAACACCCTCGGCGAGCACGACGGCGAGCCGGTGCTGCAGATCTCCGGTCGCAAGACCTACCCGACGAGCGGTCACCTGAACATGACCACCGTCCGGGTCACGAGCGCCGACTACAACATGAACCTCGTCGAGGCGGTGTACGGCTGGCTGGCCCACGACAACAAGGTGGTCCCGCACGACACGCTCTACCCCAACGGCAAGACGGAGGAGCAGTCGACGCAGGAGAACGCCGAGGAGTTCAGCCAGTCCCAGGAGAGCGCCAAGGTCGCGGCGCTCAAGGAGGTCGGCGTCCCGGTGAAGTCCTGGGTGATCGTCTCCACCGTCGTCAAGGACACCCCCGCCGAGGGCAGGCTGCACGCCGGTGACGTGATCAAGGCCGTCGACGGTACGCCGGTGAAGGCGTACGACGACGTCGCGAAGCTGGTCACCAGGCACAAGGCCGGCGAGAAGGTCGTCTTCACGATCGTGCCGGCCAAGGAGCAGGCCGCCGCCGAGAAGGAGAAGAAGACGGCGACCAGGACCGAGGACGTCACGATCACCACCGCCAAGTCCGACGACGAGGGCGAGGAGCGGGCGATCGTCGGCATCTCGGCCGGGACCGACCACACCTTCCCGTTCACCATCGACATCAAGCTCGCCGACGTCGGCGGCCCCAGCGCCGGTCTGATGTTCGCCCTCGGCATCGTCGACAAGCTGACCCCGGGGAGCCTCACCGGCGGCAAGTTCGTCGCCGGCACGGGCACCATCGACGACGCCGGCAAGGTCGGCCCGATCGGCGGTATCGAGATGAAGACCGTCGGCGCCCGGGCCAAGGGCGCCCAGTACTTCCTGACGCCCGAGGACAACTGCGCGGCCGCCGCCCGTGACGTCCCCGACGGGCTCACGCTCGTCAAGGTCGGCACCATCGGCGACGCGGTCGCCGCCCTCGACGACATCCGCGGCGGAGACACGGCCGGCCTGCCGAAATGCACCCGGAGCTGACACCCCGGCAGGCCGACGGGGTCTCCGCTACTCCTCGAACGTCGCCGTGAGCGCCTCCGCCAGACCCGGGACGAGGTCGGAGCCGGTGAGCACGTCGGTCGCCGAGTCCTTCTCACGCAGCCGCAGCGCCGAATCGCGCTTCCCGTCCCGCAGCACGGCCACGGTCATCCGGACCTCCTGGCGCTCCGGGTGCTCGGCGACCCACTTCGCCAGCCGCGTCTCGTCGAGGCCCTCCGGCACGGACGCCTCCGCGGACGGCGGCAGCATCAGCCGCTCCACGGACAGCGCGCAGCCGACCACGGCGTCCGGCCACGCGATGGTGCCGAGGAACTCGTCCAGCGGACTGCCCGCCGGCAGTTCGTCCTGCTCGATAGGGGTGAGGGTGCCCTCGGGCACGTCCTCGGTCAGACCCAGACGCTCGGCGAGCCCCGGTTCCTGGGAGCGCAGTCGGGTGGTGTCGACCAGAGCGAAGAGCCGGGCGGGCTGGTCCCAGCCGAGCCCGGAGACGTACTCGTCGATTTCGAGGGCGGCGCGGGTGAGAGGCCCGGCCGCCATGGGGGTGCCTGAGGAGGCGGTGTTGGACATGGTCACAATCCTGCCTCGTTCGGCCCCGGAACCGGGAACCGAGTAAAGCATCAGTAAGTTGCATAGATGTGGCCCGGCGTCTGCGGGGCCCTCAGATTCCAACAGCGAACTTCGAGGTGCGCACCTTGGCTTTCCAGATGCCGGACCGCGGCGGAGGCCCGACAGGGCCGCGGATGAGAGTGGGCCGACCGTCCCGGCGCGTCCGGACCCTGCTCATGACACTGGGCGTACTGGCCGTGCTGGCCATGGCCTTCGTCATGTTCGCGGGGTTCTGGACGGACTGGCTCTGGTACCGCTCGGTGCAGTACTCCTCCGTCTTCACGACCACCCTGTGGACCAAGATCGGTCTGTTCTTCGTCTTCGGACTGCTGATGGCCGTGGCCGTCGGGGTGAACATCTGGCTGGCCCACCGGCTGCGGCCGCCGCTCAGCGCCATGTCGATGGAGCAGCAGAGCCTCGACCGGTACCGCATGGGCGTGGCCCCGTACAAGAAGTGGATCCTGCTCGGGATCACCTCCCTGGTCGGGCTCATCGCGGGTGCCTCCGCGGCGGGCCAGTGGCGTACATGGCTCATGTGGGTGAACGGAGTGCCCTTCCACCAGAAGGACCCCCAGTTCCACCTCGACGTCTCCTTCTACGCCTTCGACCTGCCCTGGTACCGCTTCATGCTGGGCTTCGGCTTCGCGGCGGCGATCCTCTCGCTGATCGCCGCGGCGCTGACGCACTACCTGTACGGCGGACTGCGCGTCACCAGCCCCGGAGCGCGTGCCACGGCCGCCGCCACCGGTCATCTGTCGGTGCTGCTGGGCATCTTCGTCGCGCTGAAGGCAGTCGCGTACTGGCTCGACCGGTACGGGCTGGCGGTGAAGTCCAGTGACTTCAAGGCGACCGGCAACTGGACGGGCCTCAGGTACGTCGACGCCAACGCCTACCTGCCGGCCAAGACGATCCTCTTCTGCATCGCGGTCATCTGCGCCCTGCTGTTCTTCGCCACCCTGTGGCGGCGCACCTGGCAGCTGCCGGTCATCGGCTTCGGCCTGATGGTGCTCTCGGCGATCCTCATCGGCGGGCTCTACCCGGCGATCGTCCAGAAGTTCCAGGTCCAGCCGAACGAGCAGGCCAAGGAAGCCCCGTACGTCGAGAAGAACCTCAAGGCGACCCGTGACGCGTACGGCATCACCGGGACCGAGGTCACCGAGTACGCGGGTGCGAGCACGACCAAGGACAAGGCCAAGCTGCGCGACGACGCCGACGGCGCCGCGAGCATCAGGCTCCTGGACCCGAACGTCGTCTCGCCCACGTTCCAGCAGCTCCAGCAGGTCAGGAACTACTACGCGTTCCCGTCGAACCTGGACGTCGACCGCTACAGCAAGGACGGCAAGGACCAGGACACCGTCATCGGTCTGCGCGAGCTGAACCTGCAGGGCATCCCGAAGAGCAACTGGATCAACAACCACTTCCGCTACACGCACGGCTTCGGAGTGGTCGCGGCCAAGGGCACCAACGCCGACGCCGAAGGACGCCCGGAGTTCACCGAGTACGACCTGCCCTCCAAGGGCGACCTCGGCGACTACCAGCAGCGGATCTACTACGGCGAGAAGACCAGCCAGTACTCGATCGTCGGCGGTCCGCAGAAGGAGATCGACTACTCCGACGACACCGGCGAGAAGACGACCAGCTACAAGGGCAAGAGCGGCGTCAACCTCGAGAACCCGGTCAACCGGGCGGCGTACGCGGTGGCGTTCAGCGAGCCGCAGATCCTCTACTCCGGAGCGATCGGCGACGGTTCGCGGATCCTCTACAACCGCACGCCCAAGGAGCGCGTCGAGGCGGTGGCCCCCTGGCTGACCATCGACGGCGACGCCTATCCCGCGGTCGTCGGCGACAAGATCGAGTGGATCGTCGACGCGTACACGACGACCAACGGCTACCCGTACGCCTCGCGCACCACCCTCGGTGACACGACGGCCGACTCGCTGACCGCCGCCAACAACCAGCGGGCGGTGGTGGCCCAGCAGAACCAGGTCAACTACATCCGCAACTCGGTGAAGGCGACCGTCGACGCGTACACCGGCAAGGTCACGCTCTACGAGTGGGACACCAAGGACCCGGTCCTGAAGACCTGGAAGAAGGCCTTCCCCGGGACGGTGGAGCCGAAGTCCGAGATCCCGCAGGCCCTCATGGACCACCTGCGGTACCCGCAGGACCTGTTCAAGGTCCAGCGGGAGCTGCTGACCCGCTACCACGTGAAGGACGCGGAGACGTTCCTCAGCGGCAGTGAGGTGTGGCAGGTGCCGGACGACCCGACCAACAAGTCGGGCAACGCGGTGCCGCCGTACTACCTCAGCATGAAGATGCCGGGTGAGCAGTCCCAGGCGTTCTCCCTGACGACGACGCTCACGCCGAACGGCCGTGACAACCTGAGCGCCTTCATGTCGGTCAACGCCGAAGCCGGCACGAGCGGCTACGGCAAGATCAACATCCTCAAACTGCCCACGGGCAGAACGGTCGACGGACCGAAACGGGTGCAGAGCCAGTTCAACTCCGAACCGTCCATCGCCGAGTCCATCAGGCTCCTCAGAGGTGGTGACTCGGAAGTCGAGTACGGCAACCTGCTGACGGTGCCGCTCGACGGGGGACTGCTCTACGTGGAGCCCGTCTACGTCCGGGGTGGCGGTCTGAAGTACCCGCTGCTGCGCAAGGTGCTGGTGACCTACGGAGGTGCGACCGCCTTCGAGGACACGCTGGAACAGGCGCTCGACAAGGTCTTCGGAGCGGAGGGTTCGACCGCCGAACCTCCGGACGAGGACGAGACGAAGCCGCCGCCGGCCTCCAGCGACCCGACGGTCCAGGAAGCGCTCGACGACGCCCAGAAGGCCTTCGACCAGGGCCAGGAAGCCCTCAAGAAGGGCGACTGGGAGGCGTACGGAACGGCGCAGAAGGACCTGGAGGACGCCCTGGAGCGGGCCGAGGACGCACAGGCCGCGGCGGACAAGGGCGCAGGCGGCGGCGACAAGTCCGGCGACTCCGGTGACAAGGGGTCCGGGGCGAGCGGCAAGCCCAGCAGCAGCCCCAGCAGCACTTCGAGCAGCAGCAAGAGCCCCGACAGCAGCTGAGTCGGGGACCCTCCCCGCGCCGTGGTACGGTTGAAACACAACGGCGCGGGGTGGAGCAGCTCGGTAGCTCGCTGGGCTCATAACCCAGAGGTCGCAGGTTCAAATCCTGTCCCCGCTACTGAAGTTGAAGGACCCGGATCCTCCAAGGATCCGGGTCCTTCTGCGTGTGTGGACCGTCCCCGGGGCGGTCGCCATGGGCGTCAGCGGCCCGTGCGCGTGTGCTCCTCGTTCACCAGTGCTGCCGCCGTGAAGGCCGCGCCGGACACAGGGAGTTGCGCCAATTGTGTTTCACTTGTCTCTCTGTGGGCATGTCGACAAAACGCTGTAGTGACCTCACTGGCTGCGGTATACCAGGTGTACCCAGGTTGCAGGTGGTGCGACGATGGACGTTATGGGGGACAAGGCAACTCTGTTGGATACAGGGCGTTTTGTGCAGCCTTCCGACCGGGACGAAACCGGCGAGGCGGCCGAGGAGGCTCGTCAACGGCTCGCCGCGCAGAAGGGCGACGCCGAGGCGATGAGCGTCCTCGGGGCGATGCTGCTCCGGCGCGGTGATCTCGACGGAGCCGAGCCGCAGCTGCGCGCTGCCACCGCCGCCGGTGACCGGGCCGCCGCCAACAACCTCGGTGTCCTCCTGCACCAGCGCGGCTACGCGGAGGAGGCCGCCGGCTGGTGGCGGATCGCCGCCGTCGCCGGATCCGCGGCCGCCGCACACGCGCTGGGCCGCCACCACCGTGAGCGTGGTGACGAGCCCGCCGCCGAGTACTGGCTGCGGCAGTCCGCCGAGCAGGGCCACGCCCTGGGCGCGTACGCGCTCGCCGATCTCCTGGAGCACCGCGGTGACGCCCGGGCCCGGGACTGGATGCGCGCGGCCGCCGAGCGGGGGCACCGCGAGGCGGCCTACCGGCTCGCGCGGAGCCTCGACCGTACGGCCGCGCAGGCCGCCGGGGCCGGCACCGGTCCGGGCGCCGACCCGGGCGCCGGTCAGGGTGACGCGGAGGTCGCGGGCGAGGCCGCCGAGCAGTGGTACCGGCAGGCGGCGGCGCGTGGTCACCGCCGGGCCGCCCTGCACCTGGGGGCGATCCTGGAGAAGCGCGGCGAGCTGAAGGAGGCGGGGCGCTGGTACCTTACCTCCGCCAAGGAAGGCGAGGCGCGGGCCGCCTGCGCCCTCGGCTTCCTGCTGCGCGACGCCGGTGACACCGAGAGCGCGGCCGTGTGGTGGCTGCGGGCCGCCCAGGACGGTGACGGGAACGCCGCCAACGCGCTGGGCGCGCTGCACGCCGAACGGGGCGAGACGCAGACCGCCGAGCGGTGGTACCGGGCCGCGATGGACGCGGGCGACGTGAACGGCGCGTACAACCTCGGGCTGCTCTGCGCCGAGCAGGCGCGGACCGCCCAGGCCGAGCAGTGGTACCGGCGTGCGGCCTACGCGGGACACCGCGAGGCGGCGAACGCGCTGGCCGTCCTGCTGCTCCAGGTCGGCGACGCGGCCGGGGCCGAGCCGTGGTTCTCCAAGGCCGCGGATGCCGGCAGCGTGGACGCCGCCTTCAACCTCGGCATCCTGCACGCGGGGCGCGGGGCGGACGCGACGGCGCTGCGCTGGTACGAGCGAGCCGCTGCCGCCGGGCACACCGAGGCGGCGCTGCAGGTCGGGATCGCGCGGCTCCGGGACGGCGACGAGCCCGCCGCCGAGCGGCACCTGCGGTGTGCCGCCGGGGGTGGCAGCGCGGAGGGGGCGTACCGGCTGGCCACCGTGCTCGACGCGAGGCGCCCGCCCACGCCCGCGCATGAACTGGGGGAACCGGCCACCGAGAAGAGCGAGTGCGAGGAGTGGTACGAGCGGGCCGCGTCCCAGGGGCACCGGCGGGCGCAGGTGCGGGTGGGAATGCTGGCGTCCGCCCGCGGGGACGTCGTGGAGGCGGCCCGCTGGTACCGCGAGGCCGCGGAGGCGGGGTCGCGCAACGGGGCGTTCAATCTGGGGCTGCTGCTGGCGCGGGAGGGGAGCGAGCCGGAGGCCGCCCTGTGGTGGACCCGGGCGGCCGATGCGGGGCACGGCCGGGCGGCGTTGCGACTGGCGCTTGTCTACGCGCGTCGTGGGGAGCTCGCGGAGGGGCAGCGCTGGGCCGACCGGGCCGTGTCGCTGGGGCCGCAGGAGGTGGCCGAGCGGGCCGCCCGGCTGCGGGACGCGCTGCGGCAGGAGCTGTCGGCGTGAGCCCTGCCGGGCGGGGGACACCCCCATCGGCCCCGGGGGCTGCGCCCCCGGACCCCCTGTCGCGCTCCGCGTTCGTCCTCAAACGCCGGACGGGCTGAAAACGCCGGACGGGCTGAAAACGCCGGACGGGCTGAAACGGACAAGTGATTTGCGCTGGTCGGGGCGGGCGACGTACTGTTCAGTCATCGCCGCGGGGTGGAGCAGCTCGGTAGCTCGCTGGGCTCATAACCCAGAGGTCGCAGGTTCAAATCCTGTCCCCGCTACTGATGAAGACTGAAGGCCCGGAACCGATTCATCGGTTCCGGGCCTTCAGCGTTTTCCGGTGGGGTGGGGTGAGCCGGCGGGCGGGAGCTCTCAGGCCGCCGCGCAGTTCGGGCAGACGCCGCGGTACGTGACCTCCACGCCCGAGACCGAGAAACCGAAGCGCTCGGAGTCGGGGAGGTCCGCCAGCGGGTTGCCGCCCGGGTGCACGTCCTTGATCGTGCCGCACCGGGCGCAGATCAGGTGGTGGTGCGGCCGGTGGGCGTTCGGGTCGTACCGCTTCGCGCGCTTGTCCGTGGCGACCTCCAGCACCTCACCGAGCGAGACCAGCTCGCCCAGGGTGTTGTAGACGGTGGCCCGGGAGATCTCCGGAAGCCGGACGACGGCACGTGCGTGCACCTCGTCGGCCGTCAGGTGGACGTGCTCGCCGTTCAGCACCTCCGCCACGACGCGCCGTTGTGCGGTCATGCGCCAGCCGCGTCCGCGCAGTCGTTCCAGCAGGTCGCTCATGCGGGCCAGTTTAACAGCACAGGACCAGTTTCCGAACAAGTGTGACTTTGGAGCTCTGCTTGACTTAGACATTGTCTAGCGTAGGATCGAGTTCGGCTTCGGCCACTGGTCAGGACCAGCCGGCCAGAATCAGCAAGGAATGACGCAGGAGGCGTACGTGACGCAGGGACCGCTTACGACGGAGGCCGGCGCGCCGGTGGCCGACAACCAGAACAGCGAGACCGCGGGCGTCGGCGGCCCGGTCCTCGTCCAGGACCAGCTCCTGCTCGAGAAGCTCGCCCACTTCAACCGTGAGCGCATCCCGGAGCGTGTCGTGCACGCCCGCGGCGCCGGTGCCTACGGCACGTTCACGCTGACCCGTGACGTCTCGCAGTGGACGCGTGCCAGGTTCCTCTCCGAGGTCGGCAAGCAGACCGAGACCTTCCTGCGCTTCTCCACGGTGGCGGGCAACCTCGGTTCGGCCGACGCGGTGCGTGACCCGCGCGGCTGGGCGCTGAAGTTCTACACCGAGGACGGCAACTACGACCTCGTCGGCAACAACACCCCGGTGTTCTTCATCAAGGACGCCATCAAGTTCCCCGACTTCATCCACACGCAGAAGCGCGACCCGTACACGGGCTCGCAGGAAGCCGACAACGTGTGGGACTTCTGGGGGCTGTCGCCCGAGTCCACCCACCAGGTGACCTGGCTCTTCGGTGACCGCGGCATCCCCGCCTCGTACCGCCACATGGATGGCTTCGGCTCGCACACCTACCAGTGGAACAACGAGGCCGGCGAGGTCTTCTGGGTCAAGTACCACTTCAAGACCGACCAGGGCATCAAGAACCTGACGACCGAGGAGGCCGTGAACGTCTCCGGTCTCGACCCCGACTCGCACCAGCGCGACCTGCGCGAGTCGATCGAGCGCGGCGACTTCCCGTCCTGGACCGTGCAGGTGCAGATCATGCTGGCGGCCGAGGCGGCGACCTACCGCTTCAACCCGTTCGACCTCACCAAGGTGTGGCCGCACGCGGACTACCCGCCGATCGAGATCGGCAAGCTGGAGCTCAACCGCAACCCGGAGAACGTCTTCGCCGAGGTCGAGCAGAGCATCTTCAGCCCCGCGCACTTCGTGCCGGGCATCGGCCCCTCGCCCGACAAGATGCTGCAGGGCCGCCTCTTCGCGTACGGTGACGCCCACCGCTACCGCGTCGGCATCAACGCCGACCACCTGCCGGTGAACCGTCCGCACGCCACCGAGGCGCGTACGCACTCCCGTGACGGCTTCCTGTACGACGGCCGCCACAAGGGTGCGAAGAACTACGAGCCGAACAGCTTCGGCGGCCCGTTCCAGACGGACCGTCCGCTGTGGCAGTCCACCTCCGTCGCCGGGGTCACCGGCAACAGCGAGGCGGCGGTCCACGCCGAGGACGACGACTTCGTGCAGGCCGGGAACCTCTACCGGCTGATGTCCGAGGACGAGAAGGAGCGGTTGGTCGGCAATCTGGCGGGCTTCATCGCCAAGGTCTCGCGCGACGACATCGCCGAGCGCGCGATCGGCAACTTCCGTCGGGCCGACGCGGACTTCGGCAAGCGGCTGGAAGCCGCGGTCCAGGAACTGCGCGGCTGACGCCGGCACTGGAACGCTTGCCGTAGGAGTGGGCCGTCTCCCCCGTACCGGGGAGGCGGCCCATTCGCCTTTCCCCCGCCGGGCGAGGGGTCGTGGTCTCCTCGGGTCGTGGTCCCCCCGGGTCGTGAGCCCCCCGGGCCGGGGCGGCTCTCAGGCCGGGGCGGGCTGCCGCAGCGGGGCCCAGCAGCGGATGATGTCGCGGACCGAGACGATGCCGGCCGGCTCGCCGCGGTCGAGAACGATGAGGTGACGGAAGCCGCCGTGCGCCATGGCCTGCGCGGCCTCCTCGAGGGTCCAGGTCGGGGCGGCGAACACCACGTCGGTGGTCGTGTGGGCCTGTACCCGTTCGGTGTCCGGGTTCTGGCCCAGGCCGACGGAGTTGAGGATGTCGCGCTCGGTGAGGATGCCGATGCCGATGCCGTCGGGATCGAGGACCACGGCTGCGCCGACGCGGCGCACGGACATCAGCGCGGCGGCCTTGCGGAGGGTGTGGGCGGGGCCGATGGTGAGGACCACCGTGCTCATGGCGTCACGGACGAGCATGGACGGAGCCACCTCCTACGAATCCGTTCGTTAACGGATTCACAAGTTCACAAGTGGGGGAGCTCTCAGAGTCGCAGTTAAAGGGAGGGTCAACAAGAGGGCGCGCGCGGCCGGTTCGGGGCGCGCGCCGTGCCGCCCGTGCCCCGGACGACTCCATGTGCCTCAGTAACGCTGGTTCAAGTACCCCAGCAACTCGTCGTGCAGGATGCCGTTCGACGCCGCCGCGTTGCCGCTGTGCGGACCCGGCCGGCCGTCGAGGCCCGTGAAGGAACCGCCCGCCTCGGTCACCACGATCGCGGTCGCCGCCATGTCCCACAGCGACAGCTCGGGCTCCGCGCAGATGTCGACCGAGCCCTCGGCGACCATCATGTACGGCCAGAAGTCACCGTACGCGCGCGTACGCCACACCTCGCGGGTCAGGTCCAGGAACCCGTCCAGCAGGCTGCGCTCCTCCCAGCCGCCCAGCGAGGAGTACGCGAACGAGGCGTCCTGCATGCGGGAGACCTCGGAGACCTTCAGCCGGGTCGCGGACGACAGGCTGCGGCCGCTGAACGCGCCGTGCCCCTTCGCCGCCCACCAGCGGCGGGCCAGGGCGGGGGCGGAGACCACGCCGACGACCGGCTGGAAACCGCCCTCGCCCGCCTCCATCAGCGCGATCAGGGTGGCCCAGACGGGGACGCCGCGTACGTAGTTCTTGGTGCCGTCGATCGGGTCGATCACCCAGCGCCGGGGGCCCGTGCCCTCGACCCCGTACTCCTCGCCGAGGATCGCGTCGCGCGGCCGGGCCCGTCCGAGATGGCCGCGGATCAGCTCCTCGGCGGCCTTGTCGGCCTCGCTCACCGGGGTCATGTCCGGCTTGGTCTCGACCTTGAGGTCGAGCGCCTTGAACCGGTCCATCGTCGCGGCGTCGGCGGCGTCCGCCAGGACGTGGGCGAGGCGCAGGTCATCGCGATAGTCGGGCATGAGCGAACGGTACCGCTCCGTGGGGTTCGGCCACAGAGTCGGGGCTGTGGAGCCCCGCCGCCCCGGAAGTGCGGGGACCGCACGCTCAGCCGGGACGGCGCCGCACCCGTCCACGACGTAGCCCGTCCACGTCCGTCCACGGCCCGTCCGCGGCTCACCCACGTCCCGTCCGCGGCCCGACCCGGCCCGGCCCGAGCGGCAGCGCCCCCGCGCCTCCCCGGCACGCGCCGCCGGCGTCGCGCGCCCCGTAGGCCGTGCGAACCCTTGACAGTGCCTTCGCGCGCGTCAACTCTGAATGCGCAGAACCGGTTGGTTGCCCGAGGGAGGCGACGATGCCTGCAGCGCGGGAATCCCTGCTGGACGCCGCCTACACGGCGCTCGGACGCCGCCCGTGGGCCGCCGTGCGGATGGTCGACGTCGCCGCCGTCGCCGGGGTGTCCCGGCAGACCCTCTACAACGAGTTCGGGAGCAAGGAGGGCCTCGCCCGGGCCCTCGTCCGCCGGGAGGCCGACGCCTACCTCGCCGGGGTGGAACGGGCCCTGGTGAGCCGCCCGGAGCCCCGGGAACGGCTCGCCGCGGCCGCCGAGTGGACGACGTCCGCGGCACGCGGGAACGCGCTGGTGCGGGCGATGCTCACGGGGTGCTGGGGGGAGCGGCTGCCCTCGCCGACCCTGTCCGCCGTGCCGTCGTCCTCGTCCGTGCCGGCGCAGCGGCGGGCCGACGGGCCGCTGCCCTCACCCGGTGACTTCGTGGCGCTGGTGCGCGACCGGGCCGTCGCCTCACTGGCCGCCTCCGGAGGGCCCAGGTCCGAGGCGGCGGAGCTGGCCAGGGCCTGCGAACTGGCGGTGCGGCTGGGGGTCTCGTGCGTGCTGGCCCCGGCGGGGGAGGGAGACACGGCGGGGCTGGTCAGGGACGCGCTGGCCACCGTGCGGTCCGTGGTCTGACGCCCTCGCGGGGGACGTCCGGGTGCGTTCCGGTGCGTCCCGGTGCGTCTCCGCGCGTCCCGGTGCGCCTCAGTGCGCCGAGCCCGACAGCTGCAGGCCGATGACTCCCATGATCACGAACGAGATCGAGACGATCTTCAGCGTGGACACCAGGTCGTCGAGGAAGACCATGCCGTAGATGGCGGTGCCCGCCGCGCCGATGCCCGTCCACACCGCGTAGGCGGGGCCCACGTCGAGCTTCTTCAGGGACAGGGTGAGCAGGCCGAAGCTGCCCAGCGCGAAGACGCAGAAGGCGACCGTCGGCCAGAGTCTCGTGAAGCCGTGGGAGAGCTTGAGGCAGACGGCGAAGCCCGTCTCCAGGAAACCCGCCACGACGACCAGCAGCCACGCCATGTGATGCCCTCCCACGCTCCGTGACTGCTCGTGACTACTCGTGACCGCGCGTGACCTCTTCGTCCCGTCCGAATCCGGTCGTCCTGCTCGGATCCGGCTCGGTGCGATTATGCCTTTACCGTTGCGACAAAGGCGCAAACAACACAGAGGTCACGCGGGGTCACGCGGGGACACTCGGGGATCAGTCGCCCTCGCGGCGCTCCCGGGTCGAGAGCAGCCGGCGCAGCGAGTAGAGGCGGGCCGGGTCCGCGTGCCCCTCGGCGACCCACGCGTCCAGCGCGCAGTCCGGCTCGTCGTGGCTGCACGCGCGCGGACAGCCCTCGGTGCCGGGCTCCAGGTCGGGGAACGCCTTGACGACCCGTGAGGGGTCCACATGGTGCAGTCCGAAGGACCGCACGCCCGGCGTGTCGACGACCCAGCCCTCGTCGTCCGGCAGCGGGATCGCGCGCGCCGAGGTCGTGGTGTGCCGGCCGCGTCCCGTGACCGCGTTGACCACGCCCGTGGACCGCCGCCGCTCGCGCGACACGAGCGCGTTGACCAGCGTCGTCTTGCCGACACCGGAATGCCCGACGAACGCCGTGATCTTGCCGTCCAACTGCTCGCGCACGCGGTCCACGGCCTTGCCGCTCTCCAGCTCCTCGCGGCTCGTGACGACGTACGGGACGCCCAGGGCCCCGTACGACTCCAGGAGTTCGTCGGGGGACGCGAGGTCCGACTTGGTGAGGACGAGGAGCGGGTCGAGACCGCTGTCGTACGCCGCCACCAGGCAGCGGTCGATCAGGCGCGGGCGCGGCTCCGGGTCGGCGAGGGCCGTGACGATGGCCAGCTGGTCGGCGTTGGCGACGACCACCCGCTCGTACGGGTCGTCGTCGTCGGCCGTGCGGCGCAGGACCGAGGTCCGCGGCTCGATGCGGACGATCCGGGCGAGGGTGTCCTTCTTGCCGGTCAGGTCGCCGACGATGGCGACCCGGTCGCCGACCACCGCCGCCTTGCGGCCCAGTTCACGGGCCTTCATGGCGAAGACCACGCGGTCCTCGACCAGGCACGTCAGCCGGCCGCGGTCGACGGTGAGGACCATGCCCGCCGCCGCGTCCTCGTGCTTGGGACGGATGTTGGTCCGCGGCCGGTTGCCCTTGCGGTTCGGGCGCTCGCGGATGTCGTCCTCGTCGGTGTGCTTGCCGTAACGGCGCATGATCCCGGTCCGCCCGTCAGTTCCCGAGCATTCCGGTCCACAGATCGGGGAAGTCCGGCAGGGTCTTCGCCGTCGTCGCCACGTTCTCGATCTGTACGCCGTCGACCGCGAGGCCGATGATCGCGCCCGCCGTCGCCATGCGGTGGTCGTCGTAGGTGTGGAAGATCCCGCCGTGCAGCCGGCGCGGGCGGATGCGGAGGCCGTCGGCCGTCTCGGTGACGTCACCGCCGAGCTCGTTGATCTCCTTGGTCAGCGCGGCCAGCCGATCGGTCTCGTGCAGCCGCAGGTGGGCCACGCCGCGCAAGGTCGAGGGGGAGTCGGCGAGGGCCGCCACCGCGGCGATGCCCGGGGTCAGCTCGCCGACCTCGCCCAGGTCCGCGTCGATGCCGTGGATCGCACCCGATCCGGTGAACCTCAGCCCCCGGTCGGTCAGTTCGCAGGAACCGCCCATCTCGGTGAAGATCTCGCGCAGCCTGTCACCCGGCTGGGTGGTGCGGGCGGGCCAGTCGGGGACGACGACCGTGCCGCCGGTGACCAGGGCGGCCGCCAGGAACGGCTGCGCGTTCGACAGGTCCGGCTCCACCGTCAGGTCGCGGCCCAGCAGCGCGCCCGGGGCGACGCGCCAGACGTTCGGCTCGCCGCCCGACTCCGGGGTGTCCACCTGGGCGCCGACCGAGCGCAGCATGTCCACGGTCATCCGGATGTGCGGCATGGACGGCAGCGTCGAACCGGTGTGCCGTACCTCCACGCCCTGGTTGAAGCGCGGGGCGGACAGCAGCAGCGCCGAGACGAACTGCGAGGACGAGGACGCGTCGATCTCGACCGGACCGCCGTCCAGGGCCCCGCCGCCCTGCACGGTCAGCGGGAGCGCGCCGCGGCCGTCGTCGTCGATCCGGGCGCCGAGGGCGCGCAGGCCGTCGATCACGCCGGTCAGCGGGCGCTCGTACGAACGGGGGTCGCCGTCGAAGCGGATGGGGCCGTCGGCCAGGGTGGCGACCGGCGGCAGGAAGCGCATCACCGTGCCGGCGTTGCCCACGTCGACCGTGGCCGGACCCTGCAGGCCCGAGGGGATGACCCGCCATGCCTCGCCCGAGCCGTCCGGGCCCACGCCCTCCTCGATGCCGACGCCCATCGTCCGCAGGGCACCCGCCATCAGGAGGGTGTCGCGGGACCGGAGGGGACGGCGGAGCCAGCCGGGCTCGGCCGCGAGGGCGGCGAGGACGAGCGCGCGGTTGGTGACCGACTTGGACCCGGGCACGTGGACCGTCGTGTCGACTGCTCCGGTCGCGTGCGGGGCGGGCCAGAGGGCGGTGTGGGCGGGGTTAACGGGCATGCCCTCACTTTAGTGGGGGTTCGCTCCACCGGGTTTGGCCGGGAAGCGGCTGCCGCCGGCTCGGGTACGGGGTGGCTGCCGCCCGGTCGGGTGCGGGGTGCGGGGGCCGGGGCCGGGTGCGGGTGGGTGGGGGTCGGCCACGCGGTTCCCCGCGCCCCTTCGGGCCCTACAGGTTCAGCAACCACCTGGCGCCGCCCAGCACCGCGCACAGCGAGACCACGTGGAAGAAGAACAGCCACAGGCCCGCCGGGGCGCGGGTCAGGCGGAAGAGCTGGTCGGCGTCCGAGTCACCGGCGCCGCCCCGGCCGCGCTTGGCCTGCAGTTCGAAGGCCGGGCGGACCCCGCCGAGCAGGAGGAACCAGACGACGGCGTACGCGAAGGCCGCCTGCACCTGGGGGCCGGTCAGCCAGGACACCGCCACGAACGTGCCGCCGCTGACCAGCACCGTGAGGGCGCCGTACGCGTTGCGGATCATCACCAGCATGGCCACGAGCAGCAGCGTGGCCAGCCAGAGCAGGGCTGTGATGTGGCCGGCGCCCAGCAGCGCGGCGCCGCCCAGACCGAGCAGCGGGGGAGCCGTGTAGCCGGCCGCGGCCGTGAGGATCATGCCGAGCCCGGTCGGCTTGCCGCGGCTGACGGTGAGACCGCTGGTGTCGGAGTGCAGCCGGATGCCGTCGAGGCTGCGGCCCGTGAGCAGCGCGACCAGACCGTGGCCGCCCTCGTGGGCGATGGTGATGGCGTTGCGCGAGAGCCGCCACACCGGGTGCGGGACGATCACGGCCAGCGCGGCCACCAGCGTGGCGACGACGACCCAGGTGTCCGGGTCGGGCTGACTGCCGAAGACCTCGTCCCAGACGGTGGCCAGCGAGGTCGCTGCGGTGCTCTCCATTGTGCTTGGGCTCCCTGGGGC
Source organism: Streptomyces sp. V3I8 (assembly GCF_030817535.1). Taxonomy (NCBI): domain Bacteria; kingdom Bacillati; phylum Actinomycetota; class Actinomycetes; order Kitasatosporales; family Streptomycetaceae; genus Streptomyces; species Streptomyces sp. V3I8. Next base: position 3,060,061 of record NZ_JAUSZL010000002.1, on the reverse strand, counting down.
ATATGGAATCTGGCAGTCTGGCACGTATGTGCGGACGGTATGCATCGAGTCGTGGGCCCGAGGATCTCGCAGGAATCTTTGAGATCGAGAAATGGGATCCGGAAGAGGCTCTGGACCCCGATTTCAACGTGGCGCCGACCAAGGAGGTCTACGCGGTCCTGGACCGTCCTCTCAAGGACGCCGGAGACCCGGAGCCGGTTCGGCAACTGCGCCGGCTGAAGTGGGGCCTGATCCCCTCCTGGTCGAAGACGCCGGAGGGCGGCGCCCGGATGATCAACGCCCGCGCCGAGACCGTCCACGAGAAGCCCTCGTACCGGCGGGCCTTCACCTCCCGGCGCTGTGTCATCCCGGCCGACGGCTATTACGAGTGGGTGACCGGCACCGCCGAGCGCGAGCTGGAGGTCGAGGGCAGGAAGAAGCGGCCCCGCAAGCAGCCGTACTTCGTGCTCCCGGCCGACGGCTCCGTCTTCGCGATGGCCGGGCTGTACGAGTTCTGGCGGGACAAGACGCTGCCCGACGACCACCCGCGGGCCTGGTGGGTCACCTGCACGGTCATCACCACGGAGGCGGAGACCTCCCCGCTCGCGGTCGCGCCGAAGGAGGGCCCGCGCTCCCTCGCCGACATCCACCCCCGTATGCCGCTGATGCTCACCCCGGACCGCTGGGACGCCTGGCTGGATCCCGCCCGTACGGACGTCGAGGACCTGCGCGGCCTGCTCGCGCCGCCGCCGGAGGGGCGGATGCGGGCGTACCCCGTCTCCACGGCGGTGAGCAACGTCCGCAACAACAGCCCGGAACTGCTGAACGAGCTGGAGGGGCCCGAGGAGGGCACACTCTTCTGAGATGACGCACGACGTGACGCACATGACGCATGTGACGAAGACCACCGGGACGGCAGGGACAGCCGGGACGGCTGAGGCGGCTGAGGCGGCTGAGGCGGCCGAGGGGACCAAGACGGCCGAGACGATCGAGACGGACGCGGGCACCGCTCGGATCACCTGGCACCGCGCGGCGCGGAAGGCACGCCTGGTCCTCGCCGTCGGCCACGGCGCCGGCGGCGGGATCGAGGCACGCGACCTGCGGGCCCTCGCCGCCGAACTGCCCGCGCACGGGGTGACCGTGGCCCTCGTCGAGCAGCCCTGGCGGGTGGCGGGCAAGAAGCTGGCGCCCGCGCCGAGGACACTGGACGTGGGGTGGCGGGGTCTGTGGCCGGCGCTCGCCGCGCCCGGGCTCCCCGTCGTCGCCGGCGGCCGCAGCGCCGGAGCCCGGGTCGCCTGCCGCACGGCGGCCGGGCTGGGCGCCCACGCCGTCCTCGCGCTCAGCTTCCCGCTGCACCCGCCGGGCAGGCCGGAGAGGTCGCGGGCCGCCGAACTGCTGGGGGCCGGGGTGCCCACACTGGTCGTCCAGGGCGGCAACGACCCGTTCGGACGGCCCGACGAGTTCCCCGAGGAGTTCCGGCAAGAGAGCGCGCAGGGCCCGTACGAACTCGTCGAGGTGCCGTACGGCGATCACGGGTTCGCCGTACCGAAGCGGGCGCCGGTCGGCCGGGAACAGACCTTGACGGTCCTCACCGACGGCGTCCTGAAGTGGGTCTCGTCACTCGGCTGAGGCCGGGAATGTTGCGCCCCGGACCGCTGTTGAGCGGATCAGACAGCACGGAACACGTGGTGTGGGATGTCGCACGAGAGGAAGTCCGCCGCATGGGTTCGACCATCTGCCCGAGCCGTGGCAGCAGCGCTGACCTGGAGTGGTCGGTGCTGCACGCGGCGAAGACCGTCCCTGTCCGGGCGGCGGGCGGACCGGATCGGCAAGCCGCCGTGACCGCCGGTCGTCTATTCTCCGATTCAGGTGGGACCGGTTTCGGCCCTGCCCAGACTCTGGAGGAGGTGGGTCCGGTCACAGGGACCGACGCAGGGACCGAAAACGGCCAGGCGGAGCAGCCCGAGGGCACGGGCAGCAGCGAGTCGACCGCCGAGCGCAGCGCGCGCTTCGAGCGGGACGCGCTGGAGTTCCTCGACCAGATGTACTCGGCCGCGCTGCGCATGACGCGGAACCCGGCCGACGCCGAGGACCTGGTGCAGGAGACGTACGCGAAGGCGTACGCGTCCTTCCACCAGTTCCGTGAGGGCACCAACCTCAAGGCGTGGCTGTACAGGATCCTCACGAACACCTTCATCAACTCGTACCGCAAGAAGCAGCGCGAGCCCCAGCGGTCCGCCGCCGAGGAGATCGAGGACTGGCAGCTGGCACGCGCCGAGTCGCACATGTCGACCGGTCTGCGCTCCGCCGAGTCGCAGGCGCTCGACCACCTGCCCGACTCGGACGTCAAGTCGGCCCTCCAGGCGATCCCCGAGGAATTCCGGATCGCGGTCTATCTCGCGGACGTGGAGGGCTTTGCGTACAAGGAGATCGCGGACATCATGGGGACACCCATCGGTACGGTGATGTCCCGGCTGCACAGGGGCCGCCGTCAGCTGCGCGGCATGCTCGAGGACTACGCCAAGGACCGCGGCCTCGTCCCGGCGGGCGCCGGAGAGTCGGACGGAACGAAAGGCTCGGGCTCATGAGCTGCGGAGAGCCGCACGAGACGGACTGCAGTGAAGTACTCGATCATCTCTACGAGTTCCTCGACCACGAGATGCCCGATGCCGACTGCACCAAGTTCGAGGTGCACTTCGAGGAGTGCTCCCCGTGCCTCGAGAAGTACGGCCTGGAGCAGGCCGTGAAGAAGCTCGTCAAGCGGTGCTGCGGCCAGGACGACGTGCCGGCCGACCTGCGGGCGAAGGTCATGGGGCGCATCGATCTGATCCGCTCGGGGCAGGCCGTGCCCGAGCACGAGGTCACCTCCGCGGACGCCCGCGGCGCCGCCGCCGAGAGCTGACGGCTCCCGCCGCGTCCTCCGAGGCACGCGCCTTCTGGGGCACGGCGCCTCCTGGGGTGCCTCAGGTGCCTGGGATGCGGCACTTTCGGAGATTTTCAGAGATACGGCACGCCGAGGCCGGACCGGTTCACCCGGTCCGGCCTCCGGCGCGTCGGCGGGTCCCGGCGACGTCAGATCTCGAGCGTGCTCTCGATCCTCTTCAGGCTGTGCCGGGCCAGCGCCAGGTTGCTGCGGCCCCGGTCGAGCGCGAGGTACAGGAAGAGCGTTCCGCTGCTGGCGGCGAGCGGGCGTATCAGGTGGTACTGCTTGCCCAGCGTGATCAGGATGTCCTCGATGGTGTCGTCCATGGCCAGCGAGGACAGCGTGCGCATCTTCGCGCGCATCACCTCGGTGTTGCCGGCCGACGCGAGTTCCAGGTCCAGCGTCGCTGCGCCGCCGAGCGTGCCGAGCGCCATGCCGCTCTCGTAGTCGACGAGGGAGACGCCGATGGCGCCCTCCACGGACATGGCTTCCTTGAGCGCGGTCTCGATGTTCATGCTGCCCCAATTCCTTGGTGACGCCGCCCGGTCGTTGGCCGTACAACTACGATCGAACACGTGCGGTCAGTGCGTCACAAAATACAAAATATGCTGCCTGTTGCGTAAGTTGAATCTCAAAGTAGTGTGCGAGGTGTCAAAACGTGAAGGGGGAACGGGGAAATGACGACGGCCGTTGATGCCTCCCTGGCCCGGCTCCTGGACTCCCCCGGGATCACCGGCGTCGCCCTGGTCGACGCGGTCACCGGGCTCACCTACGGGGTGGCCGGTGACGCCGACGAGGCCGGGGACGGCGCCGAGTGCGCCGAACTCGCGGCCCTCATCGCCGAGCGGCTGGGGCGGGCGGGCGCCGAGGGGGAGCTGGAGAGCGTGATCATGACCAGCACGCGGCGCCATCAGGTGCTGCTGTCCGTCGGGCGGCCGGCGGGCGATCCGCTGCTGCTGGCCGCTGGCATGGACCGGGAGCGGGCCAATCTCGCGCTCGCCACGCGCAGTCTGCGCGACCGGATCGCCGAGGTGCTCGCGTGACGACGGCCGAGGCGCGCGGAGCCGCGCGCGGCGAGGCGAGTGACGCTGCGCGCGGTGAGGCGCGTGACGCTGCGCGTGGCGATGCGCGCGATGAGGCGCGCAATCTGCCCGCGCTCCTGCAGAGCCTGTACGACGAGGGGTTCAGCGGCACGGTACGGGTGTCCGGATCCCCAGGCGGAACGATTCATCTGCGAAACGGTCTGATCGGCGCGGTCGAGACACCGGGTGCGCCGACCGCCACCTCGGTGCTGCTCACACCGGGCCGCATCGACGACGGGACCTGGCTGGCCGCCTGCGCGGCGGAGCCCGACACGGACCGGCTGGGCGGGTACCTCGTCGCCGCCGGTCTGGTCGGCGCCGCCGAACTGGAGATCGTGTGCACCGGAGCCGTGTTCGACGGGGCCTTCGCCATGGCGATGGGGCCGCCCGGCGGCTGGACGCTCGGCGACCCGGAACCCACGCTGCTGGCCGGGTCCGGTGTGGAGCCGCGGCGTCTCACCGAGGAGACCACACGGCGCATCGCACGGCTGGCCGGACCGTGGAAGGCGCCGGGTGAACTCGCCCGGGTGCGGCCCGTGCCGGTTCCGGACGCGGGACTGCGCCGGGGACTCACGGACCGGCACCGGTCCGTGCTCAGCACGGTCAACGGGCGGCGGACCGCCCGGGACGTGGCCTTCACGCTCGGCCGCGGACTGTACGCGGTCATGCTGGACCTGACCCGCCTGGAGGCCCAGGAACTCGTCCTGTGGGAGGCGGCCGGGGCATCCGGGGGACGGCCCAGCACGGCACCGCGGGTGCTGCCCGGGCAGGACGACGCGTCCGCGGCGCCGGCGGCCGTGGCGGCGCCGCCGGACGCGCCCGCCGCCCCGCTGCCGAGGCGTACGCCCGGCGGGGCGTCGTGGCCCGGCAACGCCCGGGCGCGGCAGAGTCCGCCGTCCGGGCAGGCGCCCGTGGCGGCCGGGGACGTTTTTCCTGCGCGGACTAACGGGGGGCACGGGGGCTTGTGAGTTCCAGCAGACGTCGAGCGGCCCAGCGCCTTCGGCGAAGCACACCGGCTCCGGGGGTCCGCGGCCCGGCCCGGCACCGGGCGCGGGACCAGGAGCCGGGCCGGGACCCTGGCCGAGCTCCGGGTCCGGGTGGGCACGGCGGCCCGGACCGGGGCACCGTCCCCGAGCCGGACACCGACCCGAGGCCGAGTACAGGCCCGAGGCCGAGTGCAGGTCCGAGCCCGCAGACCGGTCCGGGCCCGCAGACCGGCTCCGGCTCGCATCCCGGTCCGGACCCGCACACCGGTCCGGGCTCAGGTACCGGTCAGGCCCCGGGTACCGGTCAGGGCTCAGGTACCGGTCAGGCCCCGGGTACCGGTCAGGGCCCGGGCGCCGCGGACGGCACCGCCGTCCCTCCGCCCCTGCCCGTTCGGGGTGCGCCCTCGGGTGCGCCGCAGTTCTCCCTTCCCGTGCTGTCGGCCGAGGAGCTGGCCGCCGCTCGGCCCTCGACCGACATGTTGCGCCGCGTCCGTCGAGGGCTGAACGCTCTGCCGGAGTCCGACTGATGCCGCTCCGCCCGCACCACGACCCGTCACGCACGCAGCAAGGAGCGCCATGAGCGACACGACGCCGCCCAACCCCCTCACCGAGATCCTGACCTCCCTGCGCGACCGGGTGATGGGGGTCACCGAGAGCGTCCTGTCCACGGCGGACGGCCTCCTCGTCGTCGCCGACACGGACTCCTCGCACGCCGAGTCCGTCGCCGCGCTCGCCGCCGCGACCCTCGGTGTGGGCCGCCGGATGGCCGACCAGGCCGGCGTCGGCGCGCTGCGCGAGGTGGTGGCCAGATGCGGCTCGGGCCACGTCATCGTGCTGGCCGTCGGCGACCGCGCGCTGCTGACCGTCATGGGCGACGACGGCCTCGACCTCGCCGCGCTGCAACGGGAGTCACCCGCCACGGTGGAGCAGCTGAACCAGGTCCTCGCGGCCGACGTGGCCCGCTGAGACGTTCCTCCCGCCTGACACAGGTCCGTACGAGTGCGGCGCACGGCTCACTCGATCGGGCGAATCTCCTCCCGTCGGCCCGGTGAATTCGGTCCATGCCCGCCCCGGGCCGCGCCCCGCCGTCCTATCGTCGGCCGACGGGTCCGGGCCACCGGGAGGGGAGCGCCATGCGGTCGGTTCCGCCGTGGGCGCGGGTCTACGTCGTCTGCACCGCGCTCGCCGCGGTGTCCTGCGCCGTGCCGTCCCCCGGTACGCACGCCCCCCGGGCCGCGGTGGTGCTGCTCGCGGCGCTCTGCGCGGCCTGCGAACTGCTCACCGGCAGCCGTCTCACCGGCAGCCGTCCCGCGGGCGACCGGAAGCCCGACGGCGCCGGCGCACCCGCGGAGGGCGGGGCCTCCCTCGGCTGGCACACCCCGGTGATGCTCGCCGCCGCCTTCCTGCTCCCACCGCCCGCCGCGGCCCTCGTGCCGCTGCCCGGGGCGCTGCTGGCCCGGGCCGGACAGCGGCCGCGCCTGCTGCGCCGGGTGTGGCGGGCCGCGCAGCTCGCGCTCTGCACCTGGACCGCCTCCCGGGTCCACTGGACACTCGGCGGCCGGGACGCGGTCGTCACCTCCGACTTCCCCTACGCCCTGGTGACCGCCGGGGCTGCCGTGGTGGCGTTCTGCCTGGTCCTGACCGTGCTCGACGGAGGCATCCTGGCGCTCGCCGAACGGGTGCCGCCGCGCGCCGCCTGGCGCGGGCTCTTCCTGCGTTCGCTCGCGCCCCTCGCCGTGCACGGGCTCGCCGGGCTGATGATGGCGGTGCTCTGGCGCAGCCCGTACGGGCCCGCCGCCGCGCTGCTGGTCCTGCTGCCGATGTACGTGTCGTGGTGGGTGTTCGCCCAGTACCACCGGGAGCGCGCCGCCCATCAGGCCACCATCCGGGCCCTCGTACAGGCCGTCGACATCAAGGACGGCTACACGCGCGGACACAGCGAACGGGTGGGCCGGGCGTCGATGATGATTGCCCGCGAGCTGGGCATGGACGACGAACGGGCCGAGGCACTCAGGTTCGCCGGCATCCTCCACGACGTGGGCAAGCTCGGCGTCCCCACCCGGCTGCTGCGCAAGGAGGGGCCGCTGACGCCCGAGGAACGCCGGGTCGTCGAGCTGCATCCCGAGTACGGGCACGAGATGGTCCGCGGGATCGGCTTCCTGGAGGAGGCCAGGTCGGCGATCCTGCACCACCACGAACGGCTCGACGGCAGCGGTTATCCGTACGGGCTGAAGGGCTGCCAGATTCCGGAGTTCGCCCGGGTGGTGGCGGTCGCGGACGCCTTCGACGCCATGACGTCCACCCGGTCGTACCGGCGGGCGCGGCCGGTCGCGGTGGCACTGGAGGAGCTGGAGCGCTGTGCCGGGGCGCAGTTCGACCCGCGGATGGTGGAGGCGTTCGTGCGGGCGCTCGTACGGCAGGGGTGGCATCCGGTGGTGACGGCCGACGAGACACCGCCGTGCGGCGGGCCCCGCCCGCCGGGCCCGCCGGCCCCGTACGGCCCCGTCGCCACCGGGCCGGAAGCCGGTCGTAGGACCGCCGGCAGGTCGAGGCCATGAGCACCCCCGTCCGTGCCCCTGCTCCTGCCTCCGTCCGTGCCCCCGTCCCAGTCACCGCCCGTGCTCCTGTCCTTGTCCCTGTCCCTGTCCCTGCGCTTGCCACCGCCGGTGTCATCGCCGCCGTCGCGGGTGCGGTCCGCCGGAGGTGCCCGTGAGCAGGTCCCGCGTCCCGCCCGCCCTCGCGCTCGCCCGGGGCGGCGCCGCGCTGTTCGCCGTCCTCGCCCTCACCGCCACCCTCTGGCACGGCATCGACGAGCGCGGGACCGCCCTCGCCTTCGGGGCGCTCATCACCGTGGGGGAGCTCGCCCGGTGGAGCGGCGCGGAGGAGCGGGAGCCGGCGCCGCTCGCCGCCGCCGGGGCCCTCGCCTACGCGCTCCTCGGGGAGAACGCCGGACACGCCGCCCATGACGGCGTCCCGCAGATCGTCGCCGTGGTCACGGCCGCCTCCCTGCTGGGCTGTGTGCCGCACGTGGCGAAGGGGCGCGGGCCCACCGCCGACCACCTCGCCCGGCGCGTCCTGACCGTCGGGTTCGCCGCCGTGTGCGCCCAGCCGCTCTACGACGGGGACACGGTGGGGGAGTGGGCCGGGGGCGGCCCCGGGTACGCGGCCCTCGTCGTCGCGCTGCTCGTCCTGACCGCGCTGTGGGACGCCGTGCTGGCCGCGGCCCTGGCGCACGCGCGGACCCGCTGGCCGTTCGGACCGCTGTTGCGGGACGAGCTGCGGGGCACCCTCGGCATCGGGCCGGCGGTCTGCGCGACCGGAGCCGTCATCGCGCTCGCGGTCGCCGTCGCCGGTCTGTGGGCGTTGCCCGTCCTCTCGCTGCCGCTGCTGCTCACCCAGCTGTCCTTCCGGCGGTACGCGGCCGTGCGGACCACCTACCGCCAGACGATCGCCTCCCTCGCCCGGGCCACCGAGATCGCGGGCTGCACCCCGGCGGGGCACGCCCGGCGCGTGGCGGCGCTCAGCCGGGCCGTCGGCCGTGAGCTGGGGCTCTCCGGGCCGGACCTGACCGTGCTGGAGTACGCGGCCCTGATGCACGACATCGGCCAGCTCTCCCTCCTCGACCCGGTGCCCGGCGGGGCCACGGCCGGCCTGGCTCCCGAGGACCAGCGGCGCATCGCCCTGCTCGGCGGTGCCGTGGTGCGCCGGACGGGGGTGGCCGCCGAGGTCGCCGTGACGGTGGAACGGCAGGCGGACCCGTACCGCGAGCAGCCGGTCGGCGCCAGGATCGTACGGGCCGTCAACGCATACGAGGAGAAGACCCGGGAAGCCGGTCCCGGCGGCCCCCTCGAAGCACTGGAGGAGCTGCGGCTGGGCACCGCGCGCGACTACCAGCCCGAGGTGGTCGAGTCGCTGGCCAGGGTACTGGCGAGAGACGGTCTTACCTCGCCCCTGGCTGGGTAACCCATGGGTAATGAGCGCCCGTCCGACCGTCCGTGGTTGGATGCGAGGAAGAGGACACAGGGGGCACAGTCCAGCCCGAGGCTGCACGCTCTTCAACGAACTGGCAGGCGGGAATCGTGAGGATCTTCGGCAAGGGACGGCACCGGCCCTCCGCCTCATGGCGGCAGGCCACCGACCGTGCGTTCACACTGATCGGCGACGGCCGGTACGAGGACGCGGGGGCGCTGCTGACGCGCGCGGCGGACCTGGAGCCCTGGCTGTCCGAGTCCTGGTTCAACCTCGCGCTGCTGCACAAGTTCCGGCACGACTGGGAGCAGGCGCGGGCGGCCGGTCTGCGGGCCGTGGCACTGCTCGACCGGGAGACCGGGGCCCCCGATTGGTGGAACGTCGGCATCGCGGCGACCGCGCTGCAGGACTGGCCGCTGGCCCGGCGGGCCTGGCAGGCGTACGGGCTGAAGGTGCCCGGGGGTCCCTCCCGGCCCAAGGCCGGCGCGGGGGCCGCAGCCTCCGGGGAGCCGTTGGGCATGGATCTCGGCAGCGCGGCCGTGCGGCTGTCGCCCGAGGGCGAGGCCGAGGTGGT